>CANJNJ010000138.1 GCA_947474995.1 Opitutaceae bacterium | reverse complement strand
GCGGACACATCTGCCAATACTTGATTCCGGCGCCCGCGAAAAATTCGAGGAGTTTGGTGGCCGCTTCATCAAACGTTCCGACTCCGCCGGCGCCGGGCAAGGAGGTGGGATGAACAAGGATTCCGGCCGCGCGCTGGTTCAACCAGTTGAAGAGTGGCGGGGACACGTGGCTTGGCCCGCCAATGGATGGTGCAGTGGTGGGTGCCGTTGGCATGAGCTAAGGCGAAACAACTCTACTTAACATAATATACATTGTGCGATATATACCTCGGGGGGCGAACTACTTGGCGACACCCCAGTGGCTGGTCACCGGATAATAGACGAACAAGGGCCGCCCAACGACGTCCTTGGCCGGAACGAAGCCCCAATATCGGCCATCGGCGCTATTCGCCGAGTTGTCTCCCATGGCGAAATAATGATTGGGGATGACTTCCAACGAGGCACCCACGGGCAAGAGACCTTCGTTGCGATAGCCGACGTAGCGATCCGCTTGCTTGCTGTTCTTCGCAAAGGCGTCCGCACCGGTAATGGGCGCGCCGTTGCGATAGAGCGCGAAGTTTTTCACCTCCATACGATCCCCCGGCGTTCCCACGAGGCGCTTGATATAATATTGATCGCCGTAGGTGTCGGCGATTCCGGGAATGTTGCCCGTGCGAAAAACGAAGCCGCTCCCTGCCCGCGGGCGCACAAAGTTGTAACTCATCCGGTCCACGAACAATTGGTCGCCCGTGATGATGTCGAACGCCATGAACTCCTCGTCCCGCTTGACCGCCTTGCCCGTCCGCAGCAGCCGCGTGCGCCCGCCATCATAACTCAAATTTTCCCTTTGTCGGGAAATCGCGCGGGCCAAATCCACGCCGGCCGGTTCATGGGACGCCGTGGCGGTGGGAAAGAAACAATCCCGGACAGCCCATTCGAAATCGAAATCCGCCGGCACCCGGACCGCCACCGTGCGCTCGCCGACGAACAGGGTGTATTCCTTCTCGGTGGTGGGAAACACAAACCAACTCCGACCCGGAACATTGCGAAAAGGCACCGCCACGCGCGACCCGCCGCCGAGCAGTGGAATCATCACTTCGCCGTCGGCCGGCGCATCCAGGCGGTATGGTCGCGCTCCAAAGAGTGCAAATCGCACTGCCTTCATCAACACGCCGGGTGATTTCGCCGGCTCGCGCCACGTCTCTGGCGTCATGCCATTGTAGGTCGGCCACATCGAGTTCGTGGGAATCTTGAAGGGCTGAACAAAATACGTCCGAATTCCGAGGATCACCAAGGCGGCCACGAGGAAAAATTCCACGTTCTCCACCAGCGCGCTCTTCGGATAAATCGCCCCGCCCGTCCGCCGCAGCACGTCTTCGAGTCGCTCAATCTCCAATTTCAGCTTCTCCGCCCCGGCGCGCTCCCGGACCAAGGCCCGAAGCGTCGCCGTCTGCGCCTGTAACTCGCCAACCTGCGCGTCGCTCAAGACATCGCGCCGAAAATGATAAGCCTTCTCGGCCAACTCGAGCCAGTTGGCGGCATTCTCCCGCATTTTTTTATCCTGCGATTCAAAAAGACCGAACATGGGGAGAAGTCTGGTTCGCGGTTGGGTTCAGTTATTCTGCAGCACCTTGATGAACGCATCCGGCGGGATCGAGACCTTGCCGATCTGCTTCATCTTCTTTTTGCCCTCTTTCTGCTTGTCGAGCAGCTTGCGCTTCCGGGAGATGTCGCCGCCGTAACACTTGGCCGTCACGTCTTTCCTCATTTCCTTCACATTGTCGCGGGCGATGATTTTTCCCCCGATCGCGGCCTGAATGGCGACCTTGAACATCTGCGGCGGAATGATTTCAGCCAGCTTTTCGCACAACTGGCGCCCGCGGGCGTCGGCCTTTTCCCGGTGCACGATGCACGCAAACGCATCGACTGGATCGCCGTTAATCATGATGTCCATCTTCACGAGATCGGAGGCAATATAGTCGCCGAGCTCGTAATCCATCGAACCGTAACCGTGTGTGACGCTCTTCAGCCGGTCGTTGAAATCGACGAGGATTTCGTTGAGCGGCAAAACGCAATGCAGCATCACGCGATTGGCATCGAGCGTGTCGGTGTGCTCGTTGACGCCGCGTTTTTCCATGATTAACGTCAGGATATCGCCCATCGAATCATTCGGGATGATGATGGAAGCGCGAATCGTCGGCTCCTTGATCTCGAGAATGGTCCCCGGGTCCGGCATATTGACGGGGTTATCCACCTCGAGCGCTGCACCCCCGTGTTTGATCACCTTATAAATGACGCTCGGATAGGTTGAGATGATATCGACGTCGTGTTCCCGGCGAATCCGCTCCTGGATGATTTCCATGTGCAGGAGCCCGAGGAAACCGCAGCGAAAACCGAAACCCAGGGCGAGCGAACTTTCCGAGGCGTACACAAAAGCAGCGTCGTTGAGCCGCAGGCGGCCGAGCGCGGCCTTCAATTTTTCGTAGTCGTCGCTCTCCAGCGGATAAAGCCCGCAAAACACGAGCGGCCGAACCTCCTTGTACCCCGGCAGCATCTCCGTCGCGGGCCGACTGGCCAGGGTGATCGTGTCCCCGGTTTTCACATCGGCCGTGTTCTTGATGCTGGAAACAATGTAACCGACGTCACCCGCGCCCAGCGCGCCGATTTTGGTCATCTTCGGCATGAACACGCCGACTTCCTTCACTTCCGCCTTCTGCCCGGTGCTCATCAACGTCATCATGTCCCCGGCCTTGATCGTGCCGGAAAACACGCGCACGTAGGCGATGACGCCGCGATACGCATCATAGAGCGAATCGAAAACCAGCGCGCGCAACTGCGGGAAATCCGTCCACCGCGGGGGCGGCACCCGGGCCACGACCGCCTCGAGAATGTCGACGATGCCAATGCCCGATTTGCCACTCGCCAGGATCGCTTCCTCGGCCGGGATCGTGAGAATGTCCTCAAGCTGGCGCGCGCAAAGTTCGAGGTTCGCGCTGGGCAAATCGATCTTGTTGATGACCGGAATCACCTTGAGCTTCTGCCCAAAGGCTAGGTGGGCGTTCGCCACGGTCTGCGCCTCGACTCCCTGCGCCGCATCAATCAGGAGCACGGCGCCTTCACACGCCGCGAGGGAACGGGAGACCTCGTAGGAAAAATCCACGTGGCCCGGCGTGTCCATCAAGTTGAGTTTGTAATCCTGACCGTCTTTCGCGCGATAGGTCATCGTGACCGGATGCGACTTGATCGTGATGCCGCGCTCCTTCTCGAGGTCCATCGAATCGAGGTGCTGATCCGTCATCACGCGATGCGCGACCGTGTTCGTGAATTCCAGCAGGCGATCCGAAAGCGTCGTCTTGCCGTGGTCGACGTGGGCGATAATACAGAAATTGCGGGTATTTGGAGCGGACATTTTTTCAGGCGGCCACGTCGGCGAATTCAGAAAAGTTTTTTACCGCCCACGTCTTGTCGGTGCGACGCGCGAGTCCACTGAGCACCCCGGCCGGCCCAAGTTCCCAAAACTCGGTGACTCCGCTGGCCGCCGCGCTCCGCATGCATTCCTCCCACCGCACCGAGGACACGACTTGCGCGACCAAGGCGGCCTTGATCGCAACCGGATCGCCAATCGACTGCCCCGTCGTATTCGTGAAGACGGTCATCTTTGGCGCCTGAAATGGAATTCGGGCAAGAAACTCGGCAAACGCGGTCCGGGCCGGCTCCATCAAGCGGGAATGATAGGCTCCGGCCACGTTGAGCAGGACGGCCTTCTTCACCCCGCGTTCTTTTGCCGCGGTCACGGCCGCCTCCACCTTGGCCTTTTCGCCCGATATGATGATCTGCCCCGGTGCGTTGAAATTGGCCAATTCGACATCGAATTCAGTGCAAAGAGCGGCAATTTTCGTTGGGTCTTCGCCCACGATCGCCGCCATTCCACCGGTCGTCTGTTCGCAGGCCTGCTGCATCAGCCTGCCGCGCTCCGCCACGATGCGAAGCCCGGTCGCAAAATCAAACACCCCCGCGGCTGCGTAGGCCGTCACCTCGCCTAGGCTCAAACCCAGCGCCAGTTGCGGTTCCCCCGCAGGCAACTTGCCACGCTCGCGCAACGCCGCCGCCAGGGCCAGTCCGTGCACAAACAGCGCCGGCTGACAGACTTTGGTCTGGGTCAGCTCGTTCTCGGGTCCTTCAAAACTGATTTTGGCCAAGTCCCAGCCGAGCACGCGGTTGGCCTCATCGTACAGCGCCCGCGCTGCAGCCGATTGCTCAAAGAGCGACTTGCCCATGCCCACTTTTTGGGCGCCCTGTCCGGAAAATAAAAATGCCAACGCCATGTGAAACACGCGAGACAATCGTCCGCGGCCACGGAATCCAAGCCCTAAAACCACGTTCCCCCATGTCCCGGCAAAATGGCCGGCTCCTCCGGGTCGAGTTGGCACGACCGCGTCGGCCGTGCGATCGTCCCACCACGGCTAGGATTTGATGAAAATCCCCTTCAAGTTCATCTCCAACTGCTGCGGGTTCGGCGAATACTTGAGTCCGTCGGCTTTGCTTATGCGCCCGGCCTTAATCAGCCGGTAAATGTCCTTGTTGAAAGAAAATGTCGCCGAGTCGGAATTGCTTTCAAGCAGGCCCTGGATCTTCTCGTTCTGGCCCTCGAGAATCAGGTTCTTCACGGTCGCATCGGCCGTGAGAATTTCGTTCACCGGCTGGCGGGAGTTGCCCTCGATAGTGGGGATCAGTTTCTGGCAGACGAAACCGCGCAGCGAACCGGAGATGGCGCGGCGCGCCTGGTCCTGTTCCTCCGCCGGGAAGAATTCGAACAACCGCGTCAACGACTGCGCGACGGTCGCGGCGTGCATGGTCGAGAACACCAAGTGACCCGTTTCCGCCGCGCTGATCGCGGTTTCGAATGTTTCGCGATCGCGCATTTCGCCGATCAGGATGATATCAGGGTTTTGCCGTAGCACCGCCTTGATGGCCAACTCGAAGCTCGGCACGTCGAGTCCGATTTCACGCTGCTGGAAAAGCGATTTGTCGTCCTGGAAGGTGTATTCGATCGGGTCCTCGATCGTGACGATGTGCTTGTCCATGTTCTGGTTCACCCAGTTCATCATGGCCGCCATCGTAGAACTCTTGCCCGAGCCAGTCGCGCCGCAGATCAACAGGATGCCGTCCTTCGCCTGCACGAGCTTGATGAGAGCATCTGCCGTCTGGCCCAGACCTAACTGCTCAAAGGTCGGCACCGAACTTTTGATGTGCCGCATGACGATGCTCACCAGCCCGCGCTGGTGAAAGGCGTTCACCCGGAAACGGCCGATCCCCTCGAACGCATACGCAAAATCCACTTGCCCCTCGTCGTCCCACCGCTGCTTAAACACCTTCGGGACGTTTTCGTCGACAAACGCCTGGGCCTCCGGGCAGGTAATCGGATCCATGTCGACCGGCTTTAACTTGCCGGCCATCCGAACATAGCCCGGCTTGTTCGACTTGATAATGACATCGCTGACACCGCTGTCGACGGCGAGCTTGAGCAGATCGTTGATGATTTCCGTGGCCGGTGATACGGTAGGCATAATCAGCGTGGGTAAAAAAGCGTTGCGGATTCCGTAATTCGCCCTGCTCTGTTCAGCAAGGCTTCATTGCCAATTTTAATGAAACTTCGTCCGCTTACTGGCACTATCACTGCGTTGGCCACGCCCTTTCGGCGTGCTCAGGTCGCCTATGACGACCTGAAAAAACTGGTCTCGTATCAAATTAAGGGGGGCATCGACGGACTGGTTCCGGTTGGCACGACCGGAGAATCCCCCACGCTCAGCCACGAGGAGCACATGGACGTGATTCGATTCGTGGTCGCGGAGGCGCGCGGTCGGGTTCCGGTGATTGCGGGCACGGGTTCGAATTCCACCCACGAAGCCATTGAACTCACCCAACTGTCCCACGAAGCGGGGGCGGACGCGATGCTCTTGGTCGCGCCCTACTACAACAAGCCAAGCCAGGAAGGACTGTTCCGCCATTTTTCGGCTATCGCCGAGGCGACCGACCGCCCGATTATCCTCTACTCGATTCCGGGCCGTTGTGGCGTGGAAATCAGCGTTGGCGTGGTCGAGCGGCTGCGAGCAAAATATCGCCACGTCGCCTGGATTAAGGAGGCCGGCGGCAGCGTGGACCGGGTTGATCAATTGAAGCAGGCGATGGGTTCGGCTATCACGGTCTTGAGTGGGGACGATTCGCTTACGCTCCCTTTCATGGCGGTCGGTGCTGAGGGAGTCATCAGTGTCGCGTCCAACCTCTATGTCCGCGAGATCGGCCGCATGGTGAAATTTGCCCTGGCGAACGACTACGCGCAGGCGGCCAAACTCCATCGCCGCCTCTACCCTGCCTTCAAGACGCTGTTCATTGAGCCGAATCCCGTACCCATCAAAGTGGCCTTGGCCCGGGCTGGCGTGATCAGCTCGGCCGAAGTCCGTTTGCCGCTTTGCGGGATGAGTCCCGTCAACGCCAAGGCGCTCGAAGTCGTACTAGCGCGTTTGGACTGATCCTTTCGCGCCATGGCTCTCAAAATACTTATCAACGGTGGCAAGGGTCGCATGGGACAGGCCGTGGCCGACGCAGCCGGACAGGCCGGTCTTGCGGTCGGCGCGTCGGTGGACGTGGGCGACGATATCAAAGCGGCGCTGGCGACCTGCGACGCGATCGTGGATTTCAGCGCGGCGGGTGCCACCCGGACGCTGCTGGAGCTCGCTCTCGCCCAGCACAAGCCAGTCGTGCTCGGCACCACGGGACACTCGGCGGAGGAAAAGAAAAAACTCCTGCAGCTTGCAGCCGGGATTCCCTGTGTCTGGGCGGGGAATTTCTCCATCGGCGTCAATCTCCTCTTTGCGCTGACCCGCCGTGCGACCGCAATTCTTGGACCTGACTATGACACCGAAGTGATCGAGATGCATCATCGCTTTAAGAAGGATGCGCCGAGCGGCACGGCGGCGCGATTGCTCGAGATTATTCTCGAGGAGCGAAAGCTTGGGGCCGAAGCGCTGCGCCACGGACGCGAAGGAATGACCGGCGCCCGCCAGCCAACAGAAGTTGGCGTGCACGCCCTGCGCGGCGGTGACGTCGTGGGTGATCACACGGTGATGTTTGCCGCCCTGGGCGAACGCATCGAGCTCACTCACCGCGCCAGCGATCGGGCGATATTCGCCCGCGGCGCGTTGCGCGCCGTCGAATGGGTCGTGAACCAGCCTCCTGGCGTCTACGACATGCAGGACGTGCTCGGCCTGCAGTAGGGCAAGGTCCGCCCTGCCCCTACCCGCCCGATGATCACTTCGCTCCGCGGCACCCTCACCAGCGTCACTCCTTCGCGGGCCACGGTGGAGTTGAATGGTTTTGAGTATGAAGTGAACATACCCGTGACGACGGCGGAAAAGCTGCCCGCCCCCGGAGCCGTACTCAAACTCCACACGCACGTCATTTATCGCGAGGACGCGCAAACGCTCTATGGATTTGCGAGTCCGGCTGAACGGGATTTTTTTCGTCTGATGATCGAGAACGTCACGGGCGTGGGTCCCAAGATGGCGCTCTCGATCATGAGCCGGCTTTCCCTTTCCTCGCTGGAAAGCGCGATTCGCATGGGCGATATTGGCCTGCTCGCCAAGGTTCCGGGCATCGGCAAGAAGACCGCCGAGCGGCTCGTAGTTGAACTCAAGTCGCGAGTCGGCGGCGCGGATGTTTCGCTTTCGGGCGCTGGCGAGCCGTCCGCGGGGGCCGGCCAGCCGGCGAACGCGGTGCGCGACGCCGTTGCTGCGCTAGTTGCGCTCGGCTACAAGGCCGCCGATGCCGACCAGGCCGTCCGTCGGGCCGCGTTAGTGGCGGGGGTCGAGGCCACTACCGAGCAATTGGTCAAAAAGGCTTTGAGCTAAAACAAACCGGGGCAGGCATTGGACCTGCCCTGTGACCGAGTAATGAGGAATGGGTATGACGCGGGCGCGTCACCAAATTCCGTTACTTCGTGATGCTAAAGCCCACGGATTCCACGCCGCCCTCCAATGGCCGCGAACTGTTGTAAGTCCGGCTGCCAGGCTGAAGGGAGGTGGGTTGGGCTTTAAAACTGAGTTCCTCCATCGGCACGCTTTGCTGGATCGGAGCGAGGCGTACCGTCCGCATCCACTCGAATTGCGTGTTAGCCTGCTCCACGGCCGAAGCCAGCGCCGCATCGGCCTGGACTTTCCCGGAGAGCAACAACGGGTTGCCGACCAGCATGGGCTGTGGCTCACGGCGCGGCTGCACACGCACCAAATCCCCGATTGCGCGTGGCGCCACCGCGTCACTTACAGTCGCCGCCGCACTTACTGGAGTTGTGACGCTCAGGCCCGAAGGGCTCGACGGCACGGCCCCTTGCAGAGCTGAAGCAGTGCCGGTCGCAGAGAAATCGCCCGTGCGGCTCACAAAGATTATGGCGAGACACGCGGCGGCGGCCCCCAGTAGTCCAAAGACATAAATTCCGGTTCGCTTCGTCTCTTTCGCAGCCGGCCTGAATGCGACAACCTTTCCATCCGCGACTGGTGCGGCCTCGGTCTGAAATTCGTGTGCCAGTAATTTACACGCCTTTTGTATCCGACAGTATTCCTGATAAGTCCTGAATCGCGCAGGATTGCCCTGCACCTCGGCCTCAAGTCGCACGGCATCGGCCGGCGAGATCTCATGATCGAGATAGAGGTTTAGCAATGCGATGAATTCGGCGTCTTTCATTTGAAGTCCTCGCCTAGCTTGCTGCGAAGGCTTTCGCGGGCGCGGGCAATTCGGCTTTTTACGGTTCCAACGGAGATTCCGAGTATCACGGCGATTTCTTCGTAGGACATGTTTTTGACGTTACGCAAGACGAGTATCTCGCGGTGCTTGGTGGAAAGTCGGTCCATGCCCTTTCCAATCCGGGCCACAAATTCCTGGGTGACCGTGATATCGTCTGGCGACTCGACCTCGGCCGGAATCACGTCGGCTAGGGTGAGGTCATTTTCGGCACTGAGTGGGGCATCAAAGGAAACGGATTTATCCCGCTTGCGGCGCCACCAGTACCAATAGCGATTACGGGCAAGATTGGTGGCGATTTGGTACAACCAAGTTGAAAAGGCGGAATCGCCGCGGAAATTAACCAAGCCGCGGTGGGCGCGGATAAACGCATCTTGGGTAACCTCCTCGGCATCTTGCTGATTGCGCAGCAGTTGATGCACCATCGAATAGATCCGGTCCCAATAACGGGAAACCATTTCATCGAAGGCGGTTTGGTCGCCGCCTTTGAAGCGGTCAACCAACACGCGATCCAAGGCAACTTCTTGAGCTTTAGCAGACATGCGGTCTGCCTCCCTCTGATGGGTATATTTTTGAATTGTTCCCAATATCGGTGGTGGAATGCAAAACATAGGCACGGTCTCGGATTCGGTCAATGACTCGCGAAATTTCTACTGGGGAGAAACTTCTTGCAAAGCCCTGTCGCGGAAACCCATTTTCACCTTCCTTTGGAAATCGGGTCGATAGCTCAATGGTAGAGCAGCGTCCTTTTAAGTCGTTGGTTGAGGGTTCGAATCCCTCTCGACCCACCATCCGATCTCTGTCCTTTTGCTGTAGTTCATGAAACACCTCGTCATAATCGAAGACCAGACGGCCATCCGGGAGATGCTGGTGGAGATCCTCCGGCTCGACGCCAACTACCAGCTGGTCGGTGAAGCCGGCGACGGCCAAGCGGCCGTGCAACTTTGCCTCGAAACCAATCCGGATGTCTGCGTCCTCGATGCCAAACTACCGGGGCTAAACGGGGTCGATATCCTGCGTCGCATCAGCAAAAAGCTGCCCCAGATGCGTGTCTTGGTGTTTTCCGGTCACGAAAACCCCGTGTTGGTGCGCGAGATGCTGGAGGCCGGCGCGCACGGATTTGTTGAGAAGACCGCCGGTTTGTTTGAATTCAAGAAAGGCCTCGAGACCGTCGCCAACGGCGGCACTTACTTTGGCCCGGCGGTCGCCGCGCTGCTGCGGAACGTCGTGGCGAATCCGGCGTCGAGCAACGCGGCGGATTTCCTCACCGATCGGGAACGGGAAATTCTCCAACTCGTCGCCGAAAGCCACAGCACGAAGGAGATCGCGGCGAAGTTGGGCATCAGTGTGAAGACGGTCGACAATCACCGTACGAACCTCATGCGGAAATTGAATCTGCACGATGTCGCGAGCCTCACGCGGTACGCGCTGGAAGTGGGCCTGGTCGAGCCGAAAAAGACCGTCTAAAAGCCTTGCCGGAACGAGCCCGTTTGCCCAATAGCTCTTGCTAGCGTTCCACTTCCTTTCCTTCTCATGAAACTTGCCCCGCTGAATACTTGCCTCGTTGTCGTTGGCGCCGCCCTCCTCCTCGCGGGCTGCTCCCATACTCCCACTCGGCCTGACCCGAGTGCCACGGCAATGGGCCCGAAGTCAGACGGCAGCAGCACCGCCATGACGCCGATCAACGTCGGCCAGAATATTGATGCGCCTGGACTTCAGGCCCGGACCGACGGTTTCGACCTTAATAATCAAAATCGCACGGCCTTGCAGGCGGTTTACTTCGATTTTGACCGGCATGAAATTAAACAGGCTGAGCGTGCGAAGCTCCAGGCCGCCAAAGAGTATCTTGAAAAAAATCCGACCTATCGCCTGCTCCTCGAGGGCCATTGTGACTGGCTTGGCACTGCGGAATACAACTTGGGCCTCGGCGAACGCCGCGCCAACGCCGCGAAGAAATACCTGCAATCCATCGGAGTCGCTGTCGACAAGATGGAGACGGTCTCGAAGGGTAGTTTGGAGGCTTCGAAGAATGCCGACGGTGCCACGCGGACGAAAGATCGCCGCGTCGACCTTGTGGTCGTGAATCCGACGTCGGGTCCCGCCAAGCTCTGACGTCCCGCAGATTTTAAAGTCAAACGCCCCGGAATTTTCCGGGGCGTTTTTTTTTGCGCCGGGTAATTACCGGCTGGCGAGATCGGCCAAAATCCGCCGGGTCGTTTCCGTGCCTTTCTTCATTACGTCGAGATTAAAGCTCTCGTTCGGGGCGTGAAGATTGTCCTCGGGGAGAAAAAGCCCGAACATCACCGAATCCAATCCCGTCACGCGCTTGATTTCCGCAATAATCGGGACACTGCCGCCCTCGCGCAAGTAGAGCGGGCGCCGTCCCCACACGGAGGCGACCGCCTTGTCGGCCGCGCGAAAGGCCTGCGCGAGCACGGGTGACTGATCCTTCGGCGTGTTCGAGCGATCCGGCGGCACCACCACGTAGGGCTCACCTTTGTGCTGGTCGACAAACTCGAGTTTAATGCCTTTCGGCGTCCGGGCGCGAATTGTGTCCATGACGATTTGCTTGATCCGATCCGGTCGCTGGTTGGGCACCAGCCGGCAGCTAATTTTCGCGAACGCCTTGCTGGGAATGACCGTCTTCGTTCCCTCGCCCTGATAGCCCCCGCCAATGCCGTTGAATTCCAGCGTAGGCTGAAATCGCGCTGATTCGAAGGGCGAGAATCCTGGCGTGGTGTAAAACGTGTCGATGCCGAGGAATTCCGCATACGCCTTCTCGTCCGCGGCGAGCATCTTCAATTCCGCCCGCTCCCATGGCTCCACCTCCAGCACCTCGTCGTAGAAGCCCGGTACATTGACGCGGCCATCCGGCGTATGCAGGGTCGCGAGAATTTCTGCGAGTGCCTGAATTGGATTGCGCAGCACACCGCCATGCAGGCCGGAATGCAGGTCACCCTTGGCGCCCGTGAGGTGCACGTCGAAGAGTGCCAGTCCGCGCAGGCCGCAGGTAATCACCACTTGGTTTTCGTTGGGCAGCGCGGTGTCGGAAAGAAAGACAAAGTCCGCGGCGCGCAGGCGGTCGGCATACCGGTTGAGAAACTCAGGAAAACTCGGGCTGCCCATCTCTTCCTCCCCCTCGATCAGAAAGGTGAGTCGCAGCGGCAGTTGGGGGTTTTCTTCCAGGAGGCTGGCCACGGCTGCGATGTTCGTCATCAGCGGCCCTTTGTTGTCCGCGGCGCCGCGACCGTAAATCCGATTGCCGATAATCGTTGGTTCGAAGGCGGGCGTCTTCCAAAGATTCAAGGGATCCGCCGGCTGCACATCGTAGTGCCCATAGATGAGCACGTGCGGCCAATTCTTGTTGGTGCCGCGCGATGCGAGGATGATCGGGTGTCGCTCCGTCTTCACCACCTCGACGGCGAAGCCCATCGACCCGAGGAGGCCGGAAACGAACTCCTGCGCCCCCTTCATCCCTGCATGAAATTTCGGGTCGGTGGAAACGCTGGGCTGGCGGATGAACTCCTTGAGTTTTTCGATCGGATCAAACATCCGGCCAACGTGGCCGAAAAGCGCGTCACGCGCCAATCGCAAAAGCACCCAGCGTCGGGACCTCTACTGAAACTTTCCCCGATTCGCGTCGTAGAGGGGAACCACCAGTGGCAGCAGGGATTCCAGGGCAATGACGTGCCCAATTTCCTGGTCCATGACGACGGCCAGTTCGGAATCGTTTTCCGCCAATTGCAGCAGGCCCGTGTACACTCCGACTTTGCCACCGGACAAGGCGAAGACGTTGACCTGCTTCGACTCGAAGATCTCACGAACTCCCACGGCGCATCGGGCAGTTCCTTCCCCACGGCCTGCGCGATCCTCTGCCCCACCCGCGTCATGCGGGCGGATGGCCGCTGGATCTCCTCGGCGAACGATTGCTACCCCAGTGATAGCTCGGCACCCACGGATAATAGGACGAGCGAGGAACGGCCCGTAATCGGATTGGGGGCCCCCCCGCGAGTGCCAGCACCACGGCGGCCAATAGCGGGCCGGCAAAAGGCTTCATGATGGAGGAAATTTCCACCAAATTTTGTCCGGGAAAGTCAACCGGTTCGTCAGTGTTTGAAATGCCGTGAACCGGTAAAGACCATCGCCATGCCCCGCGCGTCGGCCGCGGCAATCACTTCGGCATCGCGCACCGAGCCGCCCGGTTGAATCGCCGCGACGGCCCCAGCATCGGCCGCGGCGATCAAGCCGTCGGCAAACGGAAACAGCGCCTCGCTGGCCACGACCGATCCGTGGAGATCCAGCTTAGCTTCGCCGGCTTTCCACACGGCGATTCGCGAACTGTCGACGCGGGCCATTTGTCCGGCGCCGACGCCCAGCGTCTGTTCGCCGCGGCAGTAGACGATCGAGTTCGATTTCACGTGCTTGCCGATTTTCCAGGCAAACATCATGGCGGCCCACTCTTCCTTCGTCGGCTGCCGCTTTGTCACGACCTTGAACGCACTGACGGTCCCGAGCGTGCGATCGCGGTCTTGGACGAGGACTCCGCCCACCACCGAGCGAATCTCCTGGAGCGCATCCGCCCCGATGCCGCCCTTCGCCACCATCAGACGCAGATTCTTCTTCTTGGCGAAAATCTCCAAGGCTTCGTCGCTGAACCGCGGCGCAATAATCACCTCGGTAAAAATTTCCGCGATGGCCTTGGCCAGCACGCCGTCCAGTGTCTGGTT
>CANJNJ010000137.1 GCA_947474995.1 Opitutaceae bacterium | reverse complement strand
GCCGCACTCCAAAGTTATTCCCCGTCACCCGACCAGCTCGGGCCTGAACTGGTTTACGATCCGAGGCGGAGGCGCGGAGCCCTCCCTTGTCCGCCGCGTGCTCCGCGACTCCGCGTGAACAAGAGCGTGGAGTAAGGGGTCATAGTGACCCCATTTCCGGCTCTCCGGCGCAGAATCAGCCTCAGGTCGCGATCCACGGCGGCGGGAACTCGGCGCGACTCCATCCCGGGCGCTGTTTTCACGATCCAAGAGACCAAGCGAAAACAGTTCGGCTGTTACCCAGAGCGTAAGCCAGTCGAGGAAAATTCCACCCGCCCGGTGGATTTTCTCACCAGTTACGATTCCAACGATAGCCCAATCGAACCGCGCGACCGTCTCATTCAATGGTGGCCTGCAAGGGCGACCACATGTTCCCACTCCCTTGGCCTCCCTTCGCACTCCCCAAGACTTGAATCACCCTGTCATCACCAAGGTCGCGTGGCGCCTGATGCCCACCGTTATTCTCTGCTACCTTTTCGCCTACTTCGATCGGATCAACATCAGCTTCGCGAAGTTTCAGTTGCAGGACGCCCTCGCCTTGAGCGACACCGCCTATGGGTTGGGCGCCAGCCTTTTCGTAATCGGCTATGTGATCTTCGAGGTGCCGAGCAACCTGCTGCTCTACCGCTTCGGCGCGCGGCGCTGGCTCGCCCGCATCATCATCTCCTGGGGGCTGGCGACGGCGGCCATGGTGTTTGTCCAGACCACCTGGCAATTTTACACGCTGCGTTTCCTGATCGGAGCCATGGAGGCTGGGTTTGCCCCGGGCGTCCTCTACTATCTCACCCTCTGGTTCCCGACGAGCCACCGGGGACGCATTACCGCCCTGCTCTTTCTCGCCCCGGCACTCTCGGGCCTGATCGGCAGCCCTCTGGCGGGACTGATTCTGCAAACCACCGATGGGCTCATGGGATTGTCGGGCTGGCACTGGCTTTTCCTGAGCGGCGGTCTTCCCTGTGTGCCGCTCGGGTGGCTGGTGCTGCGCGTGCTGAAGGACAAGATTGACGACGCACCCTGGCTCGACGCCGGCGAAAAACTCTGGCTGGCGAAAAATATCCGGGAACAGCAGGCCGGCACGCAGGAAAAGTCCCTGATCGATGCGATCAAGACACCCGGATTTCTGACTCTCGCGGTGATCTACTTTCTCGTGCAGGTCGGATCCTATGGACTCAACTTCTGGGCACCGCACCTGATTCGCACCGCCGGCGTTAGGAGCTCCGCCGTCATGGGTGTGCTCGTCGCCGTGCCTTACGTCTGCGGCGCCATCACCATGGTGGTGACCGGACGCTGGACCGATGCGGGCGGCCAGCGTCACCGGTTGCTGGCCGGCCTGCTCGCCATCGCCGCGATCGGTTTCACCGCCTGCGGCCTATTCGACTACAACATCCAGATTCTTGTGGTCGCATTGGCGATCACCGGACTTGGGATGGTGGCGGCGATTCCGGCGTTCTGGGCGCTGCCCCCGAAACTCGCCACGGGCGTGGGCGCCGCCGGCGGCATCGCCCTGATCAACACGCTCGGGCAGTTGGGCGGGGTTGTGAGTCCGTTCATGGTCGGCCGGATTCGCGACCTCACCGGCAGCACCACGCCCGCACTCTATATGATCGCCGGCGTCCTCTCGCTGGGCGCGGTCCTCGTGCTGTTTCGGTTGCCGCCGGGGCTGCGTGCGCCGGAAGGGACTTCTTGAACCACTCCCCGACCCAAAATCAGAGTGGCACTCCCACCAATCCTCCAGCCCAGCCGCTCGCCGGCGTGCGGGTCGTGGAAATGGGCCAGCTGATCGCCGGTCCGTTTGCCGGGAAAACCCTGGGCGACTTCGGCGCCGAGGTGATCAAGATCGAGCCGCCGATCAACGGCGACCCGCTCCGCCAGTGGCGGCTGCTCAAGGAAGGTACGTCCCTGTGGTGGCAAGTGCAGTCGCGCAACAAGCAGTCGTTGGCGCTCGACGTGCGAACCGCCCGCGGTCAGGAAATCGCCCGCCGGCTCATTGGCGAGTGTGACGTGCTGATCGAAAATTTTCGTCCGGGAACCATGGAAAAATGGGGCCTGGGATGGGATGACCTGCGGGGCGTCAACCCGGGCCTGATCATGCTGAGAATCTCCGGCTACGGACAGACCGGACCTTACCGGGATCGTCCCAGCTTCGGCTCGATTGCCGAAGCCATGGGCGGCCTGCGGCACCTCACCGGTGAACCCGGGCAGATTCCCGTGCGCTGCGGCATCTCCATCGGCGACACGCTCGCCGCCCTCCACGGCACCATCGGAGTGCTGCTGGCCCTGCACCATCGCAAGGTCAACCACGGCGCCGGTCAGGTGATCGACGTGGCTCTGCACGAATCGGTCTTCAACGTGATGGAAAGCATGCTGACCGAATTCAGCGCCTGCGGCGAAGTGCGCCCGCCGGCCGGCAGCACCCTCCCCGGCATCGCCCCGTCCAACGCATATCGATGCCAAGACGGCGTGGTTCTGATTGCCGGCAACGGCGATGCCATCTTCCTCCGCCTGATGAACGTGATCGCCCGCAAGGAACTCGGCCGGCGCCCCGACCTTGCCAGCAACCAAGGGCGGGTGAAGGCGGTCGCGGAAATCGATCGGGCGATCGGCGACTGGACGAAGCTGCGGACGGAGGTGGAAGTCCTCCGATGCCTGGACGCCGCCGGCGTGCCGGCCGGGAAAATCTACGACATTGAAGACATCGCGCAGGACCCGCATTATCACGCCCGCGAGATGATTCTCAAACAGCAGACCCGCCAGGGATTCGAGGTCGAGATGCCAGGCATCGTGCCCAAGCTGCTCTCGACTCCCGGCGCGATCCGGTCGCCGGCGCCCCTGCTCGGGGAGCACACCGGATCCATTCTTCATCGGCTCGGCTTTTCCGCAGATCAGCAGGCGGAGCTCAAGGCCCAGGGCATCATCGCATGAATCCCTGGGCCGGCCGGCAGCGGACAATCCACGTCCAGGAGGTGGCGATGCGCGACGGACTGCAGAGCGAGGCCGGCTTCGTGCCCACCGAGCAGAAGGTCGAGCTGGTGAACCGGCTGGCGTCCAGCGGGCTCCAGAAAATCGAGGTCAGTTCTTTTGTCTCGCCCCGCGCCATCCCCCAACTCGCCGATGCGGAGGCTGTCTTCGATGGAATCGCCCGCCGGCCCGGCGTGATTTACGCCGCGTTGGTACCCAATGTCCGCGGGATGGAACGCGCCATTAGCGCCCGGGCCGACGAGGTGAACCTCGTGATGTCCGCCAGCGAAAGCCACAATCGAGCGAACCTGCGCATGTCCGGCGCCGCCTCGTTCGAGGCGATCAAGGAAGCCGCCTCCCTGGCCGCTGCGGCGGGACTACGGGTCACCGCCTCGCTCTCCTGCAGCTTTGGCTGTCCGATGGAGGGAGAGATCCCAGCCCAAACCGTTCAGACGTGGTGCCACCGGCTGATCAGCGAAGCCGGCATCCGTTCGATTACCCTGTGCGACACCACGGGCATGGCGTATCCGGCGCTGGTGGAGGAGTTAGTCGGCTTGGTCCGCCAATCGTCGCCCGAGGCGGAGTTCGCACTGCATTTTCACAACACCCGCGGTCTTGGCCTGGCCAACGTCTTCGCCGGTCTCGAGGCCGGCGTGGTCCGGTTTGACGCCGCCCTGGCCGGAATCGGCGGATGCCCGTACGCGCCGGGAGCGACCGGAAACATCTGTACCGAGGACCTAATCCACGCGCTGAAAGTCTCCGGCTACCAGTGCGGCGTCGATCTGGATGCGTTGATCGGGACGGCCAAACATTTGGAGCAACTGCTCGGCCACATCACCCCGGGACAATTAATGAAGGCCGGGCCGCGTCTAGCCCAGCGCGCCGCCGCCACGCCCAAACCGGCAGTCTGAAACCAGCCTGTGGCGCGCTGCCCAGGCCACCGGCTGCCCCGCGCGGGTTTAGCTCACCGCTGCTCCCGGTAGACCACCCGCCCGTCGACATCATGCAGACGGAGTTCCAAGGCTGCTCCCCTTTCCCCCGGGGTAACAACGCCGGAGAGAAACCCGCCGTGGCCGGTGCGCAGGAAGTGATGTTCCGGCCGCGGAGTCTTCTCATCCCACCCCCCGGCGTGCGCATCACTCGCCGGACCGACGCTCCATTCGTTTAGCGAATTCGCGGGATCCACGGAGACATACTGCCAATGCCGGTCGCCGGTAATCACGGTCAGGTTGGGATATCGAGCCAGCAAGGCGCGGACCTGCCGACCTTCCACGGCGAAGCCGCTGTTGGCGTAGTTGTCGTCCTTCTCGCTGCGATCGGGTCCCACCACGGGGACGGTCGTCATGAGCACCCGATAGGTGGCGGTGGAGGCGGCCAGAGTTTCACCCAGCCATTTGATCTGCGCCGGACCCCAGAGCGTCGGCGCCGGGTGCTCGGACCAATCCGGCGTGCGATCGTCCCGGCCTTCCATCAGCCAGACCTGCAAATCCTGCCCCCAGCGAAAGGTCCGGTAGGCGCTCGACTGCAGACCCGTTTGTTCATGAAACAACCTGACCCCGTCAGCGTAGGTCAACTCCCCGGTCCGGGTTGCAGGTCCGCAGTCATTCGACAGCGTGTCATGATCGTCCTTCATGAAGAAGCTGGTGCAGGTGCGGTGAAAATCCCGCAGGGTGGGCAGCGCATACATTCGCGCCCAGTGGTAACGGGCCAGGGCCGGAGTCAGCGCGATGACCGGCCCGTGGTCGTAGTAAACCGCGTCGCCGGTGTTCACAAAAAAGTCCGGGTGCAGCGCCGCCATCGCCGGGTAGATCGAGAAGCCGTCCGGCCGGTCCGCATGCTCATACTGCTGGCAGGTCATGACGCAGAACGTGACGGGCTGGCGCTGCTCCGGCACCGGACAACTGCGGAACTCTCCCGACAGTTCATCCGGCTCGGTCTGCTCGGGAGCCTGGCGGGCTTGAACCCGGAGCTCGTAGCGGGTGCCGGGGATGAGTGCCGCCAGCGAGTGGAACACCACGCCATCCTGCGAAGCGGCTCCAACCTGCCAGGATGTTTGCGACCAGGTTTCGGTGCCGAACGCGCGATAGCGCACGCGGGTTTCCCCTGTCGCGGCCGGCGCGCCGCCGGCTGCGGCGCCGAGATCCAGGCCGGCGGGCATGTCGACCTGCACCCGCACGTCCGGGAACGCCCGATTCTCCCGCAGCGGCACCGGCTTGCCCGTCGTGAGGTCGAAGGCTGTGATGCGCGGCAGCGGGGCAGCGGCGGGATTGGCCAGCGCGCGCTGCGTGACCCGCGTCCAAACGTCCGCCGTGGTGGCCGCCACATTCACCACCTTGAAGCCGGTGGCCTGATACGGTGGGGCACCGAACAGCCCGGCCGCCAGCAGCGGCGCAAGCCCGACGAGAATCCCCACGCGGATTTCCCCAAACGTCATCAAGATCATAAGATGCGAGCGACAGGCACTACTCAGTGCGACCAATTAACGCCAAAAGTCCAAAGCGATCCATAGTGGGTCGTCTGGGCGAACCGCGCCACGCGCGGAGTGCTCGGGCCGTAGATCTCCGCGTCCGCTCCCTGGTCGGTCACGTTGCGCAGGTTCGCATAGATCGAGAGATTCTTGCGGACGTTGAACTCGCCGATGACGTCGATGAACTTGGAGGGCGGCTGCCAATTGTAGGTGCCGGGCTCGATGCTGTTGGCCACGGCCACCGCACCGAGGCGAGTGCGCCCCCGGTGGTTCATATTCACCCGCAGATTGTATCGGGCGCGGGTGAAGCTGACGCCGGCGCTGCCGCTGCGGGGAATATAGCCGGCAAAATTGCCCCCGGTGTCGCCGACCGCGCGCTGCGAGGTGCCGTTGGCGAAGACCTCGAAGCCCCGCGCCCAGTACGGCAGGAAGGTGAGGCTTTGGCGGTAGTTGAAGCTCACCCCCTCGAATCTCACCGTGCCCGGAATATTGTACTGGGTTGCGACGCCATAGCGGCCATAGACCGTCGGGTTGAGGCCCTGGGCGGAGAGAAAATCCGCCGTCGCCGCCTGCACGGTGCTGCCAAAGAAGTTCTTCACCTCGCGACGAAATGCCGACACCGAAACCACGCCGACACCGGTGAAGTAGTGCTCCAGCCGGCCGACCACCGACCGCGCGGACCACGGCTGGATGTCGACGTTGTTCACGATGATTCGATTCGTAGCACTGTCGCCGATGCTGGGATCGGGCAAGGTCAGGCCCCCGGAATACTGGTTGTAATCGGGCCGGCCGATCGACTCGTAGGCGGCCACCCGGGCGATCAGGTCGTCGCGCAGGTTGAAGCTCGCGTTGAAGTTCGGGTAGACCTTGTTGTAGCTTTTTTCCGTCTTGGCCCCGCGCTCGATGCCGATCGCGCTCTTGGTCGGGTCATTGAGCGGACCCTCGGCGTGAATCTTGGTTTCCTCGCCGCGCAATCCCACCGTGACCTTAAGGCGTTGCTCGAGGAAACTGAGATCCGCGCGCACGTACGGAGCCAGCACCTGCTCCCGGGCCAGCTTCGAAGTCGCCACGCGGTTCCGGCCGGTCGTGGCGGCACTGGTGGTGAAGTAGTCCGGATGCGCCACGTACCACGCCCAGACCTTGCGGTCGCTGGGGGCCTCCGAGGCCGCAAAGCCGTACGGCATCACGCGCTGCGAGAAGACGGGATCCAGGAACGGCGCGAGCGCATCATCGCCGGTGACCGGCGAGGTGCTGGCGACTTTGTCGGCCCCGACATAATTGAAGGTGGCGGAGTCATCCGTGATGTCGCGGACACCTTCCTGAAAATTTAAGCCCGCCTTCAATGTCACGGGGATCTTCAGATAGAATTGCCGGCTCACGCTGCCGTAGGCCGTCTTCTGCGTGTCTTGCGTGGCGTTCCGCTGGCTCGTCGCCGACGTCAGGGCATAGTTCGCGATCTGGAAGGGATTCACCTCGGCGCCCGCCGAATTCTTCACCGTGATCGTGCCTGGACGCAGGTAGGAAACATCATCGAACGACACAGTGAGGCCGCTGCGGATGGCATTCACCGCGCGGAAATATCCCTTGTCCGTGTCGTGATTCTCGTCGGTCGCCGACGAGTAGCCCAGACCCAGGTCGGCCTTCCATTCCTTCCCCTGATGCCGCCACACGATGGTCGGCATCGAGGTGCGGTTGAAACGATTTCGCTCATTGTGGATCAGCGAGACGTTGCCGGCGCCCGCCACGCCCCGGACCGTGGTGGAGGTGGCGCCCGCCTGCACGCTACCGGGATTGAACGTGAGGGAGTGCAGGACGAACTGCACATTGAAGGAGGAATAAAGGTAACCCACCGAGAGTCGGTCGTTGTCCGAGAGTCGCAGGTCGACCGACGCCGCCAACGACTGGCGGGTGGTAACCTTCGGCTGATCCTCGACCCGGTAGGCGGACAGGTAGGGTTGGGAAAAGGGCGTATTGGGCAGGGTCGTGCCGTTGGTCCCCACGCCCGTGCCGCGCCAGGTGGCTTGGGAGCGATCCTGCGACGAGTAGTCCGTCGAGAGGCCCGCGGAAATGGAGACGCCAAGCCGCCGGCTGATGGGGGCGATATAGGAAAAATCGAATCCCGGATAAACAGTGCGGGTCGGGCTCGGGTCGGCTCCGGCCACCTTGCTGAAGTTCTTCGCGTTGTCGCGCATGCTCAGGTAGACGTTGGATTGGAACAGCGGCTTGGTGCGCTCGAAGGAACTGCGCGTCACCATGTTCACGGTGCCCGCCAGCGCCGAGGCCGGCGACTCGGGCGTCGGGGTGTTGAGCACCTCAATGCGCGAGAGATTATTGATCGAGACCATGTCCGCCATGACGGTGCGGTTGGTCTTGCCGCCGTCCGCCGACGCGAGGTTGAAACTGTCAATCGTGACCGGCACGTAGTCGGAGGGGACGCCTTCGATCGACATGCCGCGGGCGTTGCCGCCCGTGTAGCTGATGGTGATGCCCGGCAGGAATTTCAGGAACTCGGCCGTGTTGCCCTGGGCCACGTTGCCGAACTGCTCCGTCGAGACGACCTGCTTGATATTGGGGGCGAAGCGCTGCTCGTTGATGGCGAGAGCGGAGCCGGCCATTTCCCGCGAGGAGGAGACCTGAAATTTTTCAAGCTGGATGACATCTTCTCCCTTGGCCCCCGGTCCGAACGTGAAATCGAGCACGGTGACCTTGCCCGCCTCGACCACTCCTTGTCGCACCTCGCGCGGCAGGCCCGTGTAGAAGGCCTGCACCTTCACGCTGCCCGCCGGCACCTGCGTCAGCCGATAGTTGCCCTCCGCATCAGTGCGCGTAGCGAGGGTGGCGCCCTCGATCGAGATGCGCGCACCCTCAACGTACTGGGTGGTGCTCTGATTGATCACCCGGCCTTGGAGGGTGCCCGTGTTGTCGGGGCCGGCCGGCACTTGCCCTTGGAGCGAAGGCACGGAGAGGGCGAGCCAGGCTCCGACTGCGCTGAGGAGGCTTTTGTTCTTCATATTGGCTTTTTTGGGGGGAGGTCCCGATGCGTCTTCCGGTTTCTGGTCCGCCGGCGGCTCGGACTTCACCCGGTTCAAGGTGAGCGCCCCGGACTGGGCATCTTCAAAAATCAGCAGCTTCGTCTTTTCCACCATGCGCTCCAGGGCCTCGCGGGCCGTGAATTCGCCGCTCACCGGGTTGGTCGTGATCCCGCGCACCGTCGGCACGACGTAGATCACCTGCTGGCCGGACTGCTCGACGAATTGCTTCAGCGTGGTCGCCGCATCGCCCGCCCCCAACTGATAGTGCCGCTTGACCGCGCTGTTCGCGGCCAGCGCCGAACCCATGAGAGCGGCGAGTGCCAGGAGCACGACCGCTCGGCGAAGGTCTTCAACCAAGCGAGCCACGCGGAGGAGATGGGGAATGACGGTTTGGAACACGCATGACAGGCGCCCGAAACTCCGTCGACCAAGGTAGGGGGCGAGCTGTCATGAATTCAGACGAACCATCAGGTCCGACGGGCTACGCCGAACAAAAAATCATTTGGCGCGGCGCAGCACGAGGTGGGCAGGATTGGAGCGATCGACGACCACCTCACCGCCGGATTCGAGGAGCCGCACCGCCGCCTCGAAGTTATCCGGACGGAAGCTCCCGCCGATCGGGAGCGCGGCGAGCGCCGGATCCGCGAGTTCCAGTTGCACGACATTGGCGCAGTTGAACTGCGCGACCACCTCCGCCAACGGGGTGTCGACAAACACGAGCCGCGGGCCTTGCCAGGCGAGCGCTTCTCGGACCGCCTCCTGTGCGATCCGCTCCACGACGGGTTCCGCCGCCAACGCAGCATAACCCGCCTGAGCGGGCGACACCATCGCGATGCGCAGGCGCTCGTTCGCCCCAAGAAACTCCGGAGCCCCTTTGATCCGCACCGGCTCGCGGCCGGCCGGGATGCTCCGAAGCGGTGCGCCGGCCGGCGCTCGACCAACCGCCTCCGACACCGAAACTTTTCCCTCGGTCACCAGCACCTCCACCTCGCGGGGGCCGACCCGGACATTGAACGCCGTGCCGACGGCGCGCACCGCGATGCCGCCCGCCTCCACCCAAAATGGGCGCGCCGGATTTTTTGCCACGGAGAAATGGGCCTCACCGCGGGCGAGCCGAACCCGTCGCTCCGCGGCCGTAAACTGCACCTCGGCGGAGGTGTCGCCATTTAGTTCGAGCACGGAACGATCGGGCAGCAGCACCCGCTGAAATCCACCGACCGTCGTCACATAAGTGATGGCTTCCGCGGAATTCTTACCAGGGCGCACCAGCCACCAGCCTGCGACCAGCATGAGGACCGCCGCTGCCGCGATCAAAATGCTGCGCGCGGGAAACGCGAGCACCTGGCCGCCCGCCGAACGCGCGAGGATGTCGCGGTCCGGATGCCGCGTCGACTCCGGGCGGAAATTCCGCAGCGACTGCAGCGTGACCCACGCCCCCTCTAGACGCGCCAAGGCGGCTTCGTGGCGCGGGTCGGCCGCCCGCCACCTGGCCAGGGCGAGTTCGTCCGCCGCGGTCATCGCGTTGTCGCGCTGGGCCAGCCAGGCGGCGGCCGTTGCCTCAATCGATTCGTCATCCGAGGGCCGAGCCGCCCCCTCCCCTGCCTTGAATCTCGATTTCATGGTGCTTCCTCCGTCTCAGGGACCGGGCGGCGCAGCGTCGCCACGCCGCGCTGCTCAAAATAGTCCGCGCATCGCCTCATGCCCTTGGCGAGTTGGGCTTTCACCGTGTGCTCCGAAATCCGCAGTTCGGTCGCGATTTCCTTTTGCGACAGTTCGTAGAGCAGCCGCAGCGTGACGACCTGACGGCAGCGCTCGGGCAGGTCGCGCACCGCGGCGGCGAGCATGGTCAGTTCCTGCTGCTTGTTCATCGCCTCCGAGGCGTCGGGCTGGTCATCCGCGACGGACAGGGCGGCGAAATCCTCGACGCCCTCGATCGAGACGACCTTGCGTCGGCGAAAGATGTCCAGGGCGACGTTGCGCGCCGTCGTGAAGAGAAACGCTTTCGCATAGCTGACCCGGCCGGCCTCGCGCGCCCGGATCAGCCGCGCGTAGGCCTCCTGCACGAGATCGTCGACGTCGGGCAGCGACGGGAACAGTCCGCGCAGATAACGCCGCAGGGAGGATTCATGCGGCAGCACCTCTTCGGCGAACCAGCGGGCCTGTTCTGAATGGGGCGAACTCACAAGGGGTAAGGGGCCATGTTTTGGCCAGTTCCTGCGACAGTCGAGAAATAGTCGCCGCGCCTCGCCAGCGAAATTTTCGGCAGAAACATAGCCCGTCTTGAGTTGCCGTTCGTCTAACCGGAAAGCGTAACTCGCGCCAAACCCTCGCTTCCGTCGCCAGACGAAACGCGCCCCTTGCCGACCTCCTAAATAATTACTTAGTCCGTCTCTGGTCAGCCCGGCGTCGGGTGATGAACGCTTTGGCGATCGAGTCCTCTCCCTGACCAAGGTCCTGGCATCGATAGAGGATGGGATCGGCCCGAGGTGCATTTTGCCTCTGACCATCTGGCATTTTCTCGATTCTCGTCATGCCCCATTTTCGGCTCCCCCGTTCGTCGCTGTTGCCCAAGGGAGTGCGGTCGAAAGCGGCGCCGGGTCGCCGCACTCCAAAGTTATTCCCCGTCACCCGACCAGCTCGGGCCTGAACTGGTTTACGATCCGAGGCGGAGGCGCGGAGCCCTCCCTTGTTCTCCGCGTGCTCCGCGACTCCGCGTGAGCAAGGGATTGGTGGTGCTAACGGAAACATTTTCGTCGCCCGCCGCTGTTTCTAAATCGGGGGATCGTTCCGGATAAACCTCCTCGCCCGGCCAAATGGACGCGGACCGGGCGTTTCACTTTTGGTCGATTTTGGGATGCCGACCCCGAGCGCAGACTCGGAAGACTTGGGTAGCGTGGGGCGATGCACAACGCATCGCCAAATGAATACCACCAAAAATCCAACCATCGTTTACCTCAGGGTGTCGACCGCTGAGCAAGAGACCGATTCGCAGGAGGACCAGGTGCTGGAATACTGCCGTGTTCGCGGCTGGCAGCCGCCAGTGATATTTCGCGACGCGGCATCCGGCGCGTCTTCAAATCGCCCAGGGCTTGAGCAAATGCTGGCGCAAGTCAGAGCCGGCGGCGTCCATCAGGTTGTGACCGACAAACTCGACCGACTCGGCCGCAGTTTAACGCATCTCGCGATCATTTTCGGCGAACTCCAGATGCGAAACGTCGCATTGATCTGCACGAGCCAAGGCATCGACACCTCGAAGCAGAACCCGGTTGGTCAGCTTCAGCTCGGGGTGCTGATGGCCGTCGCCGAGTTTGAGCGAGCCCTGATTAAAGAAAGGACGCTGGCCGGCCTGGAAGTCACTCGCAAACGCGGCAAGAGACTTGGCCGGCCACCGCTGGACCAAAAAGTCGTGGGTCTCATCCTGGCAACGGCAACCCGCATGGGTCGCCACGTGCGGGCGATTGCGCGTGAAATTCACGCTTCACCCAGTTCGGTTTGCCGCGTTCGAGCAAGAGTCAGCCGATGAGCGGCACAGGCGGCAAGTGGACGGCGACGATGTCTTGGCTGCGACGATTGTCAGGGGAACTTCGCCGCCAAGCGAAGCGGCCGTGTTCGGAGAACCCTAGGATTGACACGCTCGGTCGTGTGTATCACTTGTGTTGACAAGAATAAAACACCGCTCATGGCCACCGCTACCGCCCAAATCCATCTGCGTGCTCCGCCCAAGACCAAATCACTGCTGGTCTTGGCGGCGGAACTCTCAGGCGCGACCAATCTGACCGACTACATTCTGCGCGCGGCCGTCGAGCGGGCGCAAGCCGACCTCCTCAGCCAACAGACATTCGCACTCAAGAAAGGCCCGTGGAATGAATTTGCGAAGCGGCTGGACGCGCCCGCGCGCGACTTGCCCCGACTGCGCAAACTTCTGCTGACGCCCGATGTCTTCGCCCGCACCGCTCAATCGACCTGAGCCGCTGCGGGCGCATCACCAAGTGCCCGCGTTTGACTGCGGGGCACCGGCGCTCAACGAGTTCCTGTCTCGCCACGCGCTGGGCAACCACCAATCCGGGACCGCCAAGACCTACGTGGCGACAACTGCCAGCCATATCGTTGTCGGTTACTATAGCTTGGCCGCATCGCAGATTCTCTATGCCGATGCACCGACCCGCCTGCAAAAGGGCGCCCCGCGACACCCGGTTCCGGTCGTGCTGCTTGCCCGACTCGCGGTGGACCGTGCCTGGCAGGGTAAAGGACTAGGCGCTGGGTTGCTCAAGGACGCGATCATCCGCGTGTTGACCGCGGCCGAGGGCGTCGGCCTCCGCGCCTTGCTCGTGCATGCCAAGGACGAACCGGCCAAAGCCTTTTACGAGCGTTACGACTTCGTGCCGCTACCTGGTTACCCGATGCACCTCGTGCTCCTCCTCAAGGATGCTCGGCGCATCGTCAGCGGTTGATCGTCGGGGACTCGTTCTAGCGGGCGGACAAATAGTCGACCACCCAAGTCTGACACGGAAGTCGTTTCACACCCCATACGTTTTCGGCACAGACAGACTCACGGATGATCTGATCATCGCTCTTCACGGATATGAACATCGCGCAAATCGTTGAAAGTGGATTTGTGCCCAAGACGGTCCATATAGAAACGGGGCAATTCCGACTCGAAGCCCGCCAGTCCTAAAGAGGTAGAATCCGCCACGGTAGGAATCTGAGATTGGTTCGATGGCCCGAATCGCATCAATCGCTGCCAGCCGCTAACACTTCCTCCATCGTGGCCAATAGCATCGGGAGACTGAAGGGTTTCTTGAGTGTGCGATTGGCGCCGAGCGCACCAGCGATCTTTAGGTAAAGCGCGGGATTGTTTGCAGCACCGCCGGACATCGCGATGATGCCGAAACTGGGAAAATCTCGACGAAGGTCGGCCACCGCAGCGGTGCCATCCTTGTTGGGCATGACGATATCGGTCAGCACCAAGTCGGTCGGCTCCGCGTAAAACAGCTTCACGCCTTGCGCGCCGTCGGCAGCCTGGGT
This sequence comes from Opitutaceae bacterium, assembly GCA_947474995.1. Lineage (GTDB taxonomy): Bacteria > Verrucomicrobiota > Verrucomicrobiia > Opitutales > Opitutaceae > ER46. The sequence continues at coordinate 279 of CANJNJ010000137.1, read as the reverse complement.
GACGGTGAAGCCGCGCTCGGTTAACGCGTCGGCGAGGGCCCCGCGAAAAAGTTCGTCGTCTTCAATGAGAAGGATGGAGGACATGTTGATTCAGGGCTGAAGGCTTGAATAAAGCAGTCCTTGCACTGTGGCGAGGAGGCTGTCGGCGGTGAACGGTTTGTGGAGCAAGGCATGCGTCAGGTCCTTTGCCGCATCGAGTTGGGAACTGCCGCTCGTCGGGCAGGACGACCCGCTGATAACCAGCAGCCGAAGTCCGGGGCGAAGTCCGGTGAGCATGAG
>CANJNJ010000136.1 GCA_947474995.1 Opitutaceae bacterium | reverse complement strand
CCAAAGCGGCGCCGGGTCGCCGCACTCCAAAGGGCCGGCCGCCTTTTGGCGGCCGGCGGATAACTCAGGTGGCGTGGACCCGGGAGGCGGCAGCGGTCGCCGGCATCGTTGCGGGGCTGCGGCTCTTGGCGTACTCATGCAGCGCCGAGACAATAATCCGGGCCGACGCGGCCGGCGAAAGATGGTCGGTATTGAGCACCAAATCGTACTGGTGCGGATCTTCCAAATCCGAGTCGAAATGGGACCGGACAAAGCGCCGCTTGGCCAGGTCCTGGGCTTCAATTTGTCGGGCCGCCTCGTCGGGCGAAACCTTGAGGGCGGCCGCCAGGCGATTGACGCGCGTCTGCAGGGACGCGACGTGCCGGACATGCAATCCGCCGGGCAGGGCGCGGGTAATCAAATGGGCGGCGCGGCCGGCGAAAATCACCTGGCCCACATGGGCGAGCTGCAGAATCGCCTCGGCGATCTTGTGCTCGAGTTGCCAGAGCGAGGGATGGAGTCCAACGAGTTCGCCGATGACCGCTTTGGTTTCGGAGATGCGATCCTCCGGCAGATACTTGGCGAGTTGGGCGGGCAGCTGATGATGCAGCAGCGCCTGGGTGAGGAGATCCTTGTCGAGTAAGACCCAGTGCTGGGCATCGTTTTCGATCTTTTGGTTCAGGAGCGTAACCAATTGCTGGCCGATCGTCGTCGCCCCGGCCGCGGTCTCGCGGGAAAGGGTGATGAACGGAATATGTTCGCGGACGATATTTCCCGGTTGATGGGAACCAGAGCCCTTGAGGCGCGTGTGGAGCACCGACTGGGTGTGTTCGAGATAGGTGTGGTGCATCATGATGAACCTCCATGGATCGGCGACGGGAGCTGCGCTCGCCGCCCTCGTTTTTGGCGCGTTGTTGGTAAGACTAACTTGCTTAGCTTAAATAAGGTTTTTCTGAGGGGTTGGCGAGGTTGCCGTGGACGGTTCGCAATTCTCTTCTAGGGCCAATCAGCTTCGCTTCGCGGAGCCGAACGCGACCGATTGTCGTACCGGGTGGGCCGTGCACTCCGTGCGCGGCCGTGGGAACGTAAGTCCGAGCCCAACGATTGGCCGCCCACGGAGTGGCCGGCCCACCCATCACGAACTTCGTACCGGGCCCACCGACGGTTGTCGGAAGGAGGTTAGGTCTGCTCCTGCCGGAGGGTTTGCCGCGTTGCGTGGGGCGCACCAACACGTCAGCGGTATTCCCCATGCGAATCCCCAACCTTGGCGATGCCCTGCGAATTCGTGAGCGACGCTGCGGCGCTGGAGTCGTGCTGATGGCGGCCGGCCTGCTCGTGCTCAATCTGACCGCCGCGCCCCTCGTGACGTGGCGAGAGTCGACGCCGGCGCCGGAGCCGCGGGCCGGTTATGCGGCCGGCGCGATTGGCGGGAAACTTATTCTGGTGGGAGGCACGTACTGGGAAGGGGAGAAAGGGAAATGGACGAAGAAGGTCTTTGCCGCGGCGACCGATGCCTTCGACCCGAACAAACAAACGTGGGAGAAACTGGCCGACTGTCCCGTGACCCTAGGGTACCCGGCTTATACGCAGGTGGGCGAAACGCTTTATGTTCTCGGCGGACTGCAAAACGGTGAGCCGAGCAGCGCGGTCCGCACGCTGCGAAAATCGGGCGCGAGTTATGAGTGGCGCACCGAGGGGGCGTTGCCCGAGCCGCGCCTGTTCGCATCCGCGGTCACGATTGGCCGGACGATTTATCTCATGGGCGGTGCGCGGCAGTTCGAGCCCTTCGATGCGATCGGGACTTGCTGCACGACCAATACGGTCACCGCGACGGTGTGGGCGTTTGACACCGCGAATCCGACGAAGGGCTGGAAGACGCTGGCGCCGATGCCCGGCGGCCTGCGCTGGCAACTCAAGGCGGTGACCGATGGCGCCGACATCTTCGTGTTCGGCGGATCGTTTCAGGCGAACCAGGGGGACCCGGTGAAGAAGCTCAACGACGTGCTGCGCTACAATGTGGCGAAGGACCGTTGGTCCACTGCGGGCGAAATGCCCGAGGCGATGCAGAGTTCGGCCGTGGTCTTCGCGCGTGGGCAAGTCTTTTTGCTGGGCTCGAAGAACCAGGTGATGACGTTCGAGCCGAAGACGGCAAAGTTCGCGCCGGCCGAGCCGTTGCCCCGCGATGTCTATGTTGATTACTTTGCGTGGATCGATCCGTTCCTCGTCGGGGCGACGGGTGAGACAGCGGTGGAATCGCCGCGCCGTCGCTCGCCATGGACTTTTGTCGGGCGGCTGGGTGAGGCCGGCGAGCCGCGCTCCGGGCGCTGAAGATTAATTCAGAAGCCAGGACGGAAAGGGAGGTCGGGCTCGGCTCACCGTTCACGATCGACGTACCGGGTGGGCCGGCCACTCCGTGGGCGGCCGAGGGTTGGGCTCGGTCTCACGTGCGACGGCCGCGCACGGAGTGCACGGCCCACCCGGTACGAGGCGCCGAAAGGCACCTCGATTCGACGGCGCTGCTGCTTCCAAATCATCGAATCGGCTCGCGCCCTGCAACGCGGCTTGCTGCCCTTTTGCCCTGCTATGAACACTTCACTCGGTCGTGCCACGCTGCGCTCGGTTGGCCTTTGGTGGGGGTCCGTCACCATCGCGGTGTCTGCTTTGGCCCAGCCGGCACCCGCGACCAAGAAGGCCGTCGTCGCGCCCGAGCCGCCGCCGACGCACGAACTCGTGCTCCGTAAGTGGTCGGGCGAAGTCAACGTGCCCGACCCGGTCGCCTGCACGGTTGATCCCCAGGGTCGCGTGTACGTCAGCGTCACGACGCGGCGCAAGGTGGGCGACCTCGACATCCGCGAGCACGTGATGTGGATCCCGGACGATCTCAGTTTTACGAGCGTCGAGGACAGGGCGGCGTTTTACCATCGCGAGCTGGCCCCCGGAAAGATGCGCGCCCCCCGCGGTAGTTTGAAGGATCACAATGGCGACGGCTCGATCGACTGGAAGGATCTCACCTATCACACCGAAAGGATTTACCAGCTCCGCGACACCGACGGCGACGGCACGGCGGACAAAATCACGGTTTTTGCCGAGGGCTTTAATACCGAGGTGACGGGCATCGCGGCCGGCGTGCTGTATCACGACGGTTGGGTGTATGCGACGATCGCGCCCGACCTGTGGCGGTTCAAGGACACCGACGACGACGGCGTGGCCGACATCCGCGAAATCGTCGTGCATGGGTTTGGCATTCACATCGCCTACGCGGGCCACGACATGCACGGGCCGATGGTCGGACCCGACGGTCGGATCTATTGGAGCATCGGCGACAAAGGCGTGAATGTCACCTCGAAGGAAGGCCGGCATTTCTATTACCCGAATGAAGGCGCCGTGCTGCGCGTTGATCCCGACGGCTCCAACTTCGAGGTCTACGCGCACGGGCTGCGCAATGTGCAGGAGCCGGCGTTCAACGAATTCGGCGATCTCATCGGCGTGGACAACGACGCCGACCAGCCGGGCGAGCGCGAGCGCTTCGTGTACATTGCGGAGGCCAGCGACAGCGGCTGGCGCTGCAATTTTCAATACATGGCGATGGCGAGCCCGTGGATGCGCGAAGGCATCTGGCGGCCGCCGTTCGAAGGGCAGCCGGCGTATTTTCTGCCGCCCATCCTGAGCTATTCCGACGGGCCGGCGGGTTTCAAATACGACACCGGCACGTCGCTCAGCGACCAGCAGCGCGGGGTGTTCCTGCTCAACGAATTTCCCTCGGGTAAGATGCGGGCGTTCCGCGCCGAGCAGGATGGGGCGACGTTCAAGATGGCCGATGCGCGGATCATCAACGACGGCATCATGGGCGTCGGCATGAGCTGGCATCCGGATGGCTCGCTGCTGATGGTGGACTGGATGGGTGGCTACCCGCTCAAGGGGCTGGGGGCGCTGTGGCGCGTTGATGCGAAGGACGGAGCAAAGAATCCGGCCCGGCAGGAAGCCTACAAAATCATCAGCGCCGGCTTTGCGCAGCGGCCGGAGGGCGAACTCGTGACGCAGCTGGGTCACGCGGATCAACGGGTGCGCCAGGGCGCGCAGCTGGAACTGGCGAAACGCGGCCGGGCCGGCGAACTCCTCGCGGTCGCGCGCGACGTGAACGCCGCCAAGCTGGCGCGGATTCACGGATTGTGGGGCTACGGCCAGTTGTTGCGGCGCAACGCCGCCGAGGCGGCCGCGGTGCTGCCGCTGTTGCAGGATGGCGATGCGGAGATTCGGGCGCAGACGGCGAAGATTGTCGGGGACGCCGCCGGCGCCGCCGCGAAGGCGGACGGGACCGCGCTGATTCCGTTGCTCGCGGACCTCGCGCCGCGCGTCCGGTTGCAGACGGCGATCGCGCTGGCAAAATTCCGTGAGCCGACGGCGGTCAAGCCGCTGCTCGCGATGGCGGCCCAGGACGGCGAGGTGCCGGTGTTGCGGCACGCGGTGGTCACCGGGCTGGCGGGCTGCGCGACGGCCGAACAGCTCGCGGCGCAGCAGTCGCATGCGTCGCCCGCCGTGCGGATCGCGAGCGTCGTGGCGCTGCGGCGAATGAATGCGCCGGCGATCAGCGGGTTTCTTCACGATCGCGACCCGCGCGTGGTGGCCGAGGCCGTGCGGGGCATCCACGATGATCTTTCGATCCCGGCGGCGTTGCCGGAACTGGCGGCGTTGCTGGATGCGCCGGCGGTCGATGAGGCGACTACGCGGCGGGCGATGAATGCGTGTCTCCGGGTGGGCACGCCGGAGCAAGGCGCGCGGCTGCTGGCGTTTGCGCTCAACGAGTCGGCGCCGCAAGCGATGCGGGCCGAAGGCCTGGCCACGCTGCGGTCCTGGAAGGAACCGGCGCGCCTCGACATCGTGGAAGGCCGGGCGCGGCCGTTGGCACCCGCGGCGATCGACGGTGTGCTGGCTCCGAAACTCGATCAGCTGCTGGCGTTGTCGGATCCAAAGCTGAAGACCCTCGCGATCGAAATCATGATCGCCCACCGCCTGAAGGCGCGGCCCGAACAGATCGCCGCGATCGTGGCGGACCCCGACGCCCCGGGAGATTTGCGGGCGCAGGCGTTGCGATTGCTGGCGGATGACCAACGCGAACCGGCGACGTTTCCGCGGGCCCTCGAGGTGGCGCTGACGGCGGCAGCGCCGGCGCCGTTGCATCAGGAAGCACTCGCGCGGTTGTTGCCCGGTCAGCCGGGGCGGTTGGTGGCGGAGTCGCAGACGGTCTTCAAGAACCGTACCACGGCGGAGAAACAGCACGCGCTGGGATTGTTGGCGAAGACGGCACGACCTGAGGCCGACGCGGTGCTCGACTCAATGGCGAGAGCGCTCGTCGACGGCACGATCGCGCCCGCCTTGAAACTGGACGTGATCGAGGCGCTGCGCGCCCGCAGCGAGGCGAATGGAACGCTGGCGGCGAAGTTGAAAGCCTACGCGGCCTCGCCGGACGCCGCGGCTCAGACCGAGCTGCTCGCGGGTGGCGACATGATGCGCGGTCGCGAGGTCGTGGCGAATCACCTCGCGGCGAATTGCATGGCCTGCCACTCGGTCGATGCCGGCGGCGGGAGCGAAGTGGGCCCGAATCTACGCACCATCGGCAACCAGCGCGACGCGGTGTACCTGTTGCGGGCGCTGCTCACGCCCTCGGCCGACATCGCCGTCGGCTTCGGGCTCGTGAGCGTGACGTTGAAGGACAAGACCGAGGTGACGGGAACGCTGGCGCGCGAAACCGCTGACGCGGTGACGGTGCGGCTGTTCGATGGCAAGACGCGGACGATGAAGCGCACGGACATCGCGAATCAGACCGCGCCGATTTCAATTATGCCGCCGATGCTGGGGATTCTGCAGCCGCGGGAAATTCGCGACGTCGTAGCGTATCTCGGCAGCCTGAAGACCCGGCCTGCGGCCCCGAAGGCGGATGGCGGGTGAGGGGAGGCTTAACGGCTCGGTGAAGAAATCCGTGGTTCGGGCTGTGGGGTCGATCGTGTGTGGCGTGGCCGCGCGGCGGAACCCATTCGACAGGCTCAGGGCCTCGAGCACGTCGAGAGGCGCGCGGCCCACCCGGTAGCGTTTTCGTACCGGGCGGGCCGGGCACTCCGTGCGCGGCCAACGTGTTGGTTTCGAATTCATCTGCTGTCTCCCACCATTTGCTGCTGTCCGTCCCCGATTAATTGGGTAATATTCGCCCCGTGAGTCACATTGCCAACGCGCTGGCCAAAATGAAGGGCAAGACCGTTGAGGCGCCGACCGAAGATTCCCTGGCGGCGATTCCCGACATCCGGCCGGGCGCGACCGCGAGTCCCTTTGCCACGGGGCATGGGGCTTCCGTGCCGCCGTTCGCGGCCAAATCCGCGCTCGCGCCTCCAGCGCCGGCGAAGGTGCGACCGCGTTGGCTGATTCCGACCATTGCCCTGACCGGTTTGGTGATCATGGGCGCGGGAGCGTGGCTTTTTCTCGCCCCTAATCCACCTCCGCCCGTGCCGCCGGTGATCAAGGCAAAGGTCCCGGCGCCCGTAAGTGAACCCAAGCGCGTGGGTGTCCCGGTCCCGGTCGCGCCTCCGCCTCCCGTCGCGGTCGCACCAGCTGCGCCGGTCGTTGCGCCGGCGCCAGCGATTCCGGAGGCTTTGCCGGCTATCGCCGATGCCCCGGCGGTGGCACCGCCGGAACCGTCGCCTGCGCTCGCGGAAAAAGTACGCACGTTGCCCCTGGGCGCCGCGATGACCGCGCCCAACCCGCGGGTGCTGATCGGGGGAAGACTTTTTGTGCCAGGCGACAAGATCGCGGAAGGCCTCGTCCTCCAGGAGGTGTTGCCCGGACTCCTGGTCTTTCACGACAAGAACGGCGCGGTCTATACCCGGCGGTTCTAAAAGCATCGTGTCGCCGGGGTCGCTGGCCCGGTGTCCGCGCGAGGTCCGGCCTCAGCGAGGCCGGCTACAAGTGTTTGGGGCGATGGGTGATCGTGCCCTGAAAAGTTCGCTTTCGCCCGCAGCGCAGCGCATAGGAAGGGTTTTCCCCATGCGAAAGAATTACCTGCTCGGAATTTTCGCGACCGCGTTGTGGCTGCAGGCGGCGATCGTGCCCGTGCCGCGCGAAGTCGTGCCGCAAAAGGTCGCCGGCGCCAAACCGCGCAACGTCGTCTTCATCCTGACCGACGATCATCGCTACGATGCGATGAGCTTCCTGGGGCACCAGTTTGCCCAGACGCCGCAGATGGATGCGATGGCGCGCAACGGCGTCTACCTGAAGAACGCGTTCGTCACGACCTCGCTGTGCTCGCCGAGCCGGGCGTCAATCCTGACGGGGCTGTACACGTTTCGCCACCGGGTGATCGACAACAACCGCGCCGTGCCACCGGGGACGGTCTTCTTTCCGCAGTACCTACAGAAGGCCGGCTATGCCACGGCGTTCATCGGCAAGTGGCACATGGGCGCCGACTCGGATGAACCGCGGCCGGGTTTCGATCGATGGGTGAGTTTTCGCGGCCAGGGCAACTACCTGCCGCCGACACCCGACTACACGCTCAACGTCGACGGCCGCCGCGTGAAGCAGAAGGGCTACATCACGGATGAGCTGACCGACTACGCGATTGACTGGCTGGCCGGGCAGAAGCCGGCGGAGAAACCCTTCTTCCTCTATCTCTCGCACAAGGCGGTCCACGCCGACTTCACGCCGGCGACACGGCACGCGGGCCGGTTTGCCAACGTGCCGTTCAAGCGGGCGGCCACCGAGACGGCGGCGACGGACGGCAACGTGCCGCGCTGGGTGCGCGACCAGCGCAACAGCTGGCACGGCGTGGATTTCCCCTATCACAGCGCCCTCGACATCGAGCAATACTACAAACGCTACTGCGAGACGCTTTGTGCCGTGGACGAGGGCATCGGGCGTGTGATGGATCAGCTGAAGAAGATGGGCGTCTACGACGACACGCTGGTGATTTACATGGGCGACAACGGCTTCATGTTTGGCGAACACGGGCTGATCGACAAACGCGTGGCCTACGAGACGTCGATTCGCGTGCCGATGCTGATGCAGTGCCCGAATCTGATCAAAGGCGGCACGGTCGTGGATCAGGTCGTGGCCAACATCGACATCGCTCCGACGATTTTCGAGGCGGCGGGCTTGGCGAAACCGCCGCACTTTGACGGGCAGAGTTTTCTGCCGCTGGCGCAGGGCCGGAGCATCCCGTGGCGCGACTATTTTCTCTACGCCTATTATTGGGAGAAGAATTATCCGCAGACCCCCACGGTGTTCGCGCTGCGCGGCGACCAGTACAAATACATCACCTACTACGGCCTGTGGGATGCGGACGAACTCTACGATATCAAGCACGACCCCGCCGAGTCGAAGAACCTGTTCTACGACCCGAAATTCAAGGCGATCGCCAGCAGCATGGAGACGAAGCTCTACGGCATGATGGAGGAGCTCGGGGGAATGGACCTGCCGCTGAATCCGCCGAAAGGGGGCAGCAATAATCTGCGACTGCAATCGCGGGGCGGCGAAAAGGCGGCGGACTTTCCGCGCCCGATGGTGGCCGAGAAACCACTGAGCACGAAAGCGCAGTAGGGTGGGCCGGGCACGCCGGGCGCGGCTAATAGGTGAGCAAAACGACATAATCACGGCGAAGACTGCACTTCCTGCAGGCTGTTGGCCTTGCTAGTCTTCGCCCGCCCCTTTTTGTTTAAGCGGCCCCCACCATGCTTAGCCCCATCGAACGTCGGAAGAAGATCGGCGCCGTGCTGCGCGTCGCCAGCGGTAACTTTCTGGAGATGTATGACTTCATCGTCTACGGCTACTACGCGGTCTACATCGCGAAGACGTTTTTTCCGACGGGCAACGAGTTCACCTCGCTCATGCTTTCGTTGGTCACCTTTGGCGCGGGGTTTCTCATGCGGCCGGTGGGCGCGCTGGTGCTCGGGGCGTATATTGATCGGCATGGGCGCCGCCGTGGGCTGTTGGTGACCCTGGCGCTGATGGCGATCGGGACCCTGACCATCGCGGCGACGCCGGGCTATGCCACGATTGGAATCGCGGCGCCGATCATCGTCGTGATGGGCCGGCTGCTGCAGGGCTTGTCGGCGGGCGTGGAACTGGGCGGCGTTTCCGTTTATCTGGCGGAGATCGCGACGCCGGGAAATCGCGGATTTTATTGTTCGTGGCAGTCGGGCAGCCAGCAAATCGCCGTGATGTTCACCGCGATCGTGGGTTTGTCCCTGACCGCGATTTTTACTCCGGCGCAGATGGGAGCCTGGGGGTGGCGGATCCCGCTGCTGATTGGGTGCCTGATCATTCCGGTCATCTTTTGGATGCGGCGATCGCTGGAGGAGACCACGGCGTTCCAGCATCGCGCCCACAAGCCCAAGGCACTCGGCGAAGTGGTCCGAATCGTGGCGAAGAACTGGGTCGCCGTGCTCGTGGGGATGATGCTGACCATCCTGACCACGACGTTCTTCTACATGATTACGGCGTACACGCCGACGTTTGGCCGGCAGGCCTTGAAGCTGGATCCGCAATCCACCTTTTTTGTGACGCTCTGTGTCGGACTTTCGAACTTCATCCTGCTGCCAATCGCGGGTGCCATTTCGGACCGGATCGGCCGGCGGCCCCTGTTGATTGTGATGCCGCTGCTGGTGCTGGCGACAGCCTATCCGGCCTTTGCCTGGCTGGTCGTGGCGCCGACCATGGGTAAATTGCTGTCGGTCGCGCTTTGGCTCTCCTTCCTCTACGGCATGTATAACGGCGCGATGATCCCGCTGCTGGCGGAGATTATGCCGGCCGAGGTGCGGACGGCCGGTTTCGCACTGGCGTACAGTCTTGCCACCGCGATCTTCGGTGGGTTTACGCCTGCGGTCTGTACCTATTTGATCGAGCGGACCGGCAACAATGCGGCCCCGGCGCTCTGGCTGATGGTGGCGGCCGTCGTGGGTATCTCTGGCGCCTTCTGGTCTGCCCGGATCGGCCAGATCAAGCCTGAGACCTCGTTCGACCTGGCAGCGCCGCCGGCTCCGGCACCATCCCGGGCCTAGCCAGCGAAGAGCCGTCCCCGTTTGTTGGTACGACGATAACGATTTTAGGATGCAAAATCTCCCATGAATAAGACCTTCCGGGCCGTAATCGGAGTCGCGCTGATTCTTTGGGTGGCGGTCGCGGCGGCGGCCGAAGTCAGGGTGATGAGTTCCGGCGGATTTACCGCCGCGTACAACGAGCTGGTGACCGCGTTTGAGCACAGGATGCACCACAAAGTGCTCACCGCATATGGCGCTTCGATGGGCAGTGCGCCGGATTCGATTCCGATGCGGCTCCAGCGTGGTGAGCCGGCGGACATCATCATCCTGGCCGCGCCAGCCCTCGACGATCTCGTCAAGCAGGGCAAAGTGGTGCCGGGGTCCCGCGTGGATCTGGCCCGTTCCAGCATCGGGATGGTCGTGCGCGCGGGGGCGCCGAAGCCCGACATCAGCACCGTGGAAGCGTTGAAGCAGACGCTGCTGGCGGCGAAATCGATCGCGTACTCGGCCAGCGCGAGCGGCACCTATCTTTCCACCGAATTGTTTCCCAAGCTGGGCATCGCGGAGCAGCTGAAGCCAAAGGCCAGGCGCATCGAGAGTGAACGAGTCGGTACCATTGTCGCGCGCGGTGACGCGGAGATTGGTTTCCAACAAATCAGTGAACTCCTGCCCATCCCGGGTCTGACGATGGTGGGACCGCTGCCCCCCGGGGCGCAACGCGTGACGATTTTTTCGGCTGGTCTGGTGGTGGGTTCGGCGGAGCCGAAGGCGGCGGCGGATCTGGTCCGCTTCCTTGCTTCCCCAGAAAATTCCCAAGTCGTGAGCAAGACGGGACTCGAACCGATGACGCCCGCGTCAGCCCCCCCGGCCAAGATCAAGCAGGAGATGCGCGAGCCGGCTTTGAGTCGGTGAAGGGCCGGGCCGTACCGTTGGAGGATGAGAGCTGAAAGTTGAAAGCGGTTAGGCGCCGACGGTCTGCGGCTGTGTCCCTCATCGCTCATCTCTCAACGGAATTTTTTCCGCTTAAGAGCCGCTCCGGATATCTGCGGAAAGGTTTGAAAATTGTAGCCGGGGTCGCTGACCCCCCGGGGCCGGCCTCAGCGAGGCCAGCTACCCGTCACGTGCTTTCAATTCGAAATCCCGATCGGCTCTAAGCCGGAACGTTGCAGTGGGAAGGAATTCCCGCTCCGAAAACGGCTCCATTGAAAGGTGGAACCCGATGTCCTCATCGGGTTTTGGACCGTACGCTCCCACGTCAGCCCGTTGGGGACAACGGGCTCCACCTTCAACTGCACACTTCCGGCTAAGGCGCGTCCTTGAAATCCTTCGCGGCGGCGCGGATCAGATCGTAGAGGTGTTTTGCCGGAGGACGGAGGGCCCGATCGGAACGGGCAATCAATGCGATCTGCCGGTGGACCGTCGGCTTGATCAATGGCACCCCGATGACCGCGGCATTGGGATCGGTCGGCACGGCCAGATCGGGAACGGCGGCCACGCCCAATCCTGCTTCGACGAGTCCCACGAGGGTTGACACGCGGGTCGCCTCGAAGAACGCCACCGGCCGCCGCGCGACGTTGGCCAGCGCGGTGTCGAGCAGCTGCCGGTTGCCGCTGGTGTTCGTGACGGTCATGAAGCGCTCGTCGCAGACCTCGGCCCACGTGACCTCCTTGCGACGGGCAAACCGGTGATCGCGGCGCACCGCCAGGACATATGACTCCCGCAACACCACGCGGTAGTCGAGCCCGGGCTCCTGCGCCCCGAGGAAGGTGAGGCCAAAGTCCGCTTCACCGCGGACCACGCGGCCGAGCACGTCGGTCGCGGACTCGTCCATGATGCGAATCAGCATTTGCGGGTAGCGCACCCGGAACTCCAGGAGGACGCGCGGCAGGAAGTAGTGGGCGGCGGAGGGCACGCAGCCGACGGTGACAAGGCCGTTCTGCCGCGCCGTAAAATCCCGCAGACCGGTCACGGCGCCTTCGAGCTGCTCCAGCGAGGTGCGGGCGTGCGCCAGGAAGGTTCGCCCGGCGGCCGTGAGTTCCACCCGGCGGGTGTTGCGTTCCAGCAACCGGGAGCCGAGCGAGTCCTCCAGCTGGCTGACCCGCCGGCTCAGCGCCGTGGCGGACAAATGCAGCTCCTCCGCCGCCGCGCGGAAGCTCAGATGCTCGGCCACCATCACGAAGGCCTGCAGCTCGGAGAGAGTGAAGTCGAGGCGCTTGATGTCCTCCGTGTCGCAGTGGGCGAATTGGTTGGCAAAGCCTTTTGCGGCGGGTCGCTGCCTTCCGGCAATGATGCGAGAAACAGCGCAATCAGGTCCAAAGTGGCACTTATTGCGCCATAGGCTTTGTGGTAATCTCGCTGGGTCACCCCGTCGCGAGACGGGTGGGCTGCCCGCCCCGGCAAGAAATCCGCTCCTGGTTCCTCCGTTCCCCTGCGACGGCCCGTGCCGCCGCGATTATCATTTGGTCCGCCCGTTCACCCCCTGTGCCCTCAACCTTTAATCCCAGCATGAACTCGAACTATCCGTCGAACCTGAGACCTGTCATCGCCACGCCGCCTACCGGCCGTGCCATCCTTTTCGCCGCGGGCGCATTAGCGTGTGCCCTGGCCCTGCCGCCGGCGGCGACGGCCGCGGAAGCGGCGGGCACCGCGAAACCGCAGGAGGACGGATCGGCGTGGTGGATGACGCCCATGAATGCTGAGGCCGCGGCGATGTTGAAGAAATTGCGCGAGTCCGAAATCTCGCAGATGAAGGTTGCGGGCAAATTCACCCTGGCGGTGGGCGGGGACGTCATTCAGACGGTCCCGATTGCCAACCTCGAGGATCCGTCCGTGCAGGGCGTGTTGAAGATCATCCGCGGGGCGGATGTCGCGTTCGCGAATTCCGAGGCGAACATGACGGACTACCTGACCGAGACGGGCCAGGTGGGCGTGTTGACCGGCCCGAAGGAAATCGCCGCGGACCTCAAGGCCCAGGGCTTCGATATCCTCCAGCGGTCGAGCAACCACTCCACGACGATGGGCACGGATCGCATGCTCAAGAGCAATGCCGCGCTTACCGAAGTCGGTCTGCCGTTCGCCGGATCGGGGCGCAATTTGCAGGAGGCGAGGGCGCCGGCCTATGCCATCACCCCCAAGGGTCGCGTCGGATTGGTGAGCATGTTTTCCTATCCCGCGCTCAACTACCAGCAGCCGTTCGGCATGTCGTCGGTCAGCGATTCCGGCGCGGGTCAGGCTGCCACCTACCAAATGGGCAATCGCGGCGGGCTGCCGGGCGTGAATCCGATGCGGCTGTTTAAGACGGTGCTGGTGCCGCAGGAAGATTTGGACGCCTTGCGACGGGTGGCGACCGCTACGGCCGAGGGCGGCCGGAAGACCCTCGCCGACTACAAGGCGTCGTCGGGAGCCGAGTCCACGGCGCGCCCGCCCAATTTTGACGTCGATCAGGATCCGAAATCCCCCGTGGTTTTGAACGACGTCCGTTATGCCCTCGGGCCGCGCGGCGGCTTGAGCTACCGGATGTATCCCGATGACGAGGCCCAGAACATGCGGAGCATCCGCCAGGCCAAGGAAGCGGCGGATTTCGTCATCACCTCGATCCACAGCCACGAGTCGCCCTCGGCCTATCAGTTCGATTTCATGCAGCAGCAGCCCACGGACTTTCTGGTGAAGCTGGCGCACGAGGCCATCGACAACGGAGCCGATGCCTTCGTCGGAACCGGGGTCCACGTCCTGCGGGGGATCGAAATCTACAAGGGCCGGCCGATCTTCTATGGGATGATGAGCTACATCTACCAGATCACCAACACGCCGATCGCGTACGATCGCTATCGCGACAACGGGCTCAATCCCTTCACCACCGAATACACCGAAAACGAATTGAATTGGAAAGGCTGGCCGCCCCTCAACGTGCTGAACCATCCAGATCCAATGAACAACGAGTCGATGGAGTCAGTCGTGGGCCAGGCGACCTACCAGGACGGCAAGCTGACCGAGGTGCGCATCTATCCGATCGACTTTGGCTACGGCCGGCCGATGTCGCAGAAGGGGACGCCACGGCTTTCCACCGGAATTCCGGCGCAACGCATTCTCTCCCGGATG
>CANJNJ010000135.1 GCA_947474995.1 Opitutaceae bacterium | reverse complement strand
AGGCGGTCAGGCAGGTGGCGAGCGACCAGGTGAGCAGTGAGCCGATGATCACCCAGCGCCGGTTGAAGCGGTCGGCAAAAAAACCGGCCAGCGGGATCATCACGCCGTAGGTCCAAAGAAACACCGACGTCAGCAGGCCGAACTCCGCCTCCGTCATGGGAATCGCGCCGACCAACGACGTGTGCATCGTCGTCACCATCGTGCGATCGATGAAGTTGATGAACGCGACGGGCCAAAGGAGCGCGACCGTCAACCACGCGCGCCGGGTCAGAGTGGGGGATGGGGTGGACAAATCACGACGCTCCCGGTGGAGCGGTTATCGAATCGATATACTCGGTGGGAGACATGCCGGTGATCTCGCGAAAGGTCGAATTGAAATGGCTGAGCGTTTCGAACCCGACGGCCAGCGCCACTTCCGTGACCTGGCGCCGCGAGCGGCCCAACATCGAGGCCGCGAGTGAGACGCGATAGCTCTTCAAATACTGCACGCAACTCATGCCGAGCGATTCTCGAAACACGGATTTCAGCCGGCTTTCGCTGAGCCCGGCGGCCCGCGCCACCTCTTTTACATAGACGGGTTCGGCATAGTGTTCCTGCAAATAATGCAGCGCGCGCTGGACGTAGTCCCAGTTCAGCGGATCTGGTGAAGGAACGATGCTGCGACCGATTTTTTCCTCCCAGCGAATCAAGTCGACGAGGGAATCGGTCAGCAGCGAGCGCAGGCGCATCTCACTGCCGAAGCCCCCGTCTTGGAATTCAGCCAGCATTTTTTGCGCGTTGCCCTTGAGTTTTTTCCACAACGGTTCGGGCGGATAAAGGATGCGATCGTCAATGGACTGTTCGGCCGTGAAGCGGTTTAACACGCGCACGCCGTCGCCGCCCGGGCCCATGTCGAAAGGCAGCACGGGCAGGAAATAAATGACGAGCGAGCGGCACGGATATTCCAGGAGCTCGGAATTGTGCGGGACGCCGGGCCCGAGCAGCATCACGCAGGCGTGATCCCCGGTGATGTGTTTCTCGCGCCCGATGTACTGAATTCCCTTTCCTCCGGCCCAGCCGATGGTGAACTCACAATACGGGTGGCGCTCCGGATGCGGGACCCCCGGTCGCGGCAACGGCCCGGTCTCCATGATATTTTCCTTCACCCAGATCGGACGCAACCGGCTCAGCGGCTGGGAGACATCGCGCACATTGCCGAGCCAGGCCAAATCGGCTGATTCGAACATCAGTGATTGCGATGCCATACGGGGGGTGCTGCAAAGTAGTGTCGGGCTTTCCCCCGGCACAAGGCGTTTCAGTCCCGCGCCGGCATTCTTTTGACTTCGCGGCGTCGGCGACGAAATGGCGCCGAAAAATGCTTGGATTCGAACCCAAAACAGGCAGCGCCACGGGCTGTCCGGACTATATTTCGTACGGATTTCAGTTTGGCCGCGACCAGCGGCCCTTTCCAGCGCACAATCTTCGCCGCCCATTTTGATGAGAAAATTCGCCCTCAAATTCACCGGTGATTTGTGCAAAGCCGACGGCTCGCCCGTGGCCGATCTCGCGCTCGACCTGCTGGAGGCCGCGCCGTTCATTGCCCACGAGTTCTTCCTCGAGCAGAAACCCCGGCCGAACGATCCCACGTACCAGCAGAATGTCTATGCGATGCAGATCACGCCGGAGCACGTTGCGGCGGCCAACGCGATCGTGGTGAGCCGGCCCTGGGTCAAGGCGACGGCCTTCGCCCGCGGCGCCGACAACCTCGTCGCCATCGCGCGCGCCGGCATCGGCTACGACAAGATCGATTTGGGCGCGTGCACGGCAAACGACGTCGTCGTGTTCAACTCCCCGCTGGGGATGAAACACGCCACGGCCTCCGCGGCCTTGCTGTTCATCCTGGGGCTATCGAAGCGATATCCGCTGCAGGATCGGATCATTCGGAGCAACCGCTGGGATCGGCAGCTTGAGGCAGTCGGGGACGACCTCGCCGGCCTTACGCTCGGCATCGTCGGTCTCGGGCACACCGGACAGGAACTGGCCCGGTTAATCGCGCCGTTTGGCCTGCGCGTCATCGCGTTTTCTCCACACGCGGACCCGGCGGTCGCCCGGCAGTTCAACGTCACGCTGGTCGAGAGCCTCGATGATTTGTTGCGCGAGTCCGATTACGTCAGCCTCCATGGCCGGTTGAACGAAACCACGCGTGGCATGATCGGTGAGCGCGAGTTGGGCTTGATGAAGCGAACGGCATTTTTGATCAACGTGGCGCGAGGTGAAATGGTGGATGAACCGGCGCTCTGCCGTTTCCTGCGCGAGCGCCGGATCGCGGGCGCGGGCCTGGATGTGTTCGAAGTGGAGCCGCTGCCACCGTCGAGTCCGTTGCTCGAGTTGGAAAACGTGATGCTGACGCCGCACTGGCTCACCGCGACCACCCAGGCCAGCCGGGCCACGTGCGAGGGATTTATCCGCGGCATCCTGCGCGTCGCCCACGGCCTGGTGCCGGACTACGTGTTGAATCCCGCGGTACTGGACCGCCCGGGATTCCGCAAGAAGATGGCCCGGCACCGGGAAAGCGCTGCAGCTGCCGCTAACTGGTGAGTTTTTTTGGCCACAAATTTCACCAATGGGCACAAATCTCTGAGGATTGAATCTGTGCCATCTGTGTAATTTGTGGCCAGCAAGTTGAAGGTTTGCTTGACCGCAGATCCACCGTGAAGGGGTCATAGTGAGAATCGAGAAAGCGCCCACTTCCTCCTCCCGGAGATCGCGCGGATACGTTTTCCGACCAGCGGAGTTTGCCATCCATCGTGGCGAGCACAATCCGAGCCGCCACGCGCTCCTTGACTCCCACGGGGCTTTTTCGACGCGCTCTTAGAGAATTAAAGTCTGATCCTGTCAGACTGCTCCACGATGAACGCCGCGATCGGCTGGCTTGCCTGCCACATACCGCTCAAATATCCTGCTGGGTGGTCTTTCGTATTCGCTCCGCCATTGGCGGTCTGGTTGGAGGCGGTATCCTCATCGCAGCGCTCACTTTCGGCTGGTTGCTCGATCGCGGGTCGGAGGCGGCCCTGAAGCGCGCGCTGGGACAGATTTTGGACCAGGAGCAGGCGGACGTGCTCCGGCGGACCAGCGATTTCTTCGTGGAGCCACTCCGCTTCCTGCAATGGACAACGACTGGCTTGGAAGAGCAAGGCAAGGCCCGCCCACCCGTGGAGTCGTTTCGCGGACTCCTGCAGATGCGACAGGTCGACGCGGCCGGCTGGTTCGATGCGGGCACGGGCGAAGTGGCGTCGCTCACGCCGAATGCGGCGTCGTCGGTGACGAATGGGGATCCCCTTGATGTGACGAATCTGCGCGACCTCACGTCGGGGAATCCAGACGGTGTCACGGTGAGGTGGTCACTGCCTTACGTCCGCGGCCGCGAACGGGCGGCCGTCGCGATGGCGACCGTGCGCGTGGGTCAGTCGTCGCTCTGGCTATGGTTTACGCTTCACCTCGAGGAATTGTCCAACCACCTCGATTCCAGCCAGGAGCAGTCGACCCTGGTCTACGTGGTCGATGAGCGCGACCGACTCATGGCCTTTCCGCCGGCCATCAGCCGATCGCGTTTTGGCTGGCAGCTGTCGACGGAGGCTCCGGAAAAATGGCTGCTGCGCCCCATGGCGGAATTGGAGGATCCGGCGGCGCGCGCGTTTCTCTCGGGGTTGAGGCGGGCGGAGGTCGCGAAGCGGCAGACGGACTCTCTGTTACCCACGCGTTTCCTTTGGGAGTCGCCGCAGGGAAAATATTTCGTGTCCGCCTTCGAGATTGCGCAGCCCAACGGCGCCCGCCTTCGGGTGTATGTGTGTGCAGACTACGAACCGTTGATTGGCCCCATCGTCACCACCTTGAATCGGGCGCTCGTGGCTGGCGTGGCGATCCTGCTCCTGTTCACGGGGCTCGCTGTCTGGCTGGGCCGGCGGATCGACAACCAGATGCTGGAACTGAATGCCGAGATGGAGCAGATCACGCAGTTCCGCCTCGAAAGCCGGCGGCTCAATCGTCCCTCGCGGCTGAAGGAGATCGCGGAGCTGCGCGACGGATTCGAAGCGATGAAGACGGGGCTTCGCTCTTTCCAACGATATGTCCCGACCGATCTTGTCCGTGACTTGCTTTCCTTGGGCGAAGAGGCGCGGATCGGCGGCGAGATCCGGCCGATGACCGTGATGTTCTGCGATCTGGTGGGATTCACGCGGATGTCCGAGTCGATGGGACCGGTCGAATCGACGGCCCTGCTGGCGGACTACTTCAATCTGACCGAACGCCAGATCACGACCCACCAGGGCACGGTGGACAAATATCTCGGCGATGGCGTCATGGCGTTTTGGGGTGCGCCCCGGGCGCATGCCGAATCGAGCCGGGCGGCTTGTACGGCGGCCCTGGGCATTTTGCGTGAAGCCTCCCGCCCTGGCGGGACCCTGAAGATTCGGAGCGGGATCGCGGCGGGGCTGGCACTGGTGGGCAATGTCGGTACCTCGGTCCGCCTTAATTACACCGCGATCGGGGACCCGGTGAACCTCGCGAGCCGGCTGGAGGGCCTGGCGAAATATTACGGTGCCGACATCCTGCTTAGCGATGCCGTGGCGCAAAGCGTGCGCGACGACTTCAAACTGCGGGAGCTCGACCGGGTCGTCGTGCTGGGGCGGGAAAAATCCGAGTCCGTTTGGGAACTGCTGGCGACGAAGGATGAGCCGGGCTATGATGAAATGATCGCCAGCTACAACGCGGTGTTGCGGACCTATCGTGAAGCGAATTTCAGTCGCGCCCGCGCCTTGGTCGCCCAACACCGCGTGGCCTTTCCCCTCGACCGCGCCGCGGCGACCTTGCAGCAGATCATCGCCGCCGCCGGGCAGCAGCCGCGGTCAGAGGTCTGGGATCCGGTGACGCGGATGGAGCAGAAGTGAGCCGCCCGTTCGCCGCGCAACTATTGAGGTAGCGTCGCCGGCCGTTCGCGCCCGCTTGAACGAGGAGTTGGTCGCGCAGTCATCGGTGCAGGAACGATTCGAACGGCTCGGGGCGGATTGCACAGCGCACGTGGCCGCGCGAGCTGAATGAGGGGAGGCACGAATGGAATCTCTGGCGACCAGATTTGGCCGCGAACTCGAGGCGTGGCCCGCGAAAAAGTCCGCCGGGGAGAAACTCTGGCTGGCTCGCCACTCGTCTGCAGATGGGGGCTGCGACCAGTGTCGGTTCGCTGGTCTCCAACTTTCGCGCGAGCGGTGGGCCCAGAGTCGGACCTTCAAGGCCGCGCGTTCTCGATTCTCGCGATGTCCCCTTTTCGGGCCCCTGGGTGATCTCGCGTTCGCGGATCGTGGCGACGACGTGGTCGAGGTGGAGCAACGTGATGCCGAGGTTTTTGTGCGCCGGGACGAAGTTGGGCGGAGGCGCAGGGCGGCTTTGTCGTGAGGGAACCGCTTGGGGCGGGCGGACGGCGCGAGCGGGCGTGTTGCCCCAATTACTGGACGGAAGCTCGATCTTGCAGGGGGTTGGGTCGGGAGGGGTTGGCGAAATTATAATCCTGCTTTTCTGGTGTTTAATTTTTGATGAATCTAGAACTATTCATTAATAACAATCCCTGATGGATGGTTTATAATGGGGGATTTAATTATACATTTATTAATGACAAATTATGAAAAAAATAAACGCAATGTTGTCAGCCATCATTATATGCGGAACTATTGCCTGTAAAAACAAAAAAGAAGCTCCTGGTGCAGATTCCGGAGTCGATTCACCTGCGGTTGTATTAGAAGGAAATCTTAAAACCCAAAAACTTGACGCCACTAAGAAATATGTGATCAAAGGGCCAATATTTGTTCAAAGTGGTCGCAAGTTAACGATCCCAGCTGGTACAGTATTAATGGGAGAAAAATCTACTAGAGGTGCGCTTGCTCACGAGATGACTCCGGACACGACGCCGCCCGTGGTGACGGCAGGACAGTCATTCAACTACGCCGAGAACCAGAGCGCCGCGGCAGTGGTGGGCGCGGTGGCGGCGACGGACGCGGTCGGCGTGACTGGGTTCCGGTTCAGTGCGACGAGCACGGCGACGAGCGCGGACGGCTGCTGCACGATCGCTCCCGACGGCAAGATCGCCCTCACGGCGGCGGGCGTGGCGGCAGGTGTCGCGCAGAACGACTTCGAGACGAGTCCGAACACGTTTACCTACGGAATCCAGGCCCGTGATGCGGCGGGCAACTGGTCGAGCGCGGCGAAGGTCACGCTGAACGTGACGGACGTGGACGAGACGGTGCCGGCTCGTTGAGCGGAAGCTGGATCTTGCAGGGGGCTGGGGCGCGAGGCGGGGGGAAGAAGGCTCCAGCGCAATCGGAGTTCTTCGAGCTGACTTCTCGTTCGATTCCGTCGCACGCGAACGGTCGCTTTTTCGGCGGTCGCAAGGGCGGTCGCAAACCCGATGGCGAGGAGCGGGCAGAGCGGGACTTTCGCTTCGTCTTTGAAGCGCTGGAGATTTTCGCGAAAACCGACGACGGCTCCATCTGGCCCGAGATTCGCGGTTGGTCGCTTTTGAGCGACGCCGATGAAACGGAGAGATGAAGGCCGAACCGGAGAAATCCACCGTGAAGGGGGCACTATGACCCCCTTTTCGGTCCCTTTCCGGCGGTAAACCGCAAATCCGATCGCCCCTAACCCGGCCAGCGCGGCGTAGGTGGAGGGCTCGGGGACGGTGGTCACCACAAATCCGCTGAGGACGGCACCGTCTGCCGTGCCGGGCCCGCTTTCGACCAATTGAACGGCGATCTGCCCGAGGTTGCTCGCGGTCGTGATATACGTCGTGTTAACCGCGTAATCGCCCAAGGTCACAAGGGTCTGGGAACCGCCGTTGATGGAGATCGTCTGAGTCCGCCGGTTGTAGCGGCCCACCGATTGGAGCAGGTCGAGATGGTAGCTAGCATTGGCCACAAGACCCGTGAGGGTGAATTGAATCCCGCCATTGAAATTCGGGATAAAGGCCAGCGATTGGAGCACTCCTTGAAGTCCAATATCATCCGAGGACGTTTCCGAACCAGAGAAGTTGAAAGCGTTCAAATAATTTGCCACCGAGGGCAAGGCGGTCTGGCCCGTGAACCTCACTCCTTGAACGGCAAATGAGCTGGAACTGCCCACATTCCAGGCCAGCACGACATTAGCCGCATTAAGTGTCAGCCCCTGACCGGCGTCACCGCCGGTGACGCTAACGGTCGTCTGTGCGCGCAGCCTCGGCAACAGCGTGGAAAAAATCGCTAAAAAAATTAGGCTTAGTCGTTTCACGGAGGCGGGAACGTCGCGGAAGTTGCAAACCTGCTGATCGGAAGCTGGATCTTGCAGGGGTGAGCGGGAGGGGGAGGAGGAGGGGATTTTTTTGCGGCCCCGTCCGCACGAGTCGGCCAACCGCCGCAGGACAGCTAGGAGCATCTGATGAAATTTCGCTTGTCATGCTGAGCGTAGCGAAGAATCCAGTGCGACTCGGCTGGCAAAATCCAAGGGGATTCTTCGCTGCGCTCAGCATGACAAAACGGCCTTGGTGGGTTTTGTCAGAGGCTCTATCGTTGCACGCCGCTGCCGCCGCGCCCAGCCGACAACGGCTAACGCGACCACCCCAAATGACAAACCCGCGATCGCCGGTTCCGGAACCGACGAAGCGTAGAGGCTCTGCACGGCGCTTGCATTGAACGCGCTCGGGTAGATCGAAATCTCGTCGAGCTGGCCCACATAAAAGCTCGACGCGCCGTCGGCGTAATCACGTCCGATGTAGAGGAGGTTCGAGGAAGTGTCGGCGCGGTTATTGGTGGTCCAACTGGTGGCGGTCGCCTCCAGGCTGCCGTTGATGTAGAGGGACATCGCCCTTGTGCTTTGTTCCCACACCGCGGTCACAAAATACCAGTTGCCCGTCGTCACGCTCGTGGAAGACAAGACGGTGACATCGTTTTCGGGGCTGCCGATGCCAAACGCGACCTTGCGGTCGAGCAGCGAGAGCCCCCAGTCGTTCGTGCGGCCGGGCTCCTCGTGATCCACCAACCCGGCTCCACTATACCACTGGGTGCCGCGGTTCTTTGCCGTCGTGGTGTTCATCCAGAACGAGGTCGTGAAGCTGCCCACCACCGGGCTCGACGTGGCGCTCAGCGAGTTGGTGCCGGAGAATGTCGCCCCCGCGCCCGCATAGCCCGCCGGAAACGTCACGCTGTCGTTGTTCGTGAAATTGTATCCGCCCGTCGCGCTTGTGCTGCCACCGGTGAACGAAAGATACATCGCCTGCGCGCGCAAAACTCCCGCCAGCGGGAGCGACCCGAGCAGCGCGATTAAAACGAACTTGAGACGAAGTATCATCAAATGAGGGGAGACCGGACCCCGTATTAGTGGCCATTTTTCCGTTCACCTAAATCCGGTCTCGCACCGATGACGACCGATGCGGACAACGCAAGGTAATCGGGTGCTGGCATGGTTTGCTTTGATGGCGGGCCGAACTCCGCGAGGTCGCAGGGACGCGCGCGGCCTCGCGGGAGCTCGGCCCGCCAAAATATGCCACGGCTGTATATTAAGGCAGCTTCGCCTGCACGAGTGGGCACACCGCGCTGAAGTCGATGAGCGACGCGTCGGACCGCTTCTTGAGCGCGGCGATGACTTTGCCCATGTCCTTCTTCGTGGTCGCGCCCGTCTCCGCGATCGCTGCGGCAATCAGCGTCTCGAGTTGGTTGATCGGAAGCTCGATCTTGCAGGGGGGGCGCGAGGGGAGAGGGAAAGGCTCCAGCGCAATCGGAGATCTTCGAGCTGACTTCTCGTTCGAGCGAGTCGTACGCGAACCGTCGCTTTTTCGGCGGTCGCAAGGGCGGTCGCAAACCCGATGGCGAGGAGCGGGCAGAGCAGGACTTTCGCTTCGTCTTTGAAGCGCTGGAGATTTTCGCGAAAACCGACGACGGCTCCATCTGGCCCGAGATTCGCGGTTGGTCGCTTTTGAGCGATGCCGGATGAAGCGGCGACGTGAAGGCCGAACCGGAGAAGCGCCGGACCGAGCCAACGCACAGAGACCCTTTGATACTGTCATCGCGAGACCGCCATTCCGAGCCCGCGAACGCGTGTCTTCGGCGTCCGCGCATAGTCGCACGGGACGTCGATACCCTGACGGCGGCTATTCTCCGGAGCGGTGCGCAGGTCGCTCCTAACTCGCAGGCCGACGGAGCCGTGTCGGATCCTTTCATTATCAAATCGGCATTCTTCCTCTCGCCATGCCGCAAAATCACCGGCGCTCGCGTCCCCGCGGCGTCGATCACCTCGGCGGGCCAAA
Organism: Opitutaceae bacterium; assembly: GCA_947474995.1. Classification (GTDB taxonomy): domain Bacteria; phylum Verrucomicrobiota; class Verrucomicrobiia; order Opitutales; family Opitutaceae; genus ER46. Next base: position 4,894 of record CANJNJ010000135.1, on the reverse strand, counting down.
CATTGCGACCAACTGCGCTTTGGTCAGTGTGTTGATGGGCACCGAAAGGCGTGTGCCCTGTGTTTCGCGTCTACGCAGCTGAGATGAATCAGCCGGGAGGGTGATCTCGTCGACGAAAGCCAACCGTTGCCGTTGCCCGCTGCCGCCGGCGATACGCGGCGAAGCTCAGCACGCCGAGGCCGGCGAACGCGCCGTAGGTGGAGGGCTCAGGAACGGTGGCCGCGCCGAACGCATCGATTTCCCGGTAGAAGGTTCCTTGGTTCTCATTTTCGGTGAAACTAAACCGAACCGCGGCGACATTGCTGGCGAGCACTCCTCCAAAATCGGTGATGGAGACCATCGTGTGGGCGTCGGCAGGGGTATTCGAGGGATTATAATACGGAACAGCGATCAGCGTCGCAAACGTGGCCGGAGCGGAAGCGGTCGAGAAGGAAATGGTGTATTCCTGTCCGTCTCGGCCGACGTCCCAGCCGGCATAAGTCTTGATGTTGGTCAGGGTGTATCCTGCAGGACTGGCCGCCAAATCAAGGCCGAAGGTGATCGTGGTGCCGCTACCGGGCGCGACACTCTCGCCCCAGGCTGCACCTAAATTGCCGGCGGCGCCGAACAAACCGTTCGCCAGCCGGGTAATATCCCCTGTTCCGGGGTAAAACGTGCCCGCTCCGCCTGCAGTCAAAGACGCTAGCTTGGTCTGAAAAAGATCCGTGCTTGAGACGCTAAAAATCGAACCGTCCCCACTGAAACTGGTGGCGAGGTTGATTTGCGCAAAGGCGGTTGCCGTCAGGCCCAACGTTGCGGCGGCCAACAATCGCCTGAAGGTGCTGATAGGAGTAGGGAACATTAATCGGAAACCGAATTTTCGCAGCGCAGAGCCGTATGGGGGTGACGGGTGAAAACTGATACGGCCCCCTGCAAACCCCATCGCGAACCCGAGGTGAAAAAGACACAGTTCCGCCGCCCACTCGCTGTCAACGAGTGAGTTTTAAAACTGTCTCCGGCGCGTGCGGATCGGTAGCTGGAGCTTGCAGGGGGGGGGCGAGGGAGGGGGTTAGTTGAAGTGATTCGGCTCGATACGACCGAGTTAGCGCAGCAACCAAGGTGATTCCAACGCACCGAAATGACGGTGGATCCGCCTCACGTTCCTCGGGAAATGACGGTGGGGACACGAGCCAATGGCGGATTCTCCGAGGCCTTGGCCACAGCCAGATGAATGCTGAAACCTATCGAATCCATCGAATTTCACAGCGACGCAGAAAGCCGCGTGGAGGCATCGCGTTTGCAAACAGACCGCTGGACCAGACTAAGGCACTCACCTCCTCAGCGCGAAAAGGCGGGTGCTGGTTGGTGATGAAAGTCCGGGGTGGTGGCGAATTCGCTCATCGGAGTGTGAAAGACTCGCGTGGCGGATGCGGACATCGGCGGCACGATCCAATCCCAGCGCGCCGATATCGCCCGTCCGCGGGACGCTTCTTGATCGCGGAATTTAATGAATTCCTCGGAAGCGGTATGGTGATCGACCATCTTTACTCCTGCGGCCGCATAGGAATGCAGGACCGCGTGGTTGAGCTCGAGCAACGCCCGATCCTGCCATAAGCTCCGCGAGCGCCTCCGGTCCAGGCCAAGCCTGTCTGCGATCAGCGGGAGGAGATTGTAACGGTGGGTGTCGCCCAGATTGCGCGACCCAATTTCGGTGCCCATATACCAGCCGTTAAAAGGAGCGGCCGGATAGTCTGTGCCGGCTGCCCGAAACCGCATCTGGGTGATAACGGGGACCGCGTACCAGCGTAACCCGAGCGCTTCGAACCAGCTGTGATCGGGATGATGGATGGGAACCTCCCGGACCAACCCCTGCGGCAGCGGAAAAAGCCGGGGCTGGCCGTCGCGGCCCGAGATGATCCAGGGCAGGAGATCGAATGCGGTTGGGTTCTTTGGGCGTTGCCAGCCCAGCTGCAACGCAAGGTCAGTAAACGGCGTGTTAGCTGGATCACCTAAAATGGTTCCGCCGGTGCCGAGATATCCCGCGTACCCACATAGCTGGGAATTCCAAATCCGCGGCGCCGGGCCGCCGGCCCGCTCGGCCGGCGCGAAAACGGTGAGGTAGGAACGCACGGCGCCGTCACCCTGGGCCAAGATGAGATGCTCGCGCAGGCTCGCGGCGATTGCTTCCGGGGTCTCGAGTCCGCGGTGATCACGCACGATTAGGCTCTTCCAATGGAGCCGGGCGATGCAGCGCGCATGATTGCGCCACGCAATCCGCCCGGCCCAAATCAGTTCCTTCGAGGTCAATGGGGCGGCTTGATCCGCGGCGATCGCCGCCTCAAGACGGGCGCGGCGCTTGAGCTCGACCCCTGCCGGATAAACTTCTTCTAAGAAGGCGAGCTCAGCGGTGGGATCTCCCTCGTCGGCCACCGATTTCGGCGAGGTCGGTGTGCTCGGCTGAAGGTGGAACGGGCATTGTGACATCAGGGGATACTAAAATTAAAAAAGTCCGGGAGCAATATCCCGTAACGCTCTCACGGAGCCCCAGAAGTCTCGCGGAGGTCAGGCGCTCGGCGGTCTTTTTGGCGATAAGCTCTCCGATGTAAGCGAGCGACTAAACCATGCCGCGATCTCATTCCTGGGCGCACGGTTGATCGGAAGCGGGATCTTCCAGGGGGTTGGGAGGGTTTTAGCTGATGGCTGGCGCCGGGTTACGACTGCTGGTTGCTCAAGCGACCCGTCGTCTGCGATACGCGGCGAACCCGAGCACGCTCAGTCCAGCGAGGGCGGCGTAGGTCGAGGGCTCGGGGACTGTCGAAAGCGAGATCGCGTTGAGGTATGCTGGCGCGTCACGGTACCCCGAAGAACTGAAAGCCTTTCCATAAATATAAATATTCTCCGCTTCGGCTGAAGCGACAAACGAGCCAATAATATATTGTCCCACGCCGTGAGTGGAGTAGCCGCCTAAGGTATCGTAACCAAAGGTGGCGAGGTTGCCGGTATGCCCCAAACCGTCGGAAACGTAGGTCATCTGATAAAGGTTAGTGTTGGAATTGTACGCTATGCTGCTCCACAGCTGTATTTGATAGGGCTGCCCAATTGTGAGGTTATAGGCCAATATCTGTGTCCCCGTCGGGAATCCGGCGGAATAACCAAGCATCGACTGCAGGTTGTACGAAAGAGAGTTAAACGGGCCACCACCGGAGTCGCCACTTTGAGTGTAAGCGAAGCCGGATCCGCCATTCTCGAAATCCAAACCGTCGGGGTCCACCTCAGTCGGTACTAACGGTCAGCGCGGCGGCGACGCGGAGACCCTCGATGAACTCGTCGAGTGGACCGAGAAACATTGCGACGAGGCTCGACCAGCCGACAAGAAGTGGAGTGGGTTCCCTTCGTGCCGATATTTCCGGGGGCCAGGGCAAGATAAAAGTCGATCACCCCTCGTGCTGCTTCAGCCAAAATGACTAGCTCAAATCGGAATGCTGACCAGAAGCCTGCACGAGTCGTGCCCGCCATGCTCGTGGCTGTCATCTTGGACGTTTGGCCGCACTCGCAGTCCGGGCCGCGCCGGACAAACGCGGCGCCGCCGTCGCGGTTACTTCTCCTCGCTCCGGCGCGCGGCCTCGGCGGCTTTTTCTTCGAACGTGATTCTCCGGCGCCGGAAGTCCCGGTGACCATCCTCCTGCGCCTTCTTCAATTCCTGCAGGACGGCGACCGCGAGGTCGTTCTTCCCCGCCGTGAGGGCCGCACCGAGTTTGTCGACCGTCGCCACGAATGCCTTCATCGCCACCTGATAGTCGCTGATGAACTTCGCCTGTTCGGGTGCCGGCACATCGGCTTTCCGCCTCGGATCATGCTTGAGCGCCGCCAGCGCATGCTCGCGGATGATCGCGACCTGCTTGAGCGAGTCCGCATTCTTTGCGGCATCCGCGATCTGGCGTCCCAGTTTCCGGTACGCGGCGTTGATTTCCTCCATCTGGTCCTCGAGCGGCGTGGGCTGCTTTTCCGCCGCGCGGAAGGGCAAACCACTAATCACAAGGAGCGAGGCAAGGCAGAGGAGGCGGAGATGCATGGTGGCTGGTCGGAAGCTGGATATGGCAGAGGTTTGGGTCGGGAGTAGTATAATCGAAAGCGAGTCACCCCGACCAACGAGCGCCTCGCCTCTTGGCCTTCCTTACGTTCATGGCGAACTCGTCCTCGTGGTGGAGGACGACAAGGCCAGCCGCGACATGATCGCCGAGAGCCTCAGTAACCAAGATGACGGCACACTGACGGGCGCGGACGGGATGGAGGCAATCAAATTGATCTACGCGCGTCCTGACGACATCTCCATCGTTGTGACTGACGCCGTCATGCCCCACCTCGGGGGCGCAGCGCTAGCCCGCGCACGATGGTCCCTTCGTCCCGGAATCCGGTTCCTCGCCATGAGCGGGTCGCCGAAAAGTGAGACCGAGGGCATTGATGCCTTCGAGATTCAGAAATCGGCGCAAGTATTTCTTACCAAGTCATTCAAACTCGAAGAACTGCTCGGCGCCGTGCCTCGGTTGCTTCAGCCAGCCGAAAAACCCGGCACGGCGATGCCCGCCATTCTACTCGGCGAAGATGACGACATGTTTCCGGACACCGGATGGCATGGCTGCGGGCCCACTGCTCCGAAGGCGGGATGAGCCGGAATTCATGGCTGGATCAGGCCCTTCCGGATCGCCCAGCGAACGAGGTCGGTCTGGCTCTGAAGACCGAGCTTGCCCATAAAGTTGGCCCGATGCGTCTCGCAGGTGCGGGAGCTGATGAAAAGTTTCTCGGCGATTTCCGTCGTGCTGAAACCTTCGGCGGCGAGCTGCAGCACTTCCTTTTCGCGACGGGTGAGGCGGTTCAGCGGTTCGGATTCATCGGCCCCCTTGCTGGTAAGAACGCT
>CANJNJ010000134.1 GCA_947474995.1 Opitutaceae bacterium | reverse complement strand
TTTGAGAAACCTGACGAGGGCCCGCTGTTCGATCGTGGTCGGCGCGTCGGTTTTTTTTCCGTCGGCCAGTTGATCGGTCAGCAAATTCTCGAACTTGTCCTTCTTGTTGAGGTCATGCCGGCCGTTGGGATTGGTCAGGTGCCTGGGATCGACCGCGGGAGGGTCGTGGCAAAATAAAATCACCGGCGTGGTGGGAGAAACGGACTTGAGATCGGCCTCCAACCAGGCGCGGGCCCGGCTGTCCGGCCAGATGGTGAGGAACACACAGTGCAGTCCCGCGAAGTCGCGGGAATAGTGGATATTGTCCCGGACATAATCGTAGGTGTCCTTGGTGCGCGGCACCGCGGGCCGCAGGGTGAGATTGTAGATGCCGGCGAGGGAGGAGGCATCCGTGGCCGGATTCAGGCGGCTCGTGAATCCGATCGCATTGGAAACATCGTGGTTTCCGGGCACCGGGAGAAGTTGGGACCGTTCACCAGCGGCATTCCTGACCGTGAGGCCGTTGAGATAGTCGAACGTGAACTGGCTCCAGGAAACCGCGGCGCTTTGAATCTGCAGCGGCAGGGTTTCCTGCCGGTTTGCGATATCGCCCGTGACGGCGACAAAATCGAGGCCGCCGATGGTCTGAGCTGCCCGCAAGCCATGGTCGGCCGGCAGGGGCGTCGCGGGCAATTGGTTTATCGCCTGGACCAGGGCCGCATTGACCACGCGCGACTCCACAGCGGCCTGGTCGCGAAACTTGCCGCGGAGAATTCCATAGTGGACATCGGACGTGACGACAAATTCAACGGCCGTGCGGGGTGGCGCAATCGGCTCGGCGCCCCCGGCGATGCCCCCGAAGCAGACGGCCAGGGCCGTCGTAAATATTCGCAAGGGTTGGAACCGCACGGTGGGAATGGTTGAGTCGCGGTCCCATGGCCGAAACGCGAACGACGGGCAGGATTCCGCCCGTGCCCTAGGCGTCTCAACGCGCCAGCAGTCGCTGGACATTGGCCAGAACCTCCGAGAGGGAAGACGTTTTCGGCAGATAGCAGGACACTATCTTGCTGAGGGTATTCTGGATGACATCGGAATCGAAGAGCACGCCGGTCAGCAACATCATGGGGGTGTCGGGCAGCGTTTCTTTCAAATGCGCGATCATGTCCAAACCGTCCGAATCCTCGAGCTGCAGATCGGAAATCACCAGGTCGGGACGTTCCTGTTTGACGGCCTGAGCGGCTTCCACAGCGGTCGCCACGGTCGTTACCCGGTAACCGTTGCTCGTGAGGTACTGAGCCAGCAGATCACGGATGTCGGCTTCGTCATCCACGACCAAGATGTATTTCTTCATGGCTTTAATTCCGGACTGGCGATGGAGCGGACGTGGCAGGCGTGGGTGCGAGGGGCATCTCTTCGAGGATGGCGACACCGCCGACCACTTTGTCGCGGTCCCGGAGGGGAAACAGGGTAAAGCGGACATGCTTTCGTGCGCCGCGTTTGTCCTCGATGGTGGCCGCCCGATGGCGCAGGTCGTGCCCTTCCTTCAGCGCCCGTGCGACCGGGTCGGTCAGTGGGACCGCGCCGGCCGCGGGATCGGGCAACAACTGCACAATCCGCGAAAGCGGGAGGTTGATCAGTTCGGTGGGCTCCCATCCGGTCAAGTGGGACACGGCGGGATTCACGCGCGAGATGTTCAGCGATTTGGTCAGGACGAACACCGAGTCGTTGATCGAATTGATGATGAGTTGATTGTAATGGACTTGGTGTTCAAGCGCCTGGATCGACCAGCGCCGCTCGAGATTCTCCGTGGCGAGGCGTTCGTTCGACGTGGCCAGCTCCGCGGTTCGTTCGCGCACGCGAAGCTCAAGTTTTTCATTGGCCTCGCGCAGGGTGGCCGCCACGCGTTGCCGCGCGGCGCGATCGTCGCGAATCAGCCACGCGACCCCGGCGAGAAAAAGAAATTGCACCACCACTCCCGTCCATACCGTCCAGCGAGTGGTTTGGGCCTGCCGGTATGAGGCGGTGTCGCGTTCGGCCAGAAGGGCCATCTCGTCACTGGTGATTTTTTCCACCACGCGACGAATGTCGCTGATTCCGGGCTCGGCCGCAGCTGCCTCCAGGGCGCGTAAGGCTTCCGCCGAACCCACCTGCCGGGCCGCCATGACCGCACGCGCCAGGTCGGCCTGTTTGGTGAGCAGCGATTCCAGCCGCAGCACTTGCTCCCGCTGCGCCGGAGCGTTGCGGGTGAGCGCTTTGGTGACTTCCAAATGATCGGCCGAATTGGAAAGCGCCTCGCGGCAGGCTGCTTGATCGCGGGCGGTGCCGGTCAGCACAAACGTTCGCAGGGCTCCATCACCGGCGACGGAGGAGGAAAATGCGCCTTCGACTTCAAGGATGATGGCATGGGTCTGGTTGACCCAATCGCTGGTGGCCATGGTGCGGTCAATATTGCGCACCGCCAGAACGGCCACGAACACGAGCACGGCGGAAATTACCAGAAAGAATCCCAGCACCAGCCGCAGGAAATGGTCTTTCATCGCGGGAGGTGGAGCGGAAGGAAACGGACGGCGGGAGCTAGCCACCGTAGTCTCAATGCAATAAGATTCATCGGGGCGCGGAAGCGGCAGGTGGACGGACGTCGGGATCCTGGGCGGGCGGATCCGTTTTTACAACGGTGCGATTGAAGTGCTTTTTCTCCTCCTTGTAGTCGTACGTGTATTCCGAGGCCGACGTCCAGTTGGCCTCAAACGAGTCCGCCACCTCGGTCGCAATTTGCCGGATGGTTCGACCGGAGCGCTGCAGGTTGCTGATGTATTTCCGGTTGTTGTAGTCGAGGTAGGCTTTCGCCTCGGTGACGTAGCAGACGTCGTGGGCGATGCGGCCGACTAGGCTGACCCGGATGATCCGAGTCTCATACGGGAAGCGTTTGAGAACAAAGTCGGCCAGGACCGCGTAGTCGTCGCAATCACCCCGGCGATGGGCGAGGAATAATTCTGCCGGCTGAACTTCGCGGTGAAATTCGTACTCAAACGTTTCGAATTGGGCGGCGAAGCGCTTGGGACTCATCTTGGGATCGCTGAGCAACTCCTCCAAAGTGAGGGCGTCGACTCGGACTAACAGGAGGGCGAAACCCAGGGCGGCGCAGAGCTTACGGACCAACGAATTGTTACCACGGACTGTCATGCGGAAAGGGAGTCTCCCTCGTTTCACGGTCACTCGTCAACGCCGGGTCGCACGGGACGCCGCCTGATCAGGTCAAACAAAGCTAAAATCGGTGGGTGGCCCTTCAACCCGCTTGCCGAGTTGCGTTCAGTCGCTAGGTTGGAGCCATGAGAACGATGGTTGCGCTGCTCTTTGTCGTGGGCTCGACACTTTCACTGGTGGCTCAATCGCGGCCGGCCGACAAAAAAACACCCCCGGCGGCCAAAGCGGCGCCGGCGGCCGCGGATGATTCGGCGACAAAGGACCCTAAGAAAAAGGAAGAGCCGCCCGCGAAGATCGAAGGAATGGAAATTGCGCGAAGCGGGGGCGGGTTTCTCGGCCTCAAGGTCGTGAACGGCACGTTCAAGATGTTTTTTTACGACGCCAAGAAGAAGGCGACCACCCCCAATGTCGCGCGAGCGATTTTGCGGTGGGATGGAAAATACAAGGCGCCGCCCGAGCGCGTCGTGCTGACGGCGGGTGGACCCAACACCTTTATTTCCGAGCGGACCGTGAAGCCTCCCTACAAATTCAGATTGAGCCTATTGTTGCTTCCGGACGCGCCCGAGGGCACGGAACCGGCGGGGGAGAATTATAACGTCGATTTCGCTCAGGATTAGCTGTTCGGGGCCGGAAAATCGGGGCTAGCCAATCTCCCGCGAGCAGGGGAAAGTCGCGTCATGTCTGCGTCCGTTCCGCCACCCTTTGACCCGGTCGAAGCCGCCCTCGCTGAAATTGCGGCGGGCCGGTTGATCATCGTGGCGGACGACGAGAACCGCGAAAACGAGGGGGACCTCATCATGGCGGCGGAGAAGGCGACGCCCGAAACCGTAAACATGATGATCCGTTACGGCAGTGGCATCGTCTGCGTGCCGACGGTCGAGCATCTGCTCCGACGCCTGGGGCTCGGCCCGATGGTTGCGAACAATCGCGAGTCGCATCGTACGGACTTTACGGTGAGCGTGGACGCCGCCGAGGGCATCACGACGGGTATCAGTGCGTACGATCGAACGCGGACCATTCACCTCCTGGCCAATCCGGCGACGCGTCCGGAGCAACTGGTCCAACCGGGCCACGTGTTTCCGCTGCGCGCGCGGCCCGGCGGCGTGTTGGAGCGGGCCGGCCACACGGAAGCGGCGGTGGATTTGGCGACGCTGGCCGGGCTGTCGCCGATGGGAGTGCTGTGCGAGCTCGTCAACGACGACGGCACGGTGCAACGCCTCCCGCAGCTTGTGGAGTTCAAGCAGAGGTTCGGGCTCAAGATGATCTCGATCGCCGCGTTGATCGAATACCGCGCGCGCCGCGATCACCTCGTCGAACTCGTGACCGCCCAACCTTTCGCGTCGGAATTCGGTGCCTTCACGCTGCATGTTTTTCGGAGCCGGCTCGACGGGCGCCATCATCTGGCGTTGACCATGGGTCCGCTCGGCCCCGAGCCCACGCTCGTGCGGGTGCAAAGTGAAAATCTGCTCAGCGATGTCTTTCGTGCGAAGGGCTTGGTCGGCCACCAGACGTTGACCGCCTCCCTTGAGGCGGTGGCGCGGGCGGGTCGGGGCGTGTTGTTGTACATGCAGCCGGCGAATTCCAGCGACGTGCTGGTGCGAAGTGTCACCGCGAAGCCCGGGGAGTTGCCGCCGCCGATGAGTTTTCGCGATTATGGCATTGGCGCCCAGATTCTCGTGGCGCTGGGGTTGGGAAAAATCCGGCTTCTTTCCAACAGCACGCGCAAAGTGGTGGGCCTAGACGGCTACGGCCTCGAAATCGTCGAGCAGTTGCCGGTTTAGGCGAACCTTTCGTCGGGGTCACGGTGCGCGGGTCGGATTGGGGCGCAGCGAATTACCCGGGTCGGGAAAAAACGGGTTGCGGATTCCCCCTTTAATCTAGCGAATGTCCCTTCCATGAGTCTGTCCGCTCCAGGTTTACGCCCGTTCGATGGTGCCAAGTTCCGTCTTGGCATCGCGGCCGCGCGTTTCAACGAGACCCTGGTCGACGGATTGCTCGCCCGGGTGACGGACGGGTTGCGGACGGCGGGAGTAAAGGAGGCCAACGTCACGGTCATCCGGGTGCCGGGTTCGCACGAGGTGCCTTGGGCGGTGCAGGCGCTGGCGAAGGACTGGCCCTGCGACTGCGTGATCGCGCTCGGCGTGCTCATCGGGGGCGACACGTCGCACCACGAGATGGTCGGGCAAAGCGTCTCCCATGCGCTCCAGCGGGTCGCACTCGAGAGTGGAGTGCCGGTCATCAACGGGGTGATCGTGGCCAACACGCCCGCCCAGGCGAAAGCGCGGTGCCTCGGGTCCATCAACCGCGGGACGGAATTTGCGGCGGCGGCGTTGGAAATGGCTGCGCTGAAAAGAAAGTTTATCCGATGAGCAAAGCGCAGTTTGCCCAACGTCGCGATGGCCGGGTGGCCGCGCTCCAGTATCTCTATGCGTGGAGCATGAATCCGCCGGCGAACCTCGTCGACGATCTGCGCATCTTCTTCGAAAACTGTTCCGAGCCGCGCGAGCATTATGCTTTCGGCGAGGAGTTGATTCACGGCTTGATCGAGCACGTGGCGGACATCGATTCCCGGATTAAGGGGTTGGCGCACAACTGGGAGTTCGAGCGCATCGCCAAGATCGATCTCGCAATTTTACGACTCGCGATGTTCGAGATGCTTTACCGGAAGGACATCCCGCCGGTCGTCTCGATCAACGAGGCCATCGATCTTTCGAAGCAATTTTCCAACGCGGATTCCAAGCGTTTCATCAATGGCATCCTCGATCGCTTGAAGGACCAGCTCGGGCGCGACGCGCGAAAGGCGGATTCCGTGTGACCTGTGACGTGTGACGGGCCTTTGCGCTCCACACGGCACACGGCACAGGTCACACGCAGATGTTCGGGCTCTTCAAGAAATTCAAAGAGGGTTTCGCCAAGACGGTTTCGGCGATCGCGGCCAAGACCAAGGGAGTATTCGGCGGCCGGAAAATTGATACCGCTTCGCTCGAGGAACTCGAGGAGGCGTTGTACACGGCGGACTTTGGGGTCGAGACGACCAACGAGATCCTGGCGGAAATTAAACAGGCGCACCGCAAGGACAAGGAATTGCAGGGACAGCAGGCGGCGCAAATCGGCGCGGCGGTTTTGCAGCGGGTCCTGGCCGGGGCCGAGGGCGTTCTGGAAGACGGGGCGCCGGTCTCCCAGCCGGTCGTCATCGTGATGATTGGCGTGAACGGATCGGGCAAGACCACGACAGCGGCGAAACTCGCCTGGAAGCTGAAGCAGGAGGGGCGGACGGTCACGCTGGCGGCCTGCGACACGTTCCGCGCGGCGGCCGTGGAGCAGCTCAAGACCTGGGCGACGCGGCTCGACCTCGAGATCATTGCCAGTCAGACGGGCGCCGATTCGGCCGCGGTGGCCTTCGATGCCTGGCAGGCGGCCAAGGCCCGCGGGCGCGACTACCTCATCGTCGACACCGCCGGCCGGTTGCACACGAAGAGCAACCTCATGGAGGAGCTCGCGAAGATTCGCCGCGTGTTGCAGAAGCACGACCCGACCGCCCCCCAGCACCGCTGGCTCGTCGTCGATGGTTCGCTCGGCAGCAATTCCATCGAGCAGGCAAGGGTGTTTCATCAGAGCTTCGGCCTGACCGGCCTGGTGGTGACAAAACTCGACGGCACGAGCCGTGGTGGGGCGCTCGTGGGCATTTACCGCCAGTTGAAAATTCCGATCTATTTCCTCGGTCTCGGTGAACAGGCGGAGGACTTGCAGCCCTTTAGCGTGGAAAATTACGCCAAGGCAGTCTTTGGGTTGGAGTGAACGACGAAACCGACCGGGCCGGTCGCGTCTCGGACAATTCAGGATGACCGAGTCCGGTCGCAGCGGCTGGCCTGATTTCGGCGGCAGCGACGATAACCGAGGAGGCCGAGGCAGCCGGACAGGAGGAGTACGCCGTAGGTCGAGGGCTCGGGCGTGGGCCGGATTTCGTGATCGAACCAGCCGTTGTGATTGCCCGAGACCCAGGTGGTGGTGAGACCGGGGGTGTAGCCCGTGAAGACAATCTGGCTGAGCGCGCCACCGCCCACCTGATCGGAGCCGCCGAGGGAGCCGGCATTCAGGGTGCTGGTCGCATACCAGGCGGTGGCAATTGAGAGCCAGTTATTGACCGTGATCGTGACTCCGCCGTCGATGACGAGGTTGGCGGAGGAAAGGACCGTTCCGGCATTCCCGTTGAAGTCGAGGACGGTGTCACCGGTGAAGTGGATGGTGCCGACCGTGATTTGGGCCGAGCTGGCGAGGGAGAGCGTGCCACCGTTGAGGGTCAGGGTCAGACCCGTGGCGGTGAAGGTCTGGTCGAAGACGAGGGTTCCGGCTCCGTCCTTTTCAAAGGTGCCGCTGCCCGCCATGGCTCCGGAGAAGGTGGTGCTGCCGCTCGCATAGTCGGCCACCACACTTCCGCCGCTGGCGATCGTCAGCGTGGTGCCGGCGGTCGAAGCAAACGCTCCCGTATTCAGGGTTGTCGTCTGCGTGCCGTTGCCAATCACCATCGCTCCGCCGTTGAGCGCCGTGGTACCGACGGTGCCCGTGGTCCCATTGACGGTGCCGGCGAACGTCAGGGTGCCGCCATCGTTCTTCGACAGCGGGCCGGTGCCATTGGAGATGGAGCCGATGACCGTGGTGTTGCCCGCGCCCGCCACGGTCAAAGCCTGGTTCGCACTGGTGATGGCGCCCGAGGAACTGCCGATCGTCAGCGTGCCAGCGGTGCTCTTGATGGTCGTGGCCGAGGCGAGCGCGACGACGCCGCCGAAGGAATTTGTACCGGCGACGTTGTTCAGCGCTCCGGAGGTGCCGCCGATGCCGGCGCCATTGAGGCTCAGAGCCTCGCCCCCGATCGTCAGATTGCCGTTGGCGACATTGCTCAGTTGGAGTTCCGCGCCACTGGTGATGAAGGTGCCGTCCGAGCCAGTCGAAACCGCGCCCAACCCGGAGTTATGCTGCACGCTGACCACGCCGACCGTGACATTGGTCGCGCCCTGATAGGAATTGTTGCCCGAGAGGGTCAGGGTGCCGCTGCCATCTTTGGTCAGCGTCGTCGTGCTGCCGGAGCCCGTGCCGATGCTGCCACTCACAATCATGTCGCCCGCGCCACCCGCCACGAAAGCGTTGTTCGACGACGAGGTAATGTTGCTGAGGATGGTCAGCGTACCACCGCTGGAGTTGATGCGCGAATCGGCTGCCAGGTTGATCGTGCTGCCGCTCCACGTGTTGCTGCCGCTTGCGTTGTTCAACGAGCCCACGCCACCGGCGCCGGTGCCCGCAAGGGACAGCGGGCCGTTCGAAATCGTGATGTTGTTTTGCAGCTCTAGCGTGCCCCCGGAATTGACCGTCGTTCCGGCCGTCCCGGTCCCGAGCGCCGAGTTGCTCTGTACATTCAATGTGCCGCCACTCGCCGCAATTGTCGTCGCGCCCGCATAGGTGCTCGGGCCCGAGAGGGTGAGGGTGCCGCTGCCCTGCTTGACGAACGCCGCGCTGGCCCCGCCGGTAATGCCGCCGGCAAACGTGGTGCTCGAGCTGTCGCCCGCGGTGAAGGTTGTGCTCCCCGAGCCAAGGGCCAGGGCCGCGCTCGTGTTCGTCGAGGCGATCGAGCCGAGCGTTTGCGAGAAGCCGTTGAGATTGAGCGTCGGAGTGCCGCCGCCGTTATTGAACGTGACGGCCGCGGTGCCCGCGATTTGATCCGCGGCGCCGAGCTGCACGGTGGCGGTGCCGGCTCCGTTGCCGATCGCGAGGTTGCCGGTCACCGCCGTCGCGCCGCCGGTCTTGGTCAGCACGAGCGAGCCGGCGTTCACCGTCGTCGTTCCGTTGTAGGTGTTGCTCCCGCTCCCGCCCAGGGTGAGAGTGCCAGCGCCGTCCTTCGTCAGGCCGAAGCCCGAGCCACTGACTATGCCGTCGGTCTCAAGCGTGCCGCCGTTGACCGAGACTGCGCGCGTCGCTCCGAGGGTGACCGCACCCGTGCCGAGAATCAGATTGTTCGTGCCGGTGAAGGCAAAGTCTCCGCCCCAGGTTTGCGCGTTGTTGTTGGAGAGCGTGATCGCGCCCCCGCTGGTGTTATCCAGCGTGCCACCATTGATGATCAGGGTGCCGGTGCCGACGGCCGTGGCGCTGTTGAGATTGAGCGTACCGGCGGAAAGGGTGATCGTCCCAGAATAGGTGTTCGCGCCGCTCAGGGTCAACGGCGAGGTCGCGCTGTTCTGGATGACGGTGGTGACGTTCGCGCCAAGGTTGGAACTGATCAGGGTGGAGCCGGCGCCAGCGCCGGAGTTGGTGATGGTGCCGGTGGGATTGACGTCGGCGGTGGAAAGCGTGATCCCGCCGGCGCCGGCGGCGTTGAGCGTGAGGTTGCCGGTGCCCGTGATGCCGCCGCTGAGGGTAAGGTTGCTGGCGGCGGGCGAGAGGGAGAGGTCGTGCGTATTGAGCGTGACGGCGCCGCCGAAGATGCTGGCCGCAGAGCTGGTGATGGTGGCGACGCCGGAATTACCCGACGCGACCGAGATGGGATTGAGAAAGGTAACCACGCCGGCGCCGGAAAGGAAAGTGTTGGCCGAGCCACTGGTGTCGCCGAGCGTGATGACGTTGGTGTCCGCGCCGAACGAATTGGCCAAAGTGCCCGTTACGGTGCCGGCCTTGATCGTCAGGCCGGACGTGTAGGTATTCACGGCGGTCGTGAAGTTGAGCGTGGACGTGGCGCTGTTTTGGACCACGCCCGTGACGTTGGTGCCGACGACTGCGCTGATGAGCGTCGAGCCGGTGCCGGAACCGGAATTGGTGACGGTGCCGGCGTTGTTGATCGCGGTGGTCGAAAGCGTGAGGCCGCTGTTGGTGGCGCTGTTGTTGTTGAGGATGAGGTTGCCGGTTCCAGTCACGCCACCCGACGCCGTGAGCACCGTGGTGCCGGCGGAATTGGTGAGGGTGGTGCCGCCACTGTTGACGGCGAGCGCTCCGCTGACCGTCGTGGCCGAGGTCGTGCTGTTCTGCGTGACGGCCGTGACGTTTGAACCGACGCCGCCGCTGAAGGTTGTGGTGCCGGCGCCGCTGCCGGAGTTGGTGAGGGTGCCGGTGTTGTTGACGAGTCCGGAAAAAGTGAGGTTGCCCGTCGAAGTGGCATTGAAGGCAAGGTCGCTGGTGCCGGTAACACCGCCGCCAACTGTGAGGGTTCTGATGCCGCTATTCGTGAGTTGAATTGCCGCTGCTCCGAGCGATACGGCGCCGGTGCCGGTGTTTAAGTTGAAGCTGCTGCCGAATGTGAAGTTGCCGTTCCAGTTTGCGGGATTGACGGTCGTGAGGGTCGTGGTGGCAGAAGCGTCGAGGGTTGTGCCCGCGGCAATCGTCAGCGTGCCACCGGTGCCGAGGGCCGTGGCCGAGCCGAGCTTCAGGGTGCCCAGGGTCAGGTTCGTCGGGCCCGTGAAACTGGTATTGGCGCCACTGAGGGTCAGCGAGCTACCGGCGCTGTTTTGCGTGACGCTCGTCACGGCCGCTCCCAACGGCGCGCTGATCACCACCGAACTCGTGCCGGTGCCGGAACCGGAGTTGGTGATGGTGCCGGTGTTGTTGACCGACGACGCGCCCGAGAGCGTGACGCCGGCGGCCAGCGTGCTGTCGTTGTCGAGGATGAGATTGCCGGTGCCGGTCACGCCGCCGGAGAGGGTCAGGATCTTGCCGCCGGCCGTGTTGTTAAGCGTGGTGCCGCCGCTGTTGGCGGTGAGCGCTCCACTGACCGTCATGGCCGAGGTCGTGCTGTTTTGGATGAGGCTGGTGACATTGGCGCCCACGGGAGCACTGATTACAGTCGTGCCGGTGCCGGCGTTGGTACCGGAGTTGGTGATGGTGCCGATGTTGTTGACCGAGGACGCGCCCGAGAGGGTGATGCCGCCGGCGGTCGCGCTGTTGTTGTTGAGGATGAGATTGCCGGTGCCGGTCACACCGCCAGACAACGTCAAGAGCTTCGTCCCGGCGGTGTTGGTGAGCGTGGTGCCGCCACTGTTGACGGCGAGCGCTCCGCTGACCGTCGTGGCCGAGGTCGTGCTGTTCTGCGTGACGGCCGTGACGTTTGAACCGAGGCCACCGCTGAAGGTCGTGGTACCGCTGTTGGTGCCGGAATTGGTGATCGTACCCACGTTGTTGACGAGACCCGAGAAGGTCAGGCCGCCGGTCGAATTGGCCTTGAACGTGAGGTCGCTGGTGCCGGTCACCGCGCCGCCGACGGTGAGTGTGTTGGCGCCGGTGTTGGTAAGCTGCAGCGTGGACGGAACCACCGAGATGGCGCCGGTGCCGGTGTTTAGCGCGAAGCTGCCGGCGAACGTGAAATTGCCGTTCCAAGTCTCGGCATTGACGGTCGATATGGTCGTCGCGGCCGAAGCGTCGAGGGTCGTGCCTCCGGCAATCGTGAGCGTGCCGCCGGTGCCGAGGGCCGTGGCCGCACCGAGTTTCAGGGTGCCCAAGGTCAGGTTTGTCGGGCCGATGAAACTGGAATTCGCGCCACTGAGGGTCAGCGAACTGGTCGCGCTGTTTTGCGTCACACTCGTCACGTTGGCACCCAACGGGGCGCTGATGACGGCGGAGCCGGTGCTGGAACCAGAGTTGGTGATGGTGCCGGTGTTGTTGACGGCCGCTACGCCGGAGAGCGTGAGCAGTCCGACGCCGGTGGCGTTGAGGGTGAGGTTGCCGGCGCCCGAGATGCCGCCGCTCAAGGTGAGCGCGCTGGCGGCAGGCGAGAGGAAGAGGTCGTGGGAGTTGAGCGTGACGGCACCGCTGAAAATGCTCGCGGCGGTATCGGTGATGGTCGCGGTGCCTGAGTTGCCCGATGCGACCGAGATGGGGTTCGCAAACGTAACCGCGCCTGCTCCGGAGAGGATGGTGTTGGCGGAGCCGCTGCTGTTGCCGAGCGTGATGACGTTGGTGTTCGCGCCAAAGGAGTTGGCCGCGGACCCCGTCACGGTGCCGGCCTTGATCGCCAGGCCGGAGGTGTAGGTGTTGATGGCCGTCGTGAAGTTGAGCGTGGAAGTCGCGCTGTTCTGGACGACCCCGGTGACGTTCGTCCCGATGACCGAACTGATGAGGGCGGAGCCGGTGCCACTGCCGGAATTGGTGATCGTCCCCGTGTTGTTGACCGCTGCGGTAGTGAGCGCGACGCCGTTGACGAGCGTGCTGTCATTGTCGAGTATGAGGTTGCCGGTGCCGATTCCCACGCCACCGGTCAAGGTGAGCGCCTTGCCGCCAGCCGTGTTGTTGAGCGTGGTGCCGGCGGCATTGGCGGTGAGAGCAGCGCTGACGGTCAGGGCCGAGGTCGTGCTGTTCTGGATGATGCCGGTGACATTGGTGCCTACGCCGGCACTGATGCTCGTCGTGCCGGTGCCGGCGTTGGAGCCGGAGTTGGTTATGGTGCCGATGTTGTTGACCGAGGTGCCCGAGAGGGTGATACCGCCGGCGGTCGCGCTGTTGTTGTTGAGGATGAGATTGCCGGTGCCGGTCGCGCCGCCGGTCATCGTCAGGAGCTTCGTGCCGGTGGTATTGGTGAGCGTGGTACCGCCACTGTTGACGGTGAGCGCGCCGCTGACCGTCAGGGCCGAGGTCGTGCTATTTTGGATGATACCGGTGACATTGGCGCCCACGCCGGCACTGATGGTGGTCGTGCCGGTGCCGGCGTTGGTGCCGGAGTTGGTGATGGTGCCGGTGTTATTGACCGACGTACCCGAGAGGGTGATACCGGCGGCGATGGCGCTGTTGTTGTTGAGGATGAGGTTGCCGGTGCCGGTGACGCCACCCGAGACGGTGAGCAGCGAGGAGCCGCTGGCGTTGCTGTTGGTGAGGGTCGTGCCGCCGCTATTTACGGTGAGCGCGTTCGTGCTGAGAGTGAGGGCGGAGGTCGCGCTGTTTTCGGTGATGGCGGTGACGTTCAAGCCCACGCCGCCGCTGATGGTCGTGATGCCGGCGCCGGTGCCGGAGTTGGTGATCGTGCCTGTGTTATTGACGCTGCCCGAAAAAGTGAGACCGCCGGCCGCATTGGCCTTGAGCGTAAGGTTGCTGGTGCCGGTCACGGCGCCGCCGACGGTGAGCGTATTGGCGCCGCTGTTGGTGAGTTGAATGGTCGACGCGCCGAGCGAGATGGCGCCAGTGCCGGTGTTCAACGTGAAGCTGCCACCGAACGTGAAGTCGCCGTTCCAGGTTTCGGCGTTGACCGTGGAGATGGCCGTGATGGCGGAAGCGTCGAGGGTCGTGCCGCCGGCAATCGTCAGCGTGCCACCGGTGCCGAGGGCGGTGGCCGTGCCGAGCTTCAGGGTGCCCAAGGTCAGGTTCGTCGGGCCGGTGAAACTGGTATTCGCGCCACTGAGGGTCAGCGAACTGCCCGTGCTGTTTTGCGTGACGCTCGTCACGGCGGCCCCCAACGGAGCGCTGATCACCACCGAACTGCTCCCGGTGCCGGCGCCCGAGTTGGTGATGGCGCCGGTGTTGTTGACCGACGTGCCCGAGAGCGTGACGCCGGCGGCCAGCGTGCTATCATTGTCGAGGATGAGGTTGCCGGTGCCGGTCACACCGCCGGAGAGAGTCAGAATCTTGGTGCCGGCGGTGTTGTTGAGCGTGGTGCCGCTGCCGTTGACGGTAAGCGCCCCGCTGACCGTCATGGCCGAGCTTGTGCTATTTTGGATGAGGCTGGTGACGTTCGAACCCACGCCGCCATTGAAGGTCGTGATGCCGGCGCCGGTGCCGGAGTTGGTGAGGGTGCCCGTGTTATTGACGCTGCCCGAAAAGGTGAGACCACCGGCCGCATTGGCCTTGAACGTGAGGTTGCTGGTGCCGGTCACGCCGCCGCCGACGGTGAGCGTATTGGCGCCACTATTGGTGAGTTGCAGGGTCGCTGCGCCGAGCGAGATGGCACCGGTGCCGGTGTTCAAGGCGGCGCTGCCGCCAAACGTGAAGTCGCCGTTCCAGGTTTCGGCGTTGACCGTGGAGATGGTCGTGGTGGCGGAAGCGTCGAGGGTCGTGCCGCCGGC
>CANJNJ010000133.1 GCA_947474995.1 Opitutaceae bacterium | reverse complement strand
GCCCATCAGGCCGCCCATAAACAGGACGGGGATGAAGACCGCGACGAGCGAAACGGTCATCGACAGGATCGTGAAACCGATTTCCCGGGATCCGTGAAGCGCCGCGATGACCACGGGTTCGCCCTTTTCGATGTGCCGGACGATGTTTTCGAGCATCACAATCGCATCGTCCACGACGAAGCCCACGGAGAGGGTGAGGGCCAGCAGCGAAAGGTTGTCGATGCTGTAGCCGAAAAAATACATGACCCCAAAGGTGCCGATGACCGCGATCGGCATGGCGATACTGGGGATGATGGTCGCCCAGATGGAGCGCAGGAACAAAAAGATCACGAGCACGACCAGGCAGATGGCAAGGATGAGCGTGAACTTGACGTCCGACACCGACTCACGGATGGCGTCGGACTTGTCGCTATAGATTTCGAGTTCAATCCCCGCGGGCAGTTGTTCGCGAAAACTCGGCAGCAGTTCCTTGATGCCATCGACGACCTTGATGGTGTTGGAGCCGGGCTGGCGTTGGATGTAGAGGATGATGGCGCGATCAATTTTCCCGTCGTTGCCGAACCAGCCGGCGGAACGGATGTTCTGCACGCTGTCTATAACCTGCGAGACATCCTCCAAGCGAACCGGCGCGCCATTGCGATACGCGACTACCACCCGGCGAAAGGCGTCGGCATTGCCGAGCTGGCCGCTGGCCTGCAGCGTGATGGACTTGGAGGCACCATCGAGCACGCCCGAGGGGAGATTGACGTTGTTGGTGTTGAGCGCGGTGCGAACTTCGTCGATGCCGATGCCGCGGGCGGCGAGAGCCCGAGGATCCACCTGGACCCGGACCGCATATTTTTGCGCTCCCATCACATTAACCTGGGCCACGCCATCCACCGTCGAGATCCGTTGGGCCAGGAGGGTTTCGGCGTACTCATCAACGACGGAGAGGGGCAGAGTCGAGGAACTGAGCGCCAGCAGCAGGATGGGATCCTCCGCCGGGTTTTGCTTCCGGAAAGACGGCGGACTGGGCATATCCTGCGGCAAACGGCGTTGGACGGCCGAAATTGCGGACTGCACATCCTGGGCGGCCCCGTCGATATTGCGATCGAGGTTGAACTGCAGGGTAATTTGCGTGCTGCCGAGCGAACTGCTCGAGGTCATCGAATCGATGCCGGCAATGCTGGCGAGTTGCTGCTCAAGTGGCGTCGAAACAGACGACGCCATGGTTTCCGGGCTGGCGCCCGGCAGGCTCGCGGAAACCGTGATGGTCGGAAAGTCTACATTGGGCAGATCGCTGACCGGCAGGGAGCGATAAGCCATCATCCCGAAAATTGTAATCGCCGTGGTGACGAGGGTCGTCATCACCGGCCGGCGGATAAACAACTCGGGAAGGTTCATGTCTCCTTCTTCTTGCCCTTAGCCTTGCCCCCTTTGCCTTTTCCCGCCGCCCCGCCACCCGCGGCCCCATCGAGGGTCTTGATTTCAACGGGACCACCGGGGACCACGCGCAATTGCCCGTCGATGACGACGGTTTCTCCAGCCGACAGGCCTTTGGTCACGACGGCGTCATTGTCATGGGTCCGTTCGACGGTGATCGCGCGAAAATCAGCGGTGTTGTCCTCTTTAATCACGAAGACGTGGGGCCCGGTTTGCGAGTTTTGCACGGCGGACGACGGAATGACGAGAACTTCGGGCGCGCTGAGCGTGACGCTCACCGTGCTGAATTGCCCCGGCCACAGTCGGTGTTGCTCGTTGGGAAACGACGCCTTCAACTTAATAGTGCCGGTGGTGGAATCGACCACGTTGTCGACGAAGGTGAGGTCGCCTTTTTCCGGCCGGTCATCGCCGCCTGGCGGGACCACGCGCACGGCGAGGGTCCCTTCGGCGCGGTAACGATTGAGGGCGGCCAAGTGTTGCTGGGGCACGCCGAAAGTCACGTAGATGGGGTTCAGCTGATTCACGGTCACCAGGGCTGGTCCTGCCTCGTTCTGCCGAATGAGATCGCCTTCGTGCACGTTGAGATTGCCGGTCCGGCCGGAGATCGGGGCGCGAATGGAGGAGTACTCCAGCTGGAGCTTCGCGTTGGCGACGGCAGACTCGGAGACGCCTGATTGCGCCTCCAACGCGCGCGCATCGTCCTGAATCTTTTGGTATTGCTCCTTGGAGACCATTTCGTCGGCGCTGAGCGTGCGATAACGCGCGACCTGGGCCCGGGCGTTTTCTAGCTGGACGTGGATCTTCTGGCGATCGGCCTCCGCGGACTGGAGGGCGTTGCGAAAGGGGCGCGAATCGATTTCGAACAGCAAGTCACCCTGTTTTACGTCCTGACCCTCCTGGATCGCGATTTTCTGCATCATGCCCGTGATTTGGGAGCGAACGGCGGAGGAGCGAATCGCCTCGACCGCGCCAATGGCGTCGATTTCGAGCGGAACGACTTTCATCTGCGCCTGTGCGACGACGACCGGGGCGGGGCCTCCGCCCTTGCGTCCTCCCTTGCCACCACCGCCGCCGGCGGGCGCCTTTTCCCCGCAGCCGGTCAGGCTGGCGACAACAAGGAGCAGACCCAGACGGGTCCAGCCAGCTTGGCGGATAGAAGCGAGAACGGGCGCGGACATCATAGATAGTTGGTGCACGCCTCATGCCAGACGTGCGGGTGAAGGCAGGACGAACCAATCACGGTGAGGTTGCGCGGGGTGCGTGAAAGGGTCCACGATAGCACCTGCCTGGAAGGCCGACCGGTGGTTGCGGGTGGGGAGGGGTGGATCTTCGATGCCAGCATTGATGCGTTGGCGTGGGAAAGCTGCACGTTGAAACCCGGCGCTCTGGTGTGCAATACCCGAGCGTGGGTTGACGCAAATATCCGCCAGTCCGTCGAATTCACCATTGGCGGTTCGTAACCGGAGCGCCGTCCGGTGCTCCGGACGGCTCGGATCGACCTGGAATCGCTCCGGCGGAACCTTGGCCGGCAGCGCAGGAACAGGGATTGGCCTGAACCTTTTCCTTGCTAGCCGTGCGCCGTAAGATTTCCCTCGGACTCATTTTGTGTCCATGAAAGTCCTCGTCGCCGATAAGATCTCACCCAAAGGAGTCGCCTACCTGCGTCAGCAGCCGGGCTTTGAAGTCATTGAGGCTTACGGTTCCTCTCCGGAGAAGGTCCTGGAACTCGTCAAGGACGTGCACGCGATCGCCGTCCGGTCGGAGACAAAGATTACGGCCGCCGTCTTCCAAGCTGCCCCGCTGCTCAAGGTCGTCGGTCGCGCGGGCGTGGGCGTGGACAACGTCGATGTCGAGGCTGCCACCGAACACGGTGTCGTGGTCATGAACACCCCGGCGGGCAACACCATCGCCACGGCCGAATTGACCTTCACCCACATCCTTTGCGGAGCGCGTCCCGTGCCCCAGGCGGGCGCGTCGATGAAGGCCGGGCAGTGGGACCGCAAGAGTTTCTCGGGCATCGAGCTGTTCCGCAAGACCCTCGGAATTGTGGGCCTCGGCCGCATCGGCGGCGAGGTTGCCAAGCGGGCCCAGGCTTTCGGCATGCGCGTGCTGGCGTTTGATCCGTATCTCGCTCCGAGTCGGGCCAAGGCGATGCAGGTGGAAGGCGTGACGATGGATGAACTCCTCGCACAGTCGGACTACATCACGGTGCACATGCCTCTGACCGACGATACTAAGTACATGATCGACGAGGCGGCGCTCGAGAAATGCAAGAAGGGGGTCCGCATCTTTAACTGCGCCCGCGGCGGTATTGTGAAGGAAACGGCTTTGATCGCCGCGTTGAAGTCGGGTCGCGTCGCGGCCGCCGGCCTCGATGTGTTCGAAGATGAGCCGCTGGCGAAAGACAGCGAACTGCGCTCGCTGCCGAATGTTGTCCTTACCCCGCACCTCGGGGCTTCGACGGCCGAGGCGCAAGAGTCGGTGGGGATCGAAATCGCCGAGCAGATTGCTGACGTCCTCAATGGCGGAGCCATTCGCAACGCCGTAAATGTGCCTTCGATCGACGCCGCGACGATGAAGGTCCTCGGGCCGTATCTGGATTTGGGCGCCAAGCTCGGCACGCTGGTGCAGCAAATCGGGCCCCAGCAAATCTCGGCCTTGTCCATCACTTATTGGGGCAAGCTGGTGGATCTCGACGCGAATTCCGTGACGCGTTCGATTGAACGCGGATTCTTGCGCCGGATCGCGGGCGCGGAAGTGAATTTCGTCAACGCGCCGGCCCGGCTCGAGCGGCTTGGCATCCGGGCGCAGGTCGTGAAGTCGACCAATGAGTCGGGCTACACCGATCTCATCCAAGTTGAAGCCACCGCCGCTGATGGCAGCGTGCACTCGGCGGCGGGCAGTTTGATTGGCCGGAACAACGAGCCGAGGATAGTGAAGGTTAATGGCCGCGAGGTTGAGGTGCTCGCCGACGGCAAGCTGCTGGTCCTCGAGAACGTTGATCGTCCTGGTATGGTGGGCGAAGTCGGCACGATTCTTGGGCGGGACAAGGTCAACATCGCCGATATGTCGCTCAGTCGCCTATCGCCCGGCAGCACCGCCTACATGGTGGTGCGGGTCGACAGCGAGCCGAGCGCCGCGGCGCGGCAGGAAATCAAGGGCCACGCGGCGATCAAGATGGCCAAGTTTGTCCAACTCTAGGTCGCCCGCATGCTGCTGCTGCTTTTCATCTTCGTGGCGGTCGGCTATCTCTTGGGTTCGCTGCCCTTCGGCTACCTGATGGCCCGGACCAAGGGCGTGAATATTTTTGAAGTCGGCAGCCGCAATCCCGGCGCGACCAATGTGCGGCGCGTGCTCGGAAACGGGCCCGGCAATATGGTCCTGGCCCTCGACGCGGCCAAAGGCGCGTTGGCGACGTCCGCTCCCTGGGCCTGGCGCCTAGCCGCGGGCGGTTCGGCGCCAACGGGGGCGGACAATTATGGCTACCTGGCGATTGCCGGCCTGATTGGGTCGCTGCTCGGCCACAGTTTTTCCTGCTTCACAAAATTTCGGGGCGGCAAAGGGGTGGCCACCGGGGCCGGTGGGTTTTTGGTCCTGTTCCCGCCGGGCGGATTGGCGGCCCTCGTGGTCTGGCTGATCGTGCTGGCGGCGACGCGCTACATTTCACTCGCTTCGATCGCGGCGGCCGTGGTGCTGCCCGTGGCGGCGATCGCGTTCAAACGCTCCGTAGCCCTCACGGTCCTCTCCGCCGGCGTGGCGGCGTTCGTCATTCTGCGTCACCGCGAAAATATCTCCCGGCTCCTTGCCGGTACTGAAAGCAAAATCGGCCGCAAGGCGACTCCCTCCCAATCATGAGCGACGTTCCGACCATCAATATCGGCCTGTGCGGGTTTGGGACCGTCGGGCAGGGGGTATGGAAGCATCTCACCGCCAACCGCGCCGAACTGGAAGCACGCGTCGGCGTGAAATTGAATCTCGCCCGCGTGGCCGTGCGTGACGCGCGCAAGCGGCGCACGGTGAAGATTCCCCGCCGTTGCCTGACGGAAGATCCGCTGGCGATCGCCACCGATCCTTCCATTCAGATCGTGTGCGAACTGATGGGCGGCACCACGCTGGCCCGGCGGGTCACGCTCGCGGCGCTGCGGCAGGGGAAGATCGTCGTCTCGGCCAACAAGGCGCTCATTTGCGAGCACGGCCCGGAGATCATCGCGGCCGCGCAGAAACACGGCGGTCACTTTTTCTTCGAAGCCTCCGTGGCGGGCGGCATCCCGATTATCAAGGTGCTCCGCGAAGGCCTCGTCGCCAATCGGTTTCCGCGCATCTACGGCATCCTGAATGGCACGTGCAATTACATCCTCACGCAGATGGACGAGCAGGAAGCGCCCTACGCGGGGGTGCTCGCCGAGGCCAAGCGACTCGGCTACGCCGAGGCGGATGAGTCGCTCGATGTCGACGGCTGGGACACTGCGCACAAGGCCTGCGTTCTCGCCTGGCTCGCCCATGGCGCCTGGGTGCGGACCGATCAGATGATCGTCGAGGGCATTTCCCGCATCAGCCCGGCTGATTTCAAGAATGCGGCGACGTTGGGCTTCGGCATCAAGCTGCTCGCCATTATCACGCGGGACTTTGCCAAGAATGAGCTTTGCGTGCGCGTGCACCCGACCCTTCTGCCCGGAGCCAATGTCATCGCGAAGGTGAACGGGGTTTTCAACGCGATCTCGGTTACCGGCGACGTGGTGGGCACGACACTCTATAGTGGCCGCGGCGCCGGCCAGGATGCCACGGCCAGCGCGGTGATCAGTGATATTGCCGACGCGGCGGCGCTGCTCAAGCACGGCAAAGGCGCTCATCTCATCGGCGAAGCGACCACGATGGTTCCTCGAACCTGCCGGTTGGCGCCACCCGAAAGCATTCGGTGCCGCTACTACCTTCGTTTGACCGTGAAGGATCAGCCGGGTGTCCTCGCGCGGGTGGCCTCGGTGATGGCCAAGCATCGCGTCAGCATCGCCAGCGTCCTCCAAGGCCCGGCCGATCGGCCGGATGCGGCGTCGCTCGTTTTGACGACGCATGAGAGCAACGAGCGCGCCATGCAGGGGACGCTCCGACAACTCAAGAACCTCGCGAGCATGCTCGAAGAGCCGTTGCTGCTCCGGATCGGAGATTTCGACTAGTTGAGCCTTTGGGGTGGCGAGGGAGAGTCTGAACTCACTCCCGGCCCCAAAGCGTCCGTGTCTTGCTCCTCCGAAATGAATTTCAAACTCCCGACCCTCAACCCTCAGCTCGCAACTTTTTAGCATGGCCAGAATCGTTCAGAAATATGGTGGCACCTCGGTCGGAGACGTCGATCGCATCAAGAATGTCGCCGCCCGCATCAAAGCCGTGCGCGAAGCCGGCAACGAACTCGTCGTCGTCGTGTCGGCCCGGGCGGGCGTGACCAACGAACTGATCGCCCGGGCCAAAGCGGTCTGTGAAAATCCCAGCGAGCGGGAGATGGACCAACTATTGGCCATTGGGGAGCAGGAGACCATCGCGCTCACGGCCATGGCCCTGCACGGTATTGGCGTGGAGGCGATGAGCTACACAGGCGCGCAGGCCGGTATTTTCACCGACCAGGTGCACACCAAGGCGAAGATCAAGATGATCCATGCCCACGCGCTCGAAAAGGATCTGAGGGCGGGCAAAGTAATCATTGTCGCGGGGTTTCAGGGTATGGGCCCCGATGGGCAGACCACGACACTCGGCCGCGGTGGCTCGGATCTCACCGCGATCGCGCTCGCGGCCGCGATCAAAGCGGACAAGTGCGAAATCTATACGGACGTCGACGGCGTCTACACGGCTGACCCTCGGGTCGTGAAAGATGCGCGCAAGCTCTCCGAGATCAGCTACGATGAGATGCTCGAGCTCGCGTCGCTCGGCAGCAAGGTGATGCAGTCGCGCTCCGTCGAGTTCGCGGCCAAGTACAATGTCGTTTTCGAAGTCCGCTCGTCCTTCAATACCAACCCAGGAACTATCGTGAAACAGGAAGTCGCCTACATGGAAAAGGTCGTTGTCCGCGGCGTGGCCGTCGACAAGGACCAAGCCAAAATCGTGATCAGCAACATCGTCGACAAGCCGGGCTCGGCGGCGAAGGTCTTCAAGGGCCTCGCCAACGCGCATATCAACGTCGACATGATCGTGCAGAATGTGGGCCGCCAGGGCATCGCGAATCTGACGTTTACCGTGCCGCAAACGGAGTCGGCCAAGGCCATCAAGGCCCTCGGACCCATCCTGAAGGAAACGGGTGGGGACGTCACCGTGGACGAAAAAATCGCGAAGCTTTCGGTGGTCGGCGTCGGCATGCGGACCCACAGCGGGGTGGCCGCCACGCTGTTCCAGGCGTTGGCTGATGCGGGCATCAATCTCGAGTTGATCAGCACGTCCGAAATCAAAATCTCCGTCGTGATTCAAACGGATCGCGCGGATGAAGCGGCCCGGTTGGCGCACAAGGCCTTCGATTTGGACAAGCTGTGATAGGGAAGTGGCGAGTAGCGGGAAGTGAGTCGCGCGCATTGGTGCGGCCTTCCTCCTCACTGCCCGCTACCCGCGACGCGCTACCGCCATGAAATTTCTCTCCACCCGCGGTCAGACGCCTTCGCTCGGGTTCTCGGACGCCGTGGCGACCGGGCTCGCCCCCGACGGCGGACTTTTCCTGCCGGAGTCGCTGCCGGATTTCAGCGGACAACTGGGGCGGTTCGAACGGCTCAGCTATGCGGAGCTTTGTTTCGAGTTCATGCGGGTGTTCGCGACGGATATTCCGCCGGATACTTTGCGGTCGCTGATCGCCGCCAGTTATACCCGGTTCACCGACCCGGCGATTGCCCCGCTCAAGCCGCTGGGAAAAAACCTCTACGTGCTCGAGCTCTTTCACGGGCCGACCCTGGCGTTCAAGGACTTTGCCCTGCAGTTGCTCGGCCATCTTTACGCGCACCAATGCCAGGTGCGCCGCGAGACCATCAATGTGCTCGGGGCAACGTCGGGCGACACGGGCGCGGCTGCCATTCACGGGCTGATTGGCCGGCCGGGAACCGCGATTTTCATTCTCTACCCCGACGGCCGGGTGTCGCCGCTGCAGGAACGGCAGATGGCCTGCATGGGGGCGGACAATGTTTTTGCCCTCGCGGTCGATGGCACGTTTGACGACGCGCAATCGGCCTTGAAGGAAATTTTCGGGGATCAGGCCTTCCGGTTGCGACACCGGCTGTCCGCGGTCAACTCCATCAATCTGGCCCGGGTGCTGGCGCAGTGTGTTTACTATTTCTACGCGTGGTTGAAGCTGCCGGCGGCAGAGCGGAGTAACGTGGAGTTCGTCGTGCCGACGGGCAATTTCGGGAACGTGCTCGCCGGCTGGATGCTGCAGCAAATGGGCGTGCCGATTCGGGGCTTCCGGATCGCCACGAATCAAAATGACATTCTCTACCGGATGTTCACGACGGGGGAGTATCGCGTGGGCGAGGTGCACCCGAGTCTCGCGCCATCGATGGACATCCAAGTCGCGTCCAATTTCGAGCGCTTTATCTACTACGCCGTCGGCCGGGAGCCGCAGAAAGTGCGCGACGTCATGCAGACGTTCAAGGCCACTGGCGCCTACACCTTCGCGAATTTCGACCGTGGCTCCTTTGGCGCGTCACGGACGACGGACGCGGAGATCCGGGATATAATCCAGCGCGTCTATCGCGAGCACGGCTACGTTGCCGATCCCCACACCGCGTGCGGTTTCAAGGAAATCAATCCGGAGCGGGTGAGTGTTATCCTGGCCACCGCGAGTCCGGCAAAATTTCCCGATACCATCCGGGAAGCAATCGGAGTGGAACCAACGCACCCCAGCTTGGAAGCGCTGAAATCCAGGCCAATCGTCAAGCACCGGCTGAAAGCGGACGCGGCGGCGATTCGGGAGTTCATCGACCGTCACGCGGTCGGCTAGGACGGATGCCACTGCCGTTTCGTGAGCCCCGACGATCGCGACGACCATGTTATCGCCCGAATCCCCCTCGCCGCTGGCCGCCGCCATCGCGCACCATCAAGCGGGACGGCTTCCGGAGGCGGAACACCTTTACCTTCAGGTGCTCGCCGCCGACCCGAACTGCGCCGACGCGTTGCACTATCTCGGAGTGATCGCGCTGCAGGTGGGGAAATTCGAGATGGCCCGGGAGCTGATGGCGCGGGTCGAGGCGATTCAGCCCCGCAATTCCGAATTGCTGAATAATCTGGGGGAGGTGTATCGGAAGCTCGAGCGGTGGGATGGGGCGGAAAGTCTGCTGCGGCGGGCTTTGGCAATAAATCCGCGGCAGCGTGAGGCGGCGAATAATCTGGGCGCGGTCTATCGCGATCAGCGACGCTGGCCCGAAGCGGAGGGGGCTTTTCGCCAGGCGGTTGAAACCCAGCCCGATTCGAATAGCGCGTGGTACAATCTTGGGAATGTTTTTTTCGATCAACAAAAGTATGTGGAGGCGATTCGCGCGTACGAAAGAGCGTTGGCGCTAGATCCCAAGTTGCCCATGGCGCACCTCAATCGCGGATGTGCCCTGCGGGAAATCGGCCGGCTCGATGAAGCGGCGGTGGCCTTTCTCGCCGCCGCCCAACTGCAGCCCGATCTGGCGGAGGCCCATCGCCACTTGGGCTTCACGAATTTCGATCGAGGGCGCGTTGATTCGGCCGTGGAGAGTCTTCGCCGGGCGCGGGATCTCGCCCCGCAGGACTCCCAACCGCACAGCGAGCTGGCCTTCATGTTGAACTTCCTGCCGGGCTGCGGTCCCGCCTCGGTGTTCGCCGAGCACACGCAGTGGCGGGAGCAGCACGCGACATTTGCGTGGCCCACCCGCTACGGCAACGACCGCACCTTCGACCGGCGTTTGCGGATTGGATATGTTTCGCCGGACTTTCGCGGGCATGCCGTCGGGTGTAATCTCATTCCTTTATTCACCGAGCATTCGCGCGCGCACTTCGAAATATTTTGTTACGCGAACGTCGCGAGTCCGGATATCCTGACCACCGAGTTTCGGCGGCAGGCAGACGGCTGGCGGGATATAACGAAGTTGAGCGATGAGCAGGTGGGCGAACAAGTGCGCGAGGATCAGATCGATATCCTCGTCGACCTGGCGCTCCATTCGATGGGAAACCGCCTGCTCGTGTTTGCCCGCAAACCGGCGCCGATTCAGGTGACCTTCGCGGGCTATCCCGGCACGACTGGACTGACGGCGATCGATTATCGATTGACCGATCCGTATTTGGATCCCCCGAAACTGCTCGACGCGTTTTACGCCGAGAAATCGTGGAGACTGCCGCACAGTTTCTGGTGCTTCGAGCCGTTCGACGCCCAAGAGGAGCCGGGACCACTTCCGGCGACGAGGAATGGCTTCGTGACCTTTGGCTGTCTCAACACCTTTTGTAAGGTCAACCAAACCGCGCTGGCGCTTTGGGCGCGGGTTTTGCGCGACGTGCCGACCAGCCGACTGGTCCTGCTCGCGACGCCGGGAAGTCATCGCGAGGCGACAATCGATTTTCTACGGAATGCCGGCGTTGAGCGCAAGCGGGTCAGCTTCGTGGACCGCACGGTGCGCAAAGCCTACTTTGGTTACTACCACACGATCGATATCAGCCTGGATACGATCCCTTACAATGGGCACACGACGAGCCTTGATTCGCTTTGGATGGGCGTTCCGGTCGTGACGCTCGTCGGCGAGACCGTGGTCGGGCGGGCGGGGTGGAGTCAGTTGTCCAACCTCGGCTTGACCGAACTGGCCGCCAACAATGCCGACGAATTCGGCCAAATCGCCGTGGCGCTGGCGACCGATCGCCCGCGACTGCAGGAACTGCGCCGTACTCTACGGTCGAGGATGACCAACTCCCCCCTCACTGACGCCAGCGGTTTTACGCGGGGGATTGAGGCGGCCTACCGCGCAATGTGGAAGCAGTGGTGTGGGTCGCCGGAGGCCTGAACTTCGAGACGGGTGGCCCGGTCGATGCAAAAACAACATCGACATCCCCGTAAACTTCGCTTTTTTCCGGACACATGTTCTTGGGTCCGGCCATTACAATTTCAATTATTAGCGAGCTCCCTTCCGGGCCCGGAGACTCGGCGTAAGCAAATCGCAAACGCCGCCAACCGCTGAAGACCCCGGGCCTCAAACCCGGGGTTTCGTTTTTTTCGCCATGAACGCTGCCACCAAATCCGCCGTCAGAATTTACGATACCACGCTCCGGGATGGAACCCAGGGCGAGGGCATTTCATTTTCCGTCGCGGACAAATTGCGCATCGCGGAGAAGCTCGACCAATTCGGCGTCGACTACATCGAGGGCGGCTTTCCCGGGTCCAACCCACGCGATATCGCGTTCTTTGCCGAGGCCCGACAATTGCGGCTGAAGCACGCGAAGCTGGCCGCTTTTGGCGCCACGCGGCGCGCCGGAACCAAGGCCTCGGACGATGCCCAACTCAGGACCCTCCTCGATAGCGGCATGCCGGTCGTCACGCTCGTGGGCAAGACCTGGACTTGGCAGGTGACCGAGGTGCTGCGCACGACGCTCCCCGAAAACCTCGCGATGATCGAGGACTCGGCCCGCTACGCCGTCGCGCAGGGGCGTGAGGTGGTTTACGACGCCGAACATTTTTTCGACGGTTACAAGGCCGATGCGGATTATGCGCTGAAGACGCTCGCGGCCGCCCTGCGCGGCGGCGCGGCTAACCTCACGCTGTGCGACACCAATGGCGGTACGATGGTCGAAGAATTCAAGGAAATCGTCGCGCGTGTCGTCCAAGAGTTCGGCGGCGATCAGGTTGGCGTCCATTGTCACAACGATTGCGGACTCGGGGTGGCCCTTTCGCTGGGCGGGGTGGTGGCCGGCGCGACGCTCGTTCAGGGAACGATGAACGGTTACGGCGAACGCGTGGGTAACGCCAACATGATCACGATTCTGCCGAATCTGGTGCTGAAAATGAAGCGCAAGACCCGCTGTGCGGCCAATCTCGAGCAACTGCGCGATCTCTCGCTGTTCTTTGACGAACTGGCCAACTTGCGACCCGATCCCAAGGCGCCGTTCGTGGGGCAATCGGCCTTTACCCACAAGGGAGGTCAGCACGCCAACGCCGCCCAGAAGGTCGCCCGCAGTTACGAGCACATCGATCCCGCCCTCGTCGGCAATCGCACGCGCGTGCTCGTGTCGGACATGGCCGGCCGG
This sequence comes from Opitutaceae bacterium, assembly GCA_947474995.1. Classification (GTDB taxonomy): domain Bacteria; phylum Verrucomicrobiota; class Verrucomicrobiia; order Opitutales; family Opitutaceae; genus ER46. The sequence continues at coordinate 1,644 of CANJNJ010000133.1, read as the reverse complement.
AGCAGCCTCGCGCTTAAGGCGAAGGAAATGGGGATTGTCCTTGATGAAAAACGGCCCGAAGTGAAGGGACTGATCGAGGAGCTCAAGGATCGTGAATTCCGGGGCTATGAATACGAGGCGGCCGATGCCTCGTTCAAGCTGCTCCTCGCCAAATCCCTCGGCGAGCAACGCGATTTCTTCACGGTGGAAAATTACCGCGTCATCATCGAGCGCCACGGCGCCGAGCTGTGGGCCGAGGCGACGGTAAAGCTCAAGGTCAACGGCGAGTTGGTGCACACGGTCGCTGAGGACACTGGCCCGGTGGGCGCGTTGGATCGCGCCTTGCGCCTGGCGCTGGAAAAAACCTATCCGCAGCTGCGCGATGTGAAGCTGCGCGACTACAAGGTGCGAATTCTTGAGGGCAACAGCGGCGCCGGATCGCGGACCCGGGTGCTGATCGAAAGCGGCGATGGAAAATCAATCTGGGGCACGGTCGGCGTGAGCGACAATATCATCGACGCCAGTTGGGAGGCCTTGCGCGAGTCGGTGGAGTTCAAGCTGTCGCTGACGTAGGATTCCGTCGCTCCCCGGTGGGCGGTCCTGCATAATTTGCTCGGCCATTAGGTGCGCGCAACTCGTCGGAGCACGCGCGGGTCGCGCTACTACCCGCGCGCCAACGCACATCAGCCTTCCGCCGCGCCGCCCCACCGCGCAGGATGATCGCCGCGTCGAAAAATGCGGAATCCGGTAATAATTCAAGGTGGGATGGGTGTGGCGGTCTCCAATTGGAGGCTCGCGCGGGCGGTGGCGATCGCCGGTGAACTCGGAGTGGTCTCGGGCACGGCGTTGGCCATCGTCCTCGCGCGCCGGCTCCAGTTGGGTGACGCTGACGGTAGCATGCGCCGGGCCTTGGCGCGATTTCCCTTTCCGGAAATGGCCGAGCGGGTGATCGCCACTCATTTCAAATCCGGTGGCGGGATATCGCCCGCGCCGTTTGCCCTGACGCCGATGCCCACGCAGCACTCCTCAGCCACCCTCATCGAGCTGACGGTCGCGGCGGGTTTCGCCGAAGTATTTCTCGCGAAAGAGGGACACCCCGGGCTCGTGGGCATCAACCTCCTGGAAAAAATCCAGCTCCCAACCCTCCCGACCCTTTATGGAGCGATGCTGGCCGGTGTGGACTACGTGTTGATGGGGGCCGGCATTCCGCGTGCGATTCCCGGCGCTTTGGATCGACTTGCCGCCGGAGAGGTGGCCGAGCTGAAAATTGATGTCGAGGGAGCGACGCCGGATGACACTTTCACGACCAACTTCGCTCCTTGGAATTTCTGCGGAGGAGCCGGGCCCAGGCTCCGGCGCCCCCAATTTCTCGCCATCGTTTCCTCCGCGACGCTGGCCATCATGCTGGCGAATAAATCCAATGGGCGCGTCGATGGTTTTATTGTCGAAGGCGAGCTCGCCGGCGGCCACAACGCGCCGCCGCGCGGGGCCCTGCAGCTCGACGAACGGGGCCAGCCCATCTACGGGCCGCGCGACGTGGCCGACCTCGAGAGGATTCGCGCGCTCGGCCTGCCGCTGTGGCTTGCCGGTTCGTATGCCCGCCCCGAGCGTCTGACCGAGGCGTTGCGCCTCGGCGCAACCGGCATCCAGGTTGGAACCGCGTTT
>CANJNJ010000132.1 GCA_947474995.1 Opitutaceae bacterium | reverse complement strand
CTCACCGCCGTTCTATTTTTCTCCGATCTACCCGTTACCCGCTACTCGCTACTTCAACCACCACTCCATGAACGAGACGACCGATTCATTTCGTCAGGCACTTCGACATTCGGATCCAAAACTCAGCCGTTTCAACCCCCTCGAGCGCATCCTGCACGTCGACGATTTCAACCAGGGCCAGCATGGCTGGCAGGGTTATTTTCCGGACTACGATGGGTGGGACGATTATCCCGGCCGCTATCAGCCCGTGGATTCGGTCACGCAGGCGATCGAGAAGGCGAAACGGGACCCACGGATGCGGATTGATCGAAAGCTGCCGTTCGGTCCGCGAGCCGTGCCGATGCTCAGTTCGCTGACGTCATGGGACGTCGGCACCGCCGGCTCGCTCAGTGGCACCTACGCGTTGAAGATTCCCACGCTGCCGCAGGCGGGCAGCAAGGTTTTTGCCCAAAAGCGGCTCGGTTCGCCGTGGCGGGGAAAATTTCGCGTCGAGACGTGGTTCTGTTTCAAGACGGACCCGGGGGATTTCCAACTCGGCGAGACCGATATCCGCGCGCTCTACCTCACCTTCGACGTGATGGATCTTCATCACGTCCGCGAGCAGGGGCAGGAGCCGCACCGTTGGTGGCCGGCGCTGCGCTACCACAATGCGGAGAACGGAAAACTTATCCGTCGCTGGCAGGCGAACATCGGTTCGGAAGGCGTGAAGGATGGACCGTGGGAATACCTCGCCGACGGTCAGCAGGACCTCGGCTATAATCGCGGACCGACGAAATACCAGTGGAACTACCTGCGCTTCACGTTCGATTTGGCGCGCCGCGAATACGTCGATTTCCACTGTCACGGCAAGGAATTCAACGTGAAAGGCCGGCGCCACGAGCCGCAGCCTCCGCTCGAAGGCTGGCGCGCGAGCACCGACAAATGCCCCGGCCTCGTCGGCACCGGCTTCGGGATCGAGGCCGCGGCGGACAAGCGGTGTTTTTTGTACCTCGACCAGGTGGTCGTGTCGGCGTCAGAGAGTTGAGAGGTCAAGTCGCCTGGCCAGTCGGGCGTGCGTTGTGAATGGATGAAAGGTGGACCGGGCGCTCCGCGCGCGGTCTGGCGGCGCACGGAGTGCACCGCCCACCCGTGACGTCTTCCGTGCGCGCTGACACGACTCGTTCGATGTGGCTGACTTTGCGCCGATTGCGTTTACCCAGCTATCGACACGCGACACCGTCCGCGCTTCGCTGGTCGCGCGTTCGTTCGTCTTCGTCTCCTGTCCTCGTTTCGCCCCTGCCCATGCACCGTCGTACTTTCCTTTCCGGCCTGGCTGCCGCTTCGGCCGCCGTTGGCGCCCGACCCCTGCGGGGCGCGGCCACGAAAACCGCCGCGCCGAAAATTGCGCTCGGCCTGGACAACTACGCCGTTCGCGCGATGGGCTGGCAGGCGCCCGAACTCATCGCGTATGCCGCGTCGATCAAGTGCGACACGCTCCTCATTTCCGACCTCGACGCGTTCGCCAGTCTCGACGACGCCAGCCTGCGCGGGGTGAAGCGACTGGCGGACGCCGCTGGAATCAAACTTTACCTGGGCAGCTGGAGCATCTGCCCGACGTCGAAGGTCTTCCGGCCCAACCGCGGCACCGCCGAGGAGCATGTGCGACTCGGACTGCGCGCGGCGAAGGCCCTCGGGTCGCCGGTGTTTCGGGTGGTTCTCGGCAACATGGAGGACCGCAAGTCCGAAGGCGGCATCCGGGCGCGCATCGCCGACACCGTCGCCGTCCTCAAGGCTTGCCGCCGCGACGCGCTCGACGCGGGCATCAAGGTGGCGATCGAAAACCACGCGGGTGACATGCACTCGTGGGAACTGCTCGATCTAATCGACGCCGCCGGTCGTGACTTCGTCGGCGCCAACATCGACTCGGGCAACGCCGCGTGGACGCTCGAAGATCCGCTGGACGTGCTCGAGACGCTCGGACCGGTGACGATTTGCTCCAGCCTGCGCGACGACATGATCTGGGAGACGCCCGAAGGCGCCGCCGTGCAGTGGACCGCCGCGGGCGACGGCCTGATCGACTGGAAGCGCTACGCGGCCCGCTGGGCGCAACTTTGTCCCCAGGTGCCGATCATGATCGAGACGATCTCCGGCTCGCAGCGGATGTTTCCGTACAAGCAGCCGGATTTCTGGAAGTACTACGACCGGCGGCCAGAGAAGCTCGCCAAGTTTGAAGCGCTGGCCCGCCGCGGCCGTCCGCTCGCGCCTTATCAGGCGCCCGCCGGCCCCGAGGGCAAAAAGGCCACGCAGGAATTTCAGAAGGCCGAACTCGAAAAATCCATCACCTACCTAAGACGTGAAATTGGGCTGGGACTCAGAAGCTGAGGCCAGTCCCGCCGCTCCGGGTCGCGTGACACAGCCCGATGCGGCGGGATCACTTCGCCGTCAGCTATTGGCCGGCTAGTTCTTGCCCAACGAATTTGGCGCAAGCCCGGAGTTGGTCGGATACCGTGCCGCTGGTAGTTCCGCCTTCAGGCGGAAGGAGGGAGTCGCGCGGATTTGCGAACAGACCTTTTCCGCGGATTACCTGGAGTGGCGCAGCCACAACCGAGTCGTTACGGCCAAACCTCTCCGCGGATAGCGCGGATTAACGCGGAGGGTTCGATCGGGATTTATCCGCGAGCATCCGCGGTGGGCTCACGGCACCTGGGTGCCCGTCACAAGATAGTAACGGTCGTGCGGTCGAAAATAGGTCGTGAGCGTGCAGACCGGAACCTCCGGAAACGTGGCGGGAAAATCCCCGACCAGCTTGGTGGCGAAGCGGGTGGTTAGCCGCGAAAGATTCGCCGACGTCCATTCGTCGCCGTAATCGCTGACGCGCACCAGCACCGGCGCGGAACTCGTGCGGAAATGTTCGGCGACTTTTCCGAGGCCCGCTCCGTCCAGCCGGACGTCGCCCCAATCCGCTTCGGGATAGTGCGCTCGGAGGTTCCGCTCAAAGTCATCATGCCGCGCCTCGGCGACGCCGGAGAATTCCTGCCCCAACAGGCGCCCGGTCATCGTCACCGACCGGGCCAGCAGCAGTGCGGCCACGACTAAAATGAGGAGGGCCAGGGGCATCCGGGTACGGCGGGACAACCACCCGATCATTTCGCCGGCGCCAAAGGCTGCGACCACCAGCAGCAGCGGTACGACGTGGCTGAGGTTGCGCTCGAAGAAAACCGATCGGGTGCCAAAATAGCCCGCAAAAAGCAGGACGGTCCCCGCCAGCAAGGCCAGTTCCATCCAGCGCCTGCTCCAGCCCAGCGCCACGGTGCCGAGGGCGAAACAGGCGAGCACGGGCAGTCCCAGCGTGGCGCTGAAATAGCGGGTCAGGATATCAGCCACCGGCCCTCCGTCCCGATGACCGTGCGGCGGATGGATGCCCGCATATTGTGCCATCAACTGTTGCACGCCGTACAGAAATTTAGCCGGATGTGCCACCGCCCCGGGCGCTCCGACGGCGAACCCGGCGGCGACGGCGAGGGGCAGGGCGCCGAGCACCAGCCACCGCTGCTTCGTCTCGCGCCAGTTTGCGGACAGCGGCACGAGCGGCAGCCACACCAGGAGCAGCATCGAGACTTTGCACGCCGCGAGCAGGCCGATCAGGGCGCCGGCCCCGAGGACCGCGCCCGCGTGCAACTTTTCCCGCGGCCAGCACAACCCGACGACGGCCAGGGTCAGCACGGTCGTGAAGGCCTCGGGTCGGACGTAGTGTGCGTCCTGGACGAGCAATAATGCGACTGCTGCCAAGGCGCCGACACCGAGGCCAATTGCGCGCCCACCGAGGCGCGCGCCCAGGCGCATCGTCTGCCACACGGCCAGCAAGGCGAGGGCGACGGAGAAAAAGCGATAGACATAAAAACCATCCTCGAGTCCCCGCCATGCCTCCGTGCCGGGGATGAGTTTCACCAGGCGGTAAAAGAGGAATGTCGCGTAATGATAAGAAGAGAAATTGTATTGGTCGTAGCGCAGGTTGGGTTCGAGAGCCGACTTGGCCCAGTTGGTATCCCAGTCGCCCGACTGCCGCATGTATTTTATGACCTCGTAGGCAATCGGTTCATCCGGATGCGGGTAGCCGTTGCCGTGGTAGGCCAGGCGCAGGGCGAATCCGCACAGCAAAACGGCGGCACCCGCGAGCCACCAGCCCAGCGAAGCGTGTCGTTCGCGTGCTATCATGAGTCGGTCAGTGCTGACCTGCCTGCTGATCTGTCCATGCGGCCAGCCATTCCAGCACGAGGGCACGCCAGCGCGGGCTGAAGTGCGCGTCGTAGGCGAAGCTGTAGCCGTGACCGCCGCCGGGAAAAACGACGATCGTGGCGCCGGCATCATGGGCCGGCGCGAAGGGCCGGTAGATTTCCAGCGTCGGTCGCGGACCGGCGGCGGGGTTGTTCACGCTGCCGTCGGGCCAGAGCGGCACGATCCGCGGTTCGACGGGCGGAAGAGCGGGGGTTTGAGCCGATACAAGGCTCGAACATGGGAGCAGGCCAAGCAGCAGGAGAATGCATGCAGTGGAGGGTTTCATTTCAGTAGGGGCCGCGCCTCGAAGGGCCGTTCGAGTTGGCTGGCAATGATGTTTCTTTTGTCATTCTGAGCGCCAGCGAAGAATCCACGCAAACTTGGCAGCGCGCCGCGTGGATTCTTCGCTGCGCTCAGAATGACAAACGGCTGTCCTTGAATGGCTACGCGCTCTCCTCGTAGAACCATTTGATGGGCACGCGGGTGAGCATCAATTCCCGGCAGCGCTCGATCATGGGGGAGCGGTAATAGTGGACCAGCGCGGTGTCCCGATAGAACAGCACGCTCGGGTAGGCCCACTCGTAATTGATGTCACTTTCCAGGACTTTGGGCAGGCCCCACGTCCGCCCGCCGTCGCGGCTGAGCGCGCACACGAGCGGGCAACGCGAGATCGCGTGACTCGCGATGGCGAGGGTGCGCGCGGCCTGACCATCCGCCGCCGGCAGTCGCAGCACGTTGGGCTGCGGACCCAGGTTCACATTTGGGTTCCAAATTATCAGCAGATCGTTCGTGCCCGGAATGCCGGTAAGGTACGTGGGCGAGTCCGGCGCCACGATGCCCGACGGGCGTGCGGCCGACCAGGTGGCACCATCGTCGGTGGACTCGGAGAGGTACGAATTTCCCCGCGAACTCCGGGCCACCATCAGCAAACTGCCGTCGGTGCGGGGCGCGATGCAGGCCTCGTTCAGGCCGCGGCTGGCGTTTTCGGTCACGCGGTTGGAATGCTTCCACGTTTTGCCGGCGTCGTCAGAGTAGGCGAAGTAGACTTCCTTGTGGTCGATGAACTTTCCCCCGGTCACCGGCGTGTTCGTGTGGCATTGCACGAGGATTCGGCCGGACGGCCGCACCCACGTGCGATCATGGCAACCGGTGTGGTAGTTGCCGTCGTCCGGCGTCAATCGCATCGGCTCGGACCAGGTGACGCCTTCGTCGCTTGAGAAACGCACGCGGCGGGCGCAAGGTCCGTAGTTGTCGGCGTGGTTTCCGCCGCTGCGCCAGCTGTAAGCGAGCAACAGCCGTCCGTCGGGCAGGCGGGCGAGTCCGGGTTGCATCGTGTTTACGCGGGCGTCGCGGTCGTCGACGTAGACGCGCGGCTCCGACCACGTCCGGCCGCCGTCCTTGGAGGAAATTCCGCTGATCCGCGCGTAACCATCGTCGTTGTTGGGCTCGGTGCGCAGCGAGTGGCGCAGCGGGGAAAAGGGTGGACGATCCTTTTCGGGCATCGCGTCGACGTCGAGAAATTCCGTCCAGAGGAGCAGAATGCTGCCATCCTTCAACTCGATGGCGGAGGCCTCCGAGTTCTTGGGATTGAGCGGGGAGAAAAAACGCAGCAGCTGGCGATCGAGGCCGTCGCCTTTTTTCGGAGTATGGCTGGCGGCGGGACGAACCGAGGCCGGTTGCGCGGTGAGGCGAGGGAGAACCGCCAAGGCGCTGCTGGTGGCGAGAGTCTGGACGAAGGAGCGACGGCTGAGAGGGTTCATGGGGTAGCCACATTCTGGCCGGACGCGGCGGGAAATGAAACGCTGTTCGCTGGCTCCGCCTTGGTACCACGACGGACCAAACCGTTGGACCACGGATAACACGGATAAAACCCGGATGAAGACCGACTCAATCCGTGCCATCCGTGTCATCCGTGGTCCAAAAATGTCTTGGTTGTCACAGTTCCACGTCCGTCACCCAGATGTGGCAGGACGCGCGCGAGTTGCCGTGATAGTAATACATCTGCCAGCGATGGCCGCTCACGTGGAGGAGCCACGGATAGCCGAAGTCGGTGTTGAGATCGCCTTCGAGCTTAGGAATTTCGAGCAGCACGCGTTCGCGAGCCCAGGCGAGCTTATGGGCGTCGCCACGCCACAACCAAATCCGGCCAGGCGTGTTGCCGGGGACGGCGCGCTCGGTCGTAAGCACCAATACCTCGCCGGGGTTGTTCGGGTTTGCCACGGCACAGGGCGCGGCGAGCCGGGCGGCCTTGGGATGCTCGGCATCGAGCACGGAGAGTTCAGTCTTCCAAGTGAGTCCGTTGTCGTCGGACGCGCCGACATATTGCCTTCCGCCGAGGGCATTTTCGCCGCGGAAGAAACCCAACAGCCGGCCGCCGACGGGGACGAGCATGGGTTCAACCGCGCCGACGTCGGCAATCCGCCGCGCTTCGCCCCACGTGCGGCCGTTGTCGGCCGAGGCCGAGAGCCAGATACCGCGAGTGTAGGGCTTGGCGCCCGCACGGTAGTGGCCGAGGGCGACGAACCCTTGGCCTTTGACTGGGACGATGACTCCGAAAACCGACCCGGTTTTGTTGGGGCCGAGAGCAGAGGTATCCGAGCGCGTCCACGTCACGCCGTCGTCGGTTGAGCGCCAGCCGAAGATGTCATTGGTTTCGTCGCGCCGAAACGCCATCGCGAGCAACAGCACGTCGCCGTTTTCCGCGACGCCCAGGGCGATGTTGCCGCAGTCCAGGTAACGGGCGTCGTCCTCGGGAAAACGCATCAGGAGGTGCGGCGCGGTGAACGTCTTGCCGCCGTCGGTGGACCGGGAAACCGACGGACCCGAACTGCCGGTGTTGTGCCCCTGTCCCGCGCTGTAAGCGAGCAGGACGGTTCCGCGCGGCGTGCGCACCGCCTTGGGCCAGGAGAGATGCGCGAAACGGTCGCCTTCCGGTGCGGAGACGGCGATGCGGACGGGTTGACCGGCGGTATTCTTGGCCGCCCAAGTGGGGAGCGTGGCCGCAGGAAGAGCTGAAATGGCCAGAAGCAGGCAGAGGAAATACGTCGGGAAAATAAGTTTCATAGGGAAAGCCATGTGAGTGGCACGCGCATCAGGCAGGTGGACATCCGGCCTTTGATGACTTGGGGATGATCCGATTGTCTCGGGGCGATCCAGATTTCGGAACCGTGAACGAATACCGCCGGGTAGTCGGTGTTGCGCGAGGGATCGTGGACGAGAACCTTTCGACGCGCGTGCGGCCAGGAGCGTCCGCCGTCGGTGCTGACGCAGGCGAGCATCGTGTGCCGATGGCCATTCATCGGGGCGCGCGCGTCGTAGTTGGACGTCCAAACGAGCAGCAAATCGTCCGAGTTCGGCAGCCGCGAGAGATGCGCCGGTGCGCTTGGGCTCGGCACTTCGAGCGTGCGCGGCGATGACCAGGTTTCACCGCGATCAAGCGACTCACTGCAGAACTGCGTGCCCATGGCGGTGCGCATCGTCATGAGGAGCGAACCATCGGCGCGCTCGACGACCCCGGGTTCATTGCAGCCGGACTCCGTGCCTTTTACGCCGGGCCAGCCGACCTGGGGCACCGTGATTTCGGACCCTGTGGTCCACGTCGCGCCGGCGTCGTCGGACCACGCGACCCAAATCTTGCGGAAGTGCGAATCGAAATCATCCCCGCCATGGCACGGCGCGATCAAGCGTCCGTTCGACAAAAGCGTGAAACGATCGTGGCAGCCCGTCTTGTACCCGCCCTCGGCCACGGTGATCGGTTCGGTCCATGTTTCGCCCTCGTCGGAGGAAGTGACGAAACGCCGTGAGGCGACGCGCGTGCTTTGCCGATGGCTGTAGAGCAGGCCGAGCCGGCAGTCGGGCAGGCGGCGAAGAGCGGGCGACATCGCGTTGAGCCCGTCGGCGGGGGCGGGCACCAGCACGCGCTCCTCCGTCAGCCGACGACCCTCCGCGTCGAGGTGGACCGCAACGATTTCCCCGAAATCATTGTCGCGCTCGATGGCGGAACCGCCGCCGTAGCGAACGACGCGTTCGTTCCTCAGCCGGGCGTAACCGGGATCGTTCGGTCCCGTGTGGCGGCCGTAGGCGAGAAGGACCGTGCCGTCGCGCAACGCCACGAAACTCGCCTCGCTACGCCGGGAATGTTCGACATCGGCGGCCGCCAGGGGAACGAGCGGGAAGGCATAGGTCGGTGCGGCGGCCATGTGATGGGGTGCGACTAGTTTGCGGGTGATGTCTGGCGGAGTAACACGGCGGCGGATTCTACAAGGGACAGGTCAAGAATCCTATTCTGTTCCGAGATGGAGCTTTTTGTAGCCCTGCCCGGGAGGGCAGGGAGCAATGAACGGTGGAACGTCACGAATCTCGCTTCTCCCGAAGCGGGCTACAGAGATAATGGCAGAAACCAGGGCGAATCGAAGATTTTCACTTTACCTCGATTCGCTCGACGGTGTGGTTGTCGATCCAGTCCCAGTCGAGTTCGACACCGAGACCCGGACCGGTGGGCGCGTGCAGCCAGCCGTTCGCATCGATATCGAGCGGCCGGCCCTTGAAGCCGAAGCGATAGACGGGATGGATGACCTCGGCATAGCCACCGTTCTTCGCCGCGAGATTGCAGTGGAGATTGGCCACGTCGAGGAGCGGCGTGGCCATCGTGTGCACTTCGAGCGTCATGCCTTGCGCTGCGGAGAATTGAAACGCCTTCATCAGCCCGGTGACGCCGGCTTTGAGGTAAACGTCGCCGCGCGCGATGTCGTAGGCGTGGACGCGGACCTGTTCGGCGAGCTCGTCGAGCGTCACGGTTTCGCCGCCGAGAATCGGGGTCTTCAGTTCGTCGGCCAGCCGCCGCAGGTTGCCGGTCTGGCGATCCGGGATGGGTTCTTCGAACCAAGTGAAGTTCAGCTCATCGAGCACGCGGCCGACTTTCAGCGCATCGTCGAAGGTGTAGAGCGCGTTCAGATCCTGCATCAACGCGTAGTCGGGCCCGACGGCCTCGCGCGAGGCGCGGATGCAGGGGATGTCACGCGCCGGATCGTTCCAAAAGTGGCATTTGAAGCCCTGGAACCCGCGCGCCTTCATCTCGCGGGCCTCCTCGTAGGCGCGTTCCGGCGTGGGATGAAACGACCAGCCGGTGCAATAGCCGGGCACCTTGTCGCGCACGCGGCCCAGCAGATCGCAGATGGGTTTGTTCCGCACTTTGCCGAGGATGTCCCAGAGCGCGACGTCCACCATGCCCGACATGGCGTCGCTGAGCGCGTAGAGATCGCGGTTCGCGCGACGGAGCCGAAGCCACAGGCGCTCGATCTCGAGCGGATTCTCGCCGCGAATTTTCGGCCAGAAGACATCGCGCATCAGGCAGGCGATGGCGCGGCCGTCGCCCTGGTTGCCATAGCCCATCGTGTAGCCGTCGATGCCCTCGTCGGTGTGCACGGTGACCAACGGATAGTGCCACGTGGCCGGCCGGCCCGCGGGGATGCCTTCGATGCCATAGCGCGGGGCGGCGTCGATGGCGATTTGTTGGATGGAGAGACCGGAGATTTTCACGGGTTAGTAGCCAAGGTGACGGTCGACGAGATTCAGCAAGGGTCGTCCTTCGAGGTAGCGGTGGAGGTTTTCGGTGAAGATATCCACGACGCGATCATCGTAGTCCGGGGTGAAGCCGGCGATGTGCGGCGAGAGAATCACGTTCTCGAATTGCCAGAACGGGCTATCGGCGGGCAGCGGTTCCTTTTCGAAAACGTCGAGCCCGGCCCCCGCGATCCATTTTTCGCGCAGGGCGCGGACGAGGGCGGTCTCCTCCACGATATCACCGCGGGCGACATTGATGAGAAAGGCGTCGGGGCGCAGGAGGCGAAGTTGGGTTTCGCCGATGAGGTGGTGATTGGCGGGAGTCGCAGCGGCCGCGATCACCACAAAGTCGGCGAGAGGTAACGCCTCCGCGAGTTGCGCGGGGCCGAGAATCCGCTCGGGGAGGGTGCCTTCCGGATCACCGGTCTCCGGGAAGCGATACCCCTCGTCGCGCCGCACCGTGGGATCGCGTTTCACCGCGATGATCCGCAACCCCAGCGGCCGCGTGATCCGCGCGAGTTGGCGGCCCACGCTGCCGTAGCCGACGATCAAGAGCGTGCGGCCGCGAAAGGCGTAGCCCGGAAATCGCTCGAAATTAACCTTGGGCCACTGCCGGTTTTGCTGGCCGGCGAGAAGACCGCGAAAATCCCGGGCCAGGGCGATCATCAGGCCGAGGACCATCTCGGCGATCGGCACGGCGCCGAGTCCGCTCGTCGTGGTAATCGCGACATCACTGGTCCAGAGCGGTGTGTTCATCAACGCGTTCACGCCTGCACTGCGAGCTTGGTACCAGCGCAATCGCGGGAGGCCGGCTAGCGATTCTGGCGCAAAGGAGGAGAAGAGAACCTCGACCTCCGGGCCGAGCACGTGGCCCAGTTCCGCCCGGCTTGAAACGCTGCGCTGCTCGACCACCAGTCGGGGCGACACCGCGCGCAAGCGGGCGAGTTGCGCTTCGGTGAAGTGGCGCGTGCAGAGGACCGGGACTTTCCCATTCGGGCTCACGGCGCTTTGCCCATTGCCTGGCGTAGCGCACCCACCAGTTGCTGCACTTCGGGTTCCGTGAGCGTCGCCGGCCGGCTGGCGAGATTGAGATCCGCCACGGCGGCGCCGAGATCCAAGGTGACGCCGGCGGGCTCGGGAATGAGGTGCCAATGCACATGCGCGCTGCGCTTGCCATCGCCGAGAAAGACCACGCGGCCGGGCTGGAATCTTTCCTCGAGCAGGCGGGAGAGTTGGCCGAGCAGGCGGCCGACGCCTCCGAGATCATCATCCTGCAATGCGCTCGTGCGGGGGTGATGTCGTTTCAGGATGATGGTAAGGTGCCCGGGCGCGACGGGCTTGCGATTGACCGCGACGACGGCGCGATCCGTCTCGACCACAAGGTTGGAAAGGCTCGCGGCGAGCGGGCCGGAACTCAGCAGCGTGCAGAATTTGCAGTCGCTCATCGGTTCGAGGAGCCGAAGGCCGCGGGCCGATGGGTGTCGCGGAGCGCGGTGAAGAAGCTGAGCGGCAGCACCATGACGTATTGCTGATCGTATTGTCGTCCGTCCACCCGCGCGCCGGCCCAATAGCCGATGTAGGAGAGGCCCGAGTCGAAGAAGATCGACGGATAGCACACGCGGTCGTCGCCGAAGCCTTGCTGCGGGTTACCCGGATTGGGCGGAATGGTGATGATTTCCCGATAGTCGCCCCACGTTTTGCCGCCGTCCGTGCTGACGGTCGACGCCAGCGTCAGGCGCTGACCGACGTGCGTGTTGCGTTCGCTGACGCTCTGCGAATTCCAAATCAGCACGAGGTCGTTGCTGCCGGGGAGGCGGGCGATATTCGCGGGCGACTCGGGCGAGAGCAGGGAACTGGGGGCGGGTTTCGTCCAGGACTCGCCGCGGTCGCGCGACTCGCTCCAGTAGAGCCGGCCGGCCGACGTGCGGCCGATCAGGAAAATCGAGCCGTCCGTGCGCTCGGCCAACGCCACCTCGTGGAAATTGGACTTGTAGCGACCGATGTAACCTGGCGCGAGGTCGGTCACCGCCAGCCAGTCAGCCGAGAGTTTCCATGTCCGCCCGTGGTCATCGGAGTAGGCGATCTTCGATTCAACGTGATCGGACTTTCCGGCGAAGAAATCGCGATTGCAGTGGAGTGGTTGCAGCAGTCGGCCGGAGGAGAGGACCAGAAGCCGATCGTGCGCGCTGGTCCAGTAGCCGGTGTCCGGCGAGATCAGAATTTCCTTGGACCACGTCTTCCCCTCGTCGGAGGAATAGCGAAAGACCTTGTCGGCGTTGCGAATCGAACGAATCCAATTCTGCCGATCCCATTCCGCGACGGGCTTGGCGTTGATGCGTTGGTAGCTGGCACCCAGTTCGCCGTTGGCCAGGCGCCGGACCGCGGCGTGCGAAGCGTTGAACCCGGTGTTGCTTTCAAACATGACGGCCGGCTCGCTCCAGCTCTTGCCGCCGTCACGGGAGAGGACCTTGGCAATCACGGTGCGCGCGTAGTGCGGGTGCCATTGCGACATGTCCTTCTCGCCATAGCGCAGGTTGAACGCGTGGAGCAGGGTGCCGTCCTTGAGTTTGACCGTCGTGCCCTCGGATTGAAAAGGGTAGCGGTCGTCGGCCGGGCCGACGAGGACGCCGCGCAGGCCACCCAGTTTCCAGCTGACGGGATCGAAAGCGTCGCGGGCGAAGAGAAGGCCGCCACTTAGCAGGGCGAGGAGAAGCAGCGGAATGAATTTTATTTTCATGCGTTCTTTCTTTGGCTCCTGGCGCTGGCGCCTTTGGAGTGCGGCGCCCGGCGCCGCTTTTAGGTGCTGAACAAAGCGGCGCCGGGTCGCCGCACTCCAAAGCTATTTCTTCACCCACGACGCCGCGCCGGCCGTGACCGGATCCTTGTCGCCCGTGGTCGGCGGTTCGTCGAAGGGCAACTGGCCGACTTCGTCGATCGCCTTTTGATTTGGTCCGCCGACGGTGCGCCCGAATTCGACGCCCTGGGCCGCGAGCGTGTCCTGAAGCTTCGCGATCGGTACCTGGCGGACGGGGATGCCCGCCTTGACGGCGAGCGCCGCGACGGTACCCGCAGCCTGGCCCTGGCCCTGGCAAATGGGGATGACGCGCGTAGAGGCAATCGCCTCGTGCGTCGCGGAAATACATTTGCCCGCCATGAGCAACCCGTCGACGTCGCGCGCGATCAAACTGCGCAGCGGAATCGTATAGGCGCGGACGTTGTGCGAGTCGACCCAGGTGCCCGCGGGGCGGTGAATGTCGATGTGGTAGGCGCCCATGCTGACCGCATCCTCGAAGACGCGGCCGGCGATGAGATCCTCGGCGGTGAGGAGGTAGTCGCCCATGATCCGGCGGCTTTCCCGGACCCCGAGCATCGGCGCGATTTCCCGCAGGTGGGACTGCGCGAAGCCCGGCACATATTTTTGGAAAAACTTCACGAGCACCGGGATCTGCTCGTAGATTTTCACGTAGGCGTCGGTCACGCTCTGGGTGTCGATCGGGTTGAGGCCGAGCACGCGGGTCATGACGACGAGGTATTCGTCGGGCCGGTGGAGCTTGACGCCCACGACGCGCGATTGCGGCACTTCGAAATCGCCGGCGGCGCGCGCCTTCTCGATCAACTTCGCGTAGCCGCCACAGATGATCACCTGCATCCGATCGATGCGCGCCATCATCTTGGCGCGAATTTCCGGGTAGGGCGCGATCCACTCGCGATAGTTAATCTCGGGGTCCTTGCACCCGGCGATGAAGCCCTCGCGGCTGACGCCGCCGAGTTTGAAGACCAATGTCGGCGCCTGCACGAGTCCGTCGGCGGTGCGGCCTTTTTCCCATTTCACGCCGCCGCGGGCGGCGACATCGCCGTCGCCGCTGCTGTCGATAGTGACATCGGCCTCGATGCGCTGGCGGCCGGATTTATTTTCGACGATGACGCCGCGGATGCGGTCGCCGTCGCGAATCGTGTCGACGACCTGGGTGTGTAGCATCAGGCGGACGCCGGCCTCGTGCATGAGCTGCATGAGGACGATTTTCCACCAGTGGGAATCGATGCTGATGCCCGACGCGCACTTCGGGTCGAATTCGTGATGGCTGGCGGCGCCCGCCGCCTGGAGCCGCTGGCAGAATTCCAGGGGCAGGCCCTTCACGATCAAGCGGTAGTCTCGGTCGTGGAAACCCAGCCACGGCAAGGTGGCCGAGATGCCGCCGAGAAATCCGGCGTTTTCGACGAGGAGCGTTTGGGCGCCATTGCGGGCAGCGGCCAGCGCCGCCGTCTGACCGCCAGCGCCGGAGCCGATGACGAGAACTTGGGTGCGGATCGTTTGAGTGGGCGTCGTGGACATGGAAGGAGGTGAGATGTTGGGAAAAGGGCTATTCGTTTGTCATTCTGAGCGGAGCGAAGAATCCAGCGCCGATTACTTGGCTTCTTCGCTGGCGCTCAGAATGACGGATCATTTTAGGTATCATCTTGGCGGGAAGCACACGGACGGGTGAATCATTTCAACCGCCAGGCTTCGCCGAAGTAGAAGGTGTCGATGTCCTTCAACTCGACGTCGTGATGGCTGTAGTAGGAACGGCCGGTTTCGCGGTGTCCGGCCGGCCAGTCGAGTTCGACGCCCTGGCGGACCAGTTCGCGCTGGAAGTCGGCGAGATGGCCCGGCGTGTTGCGGACCGCGCGGGGCCGCAGGTCGCGCTGGAGACAGAAGGCGGCGAGGGCGCCGGCCGCCTCGCCGATGTTCCACTCGACGGGATGTAGCCGGAAGGCCCCGTTGACCACGGAGGTGACGCCGAGGTTTTTGCAGGCCGGCAGGAGATTTTCGACGCGCACCGGAATCAGCGCGCCGAGCGGCACCTGCTGGCACCAGTGCTTGCCGTGATTCGACTCGGTCATGCTGCCGCGGCCGCCCTTGGCCGGCTTGTGAATGTCGATGCGGTAG
>CANJNJ010000131.1 GCA_947474995.1 Opitutaceae bacterium | reverse complement strand
CGCAGTTTCCCAACGGCCTCGCGAACAGCAGCGGCTTGCTGGGAAAATACATCATGGACACCGTGGGCGGTGCGCTCAGCGGGCAGGTGCCGGCGCTCGAGGGTCTGCCGATTCACAACGAGGACGGCGCGGGCGGGGCGCATGTCTACTCGCCGTGGTGGCTCTACAAGGAACAGCTTGCGGGCAAACTTGATTTCGCGCGGGGGTATCACATCGAATTTGGTACAGGTCGGAAAATGCCGGAAGGCGGTTTTTCCTCGGGGCTCGAGTGGCTGACCGGCGGGAGCTACGGTCGGCAGTTCAAGGAGGATGTGCGTCGCTACTACGGTTCGACGCTGAGTTTCGGTGGGCGGGGGGAGATGATTCCCAACGACGATTGCTACTGTGAACTCGATCCGACGGTGAAGGACAAATGGGGCCTGCCCGTGCTGCGCTTCCACTGGAAGTGGTCGAGCCACGAACTGCGCCAGGTCGCGCACCAGCAGCAGACCTTCAAGGCGATCATCGAGGCGATGGGCGGGAAGGTCCAGCACGAGCCGGCCAAGGATCCGTTGACGGTGATCCGGCCGGGCGGCGACGTGAAGCACGAGGTCGGCGGTGCGATCATGGGCGGCGATCCGAAGAAGTCCGTGACGAATTCATGGAGCCAGACCTGGGACGTGAAGAATCTTTTCTTCTGCGACGGCGCGCCGTTTTGCTCCAACGCGGACAAGAACCCGACGCTGACGATCATGGCGCTCGCCTGGCGCACGGCAGATCACATCCTGGACGAGATGTCTAAAGGGAACATCTGATACCAATTACCGTTGGGAATTAGACTCTTGAAGAGCTAGGGACGGATCTCCGAGCCGTCCGCGGACGTTTGCGGAGAGGCGTCCCTACCGCGCCGCTGCGCGAAAGTCCAAATGCAATCGATAATTGGTATGAGGTCCAGGAAGCGCGCGTCAGAGAGCGGCGCACATTCAAGCGACGCCTTCGTTCCGATGATTTCTTGGCGAACCCTTGAATGCCGTCCGCCGACGCAGGTCGGAGACCCGCATTACTTGCTCAGGAACAGATCGCTTTGGATGAGGGCGTGCAGGAGGCTGCGCACGCCGTAGCCGGCCGGCTTCGCCGCTTGCAGAATCCGCTCGATCGCTGGGCGGTCGCCAAACCGCACGGTCGCACCCGTCGCGTAAACCGAAAACTGGCGCGCGAGATTGCGGGCGAGCTGCATTTGGTCATTCACCAACAGGCGCTTTAATTCCCTGATGTCCGCGAACGCGCGGCCGTCGACCAGTTGTCCGCTGGCGTCGATCGGCTGCGCGTAGTGAAATTCATACGGCCAGCCGTTGCGCCCGAAACCGAGTTCCGGTTCGGCCAGAGCCGACGTGGCGCGATAGCGATCCCGCCAACCGCCCATGACATCGAAATTCTCGAGGGCAAATCCGGGCGGGTCGATTTTGCGATGGCAGACCGCGCAGCTTTCGTCCGCGCGATGTTTGTCGAGCTGCTGACGAATCGTCACGGCGCCGCGAGTATCGGGCTCGACGGCGGGCACCGCGGCTGGGGGCGGAGGCAAATCGAAGCCGACGATCCGCTCCATGATCCATTTGCCGCGCAAGACGGGCGAGGTGGTCGTGCCGTTGGCGGTGACCTTGAGCACGCTGGCCTGGGTGATCAGGCCGCCGCGCGGACTGTGGGCGGGAAGCGAGACGCGGCGCAGCCGGCTGCCTTCGACGCCCGAAATTCCGTAGTGCCGGGCGAGGCGCTCGTTCAGGAACGCAAAATCGGAGTCGACGATGGCGCGGGCGGGGAGGTCGCGCAGGATGAGTTCACTGAAGTACAGGCGCGTCTCCTCCACCATCGAGGCCATCAGCAGATCATCCAGTACGTAGTCCGGATAAAGCGCGTACGATGGCGTCGTGTCGTCCATTTTCTTAATCTCGAGCCAGTAGTCGAGGAACGACTCGACGAATCGGCGCGAGCGGGGATCCGCCAGCATCCGGTCGGTTTCGGCGCGCAGCACCTCGGGCCGATGCAGTTCGCCCCGCGCGGCCCGCAGGCGCAGGGTCGCATCGGGCTCCGAGTTCCAGAGGAACAGGGCCAGCCGGGTCGCCAAGGCGTGGTCATCCAGTCGGCCGGGCTTTTCGTTGATGTAAACGAATTCGGGCGACGAAAGAATCGCGGTGTAGCCCGCGAGCATCGCGGACGCGAAGCCCGCGCCCGTCTCGAGCCGCCGTTTGATGAGGCCGAGAAAACGCTGTACTTCTTTTTCCTCCACCGGCCGGCGATAAGCGCGCGCGATGAATTCGCGCAGCAGGCGTTCGGCCTCCTCGCCCGCTCGAGCCGGGGAAACCTCCGCCGCCGCGGTGCCAAGGATGAAATCGTCGTACCCGACGTCGGATCCGGAAAACGGGGGGCCGCGGCGCTCTGGCGGCACGGGTTGCACGACGTCGAGGGTCACACTGCCGTTGTCCTTTCGCTCGAGCGGCAGATTGCCGAACATCAACCGGTAGCCGGCATCCGAAGCGTCGTCGTAGAGCGGGCCCTCGACTTCCATCCACTGAAAGGCGACGGCGGGCTGGCCGTCTTTCTGGGCGAGCGGGTTGGTGTAACCACGCGTCCCCGTCACGGGGCGGCCGTGGTAGAACCGGGCGGCATCGGTCACGACCCATTCCTTCGCCTGCATCCAAACCTCCAGTTCGTTCACCGACGGCTCTGGCGAAAGGTCGAAGCCACCGAGCCGGCGACTCAGCGGCGTCAAGGCGACGGTCTGGCCGAACACGGAGATTGGCTCGGAGCGGCGACCGGGCGAAACGTCGTCGTAGTTGGCCTTGAACCACTCGGCCGAGTTTGGTTTGCGCGTCCGGTTCTTGCCGGTGCCCACCAAGGCCGTGCTGTGTCCGCCCGGTCCGACCCAGAGCGTGTAGCCGCTAAAACGCAGCCGGTAACGCCCCGCGACCGGGGCGATGAAACTGCTCCAACCCGTACCGAAACCGGTGACGAGGTGGCCGGACACCCAACCGATGGCTTCCTGATCGCGCGTCGCTGGATCGCTTGCGCCCACGGTCAGCGGCGCCTGGTTCGCGCGGACGTCCGGCTGGGCCTTGGCGCCCAGCGCGGGAAACTTCAGGCGGTCCGGGATAAAGCCCGTGAAGGGCTCGAACTTGAACGAGACATCTCCGGAAATCATGTTGCGCGTTTCGCGGGCGTAGTAGCGGGTAACCTTGGTGGGCGGTCGGACCAGTTTGACGCCCATGGCTTCCCGCAGCGCGGCGTCGGCCGCCTTCATATATTGAGCCATGTGAACGTACGAGACGTCGAGGGCGGCGCTGGTCTTGTTAAAGTGATCGGCCTCGCCATCCTCGGGCAAGAGCGCCTGCACGCGCAGCCATGGCGCGTGGAGCAAGTCGCGCAGCGCGTTCTCGTACTCAATCCGGTTGAGCCTTCGTCTGGTCGCCCGCCCTTCCTGGGTGACCGTCTCCCGTTCCGTCGCGATGAGCGTCGCGGTCAGACCGGCGACAAATGGCGCAAGGTCGGCTGAGGATGGTCGTTTCTTTTCCTTGGGCGGCATCTCGCCGGCCTCAATGCGATCGTGAACCTTGACCCAGGTCAGAAAGTTGGCCGGTTCGGCGAGAGAAAAGGGCAGGGTGGTCAGGTCGAGGTCGCCTTCCTTGTCCACGTCGTTGTGACAGCTGGAGCAATAGCGGTCCGTGAAGTTTCGGATTTCCGTTTGGCCGAAACCGGGCACGGCGGGGAGCGGGCTGGCGGTGAGAAAGCCGAACAAGGCGGCGGCGATGGCCGGTCCCTGGGCCACCCACGCACGGTGACGGTCAATGGTGAGCCGACGCGCGGCGCCAGGAGGGTTTTGCATGGAAGTCATGGCGAACGGCAGACGGGGTAAAACGTCGCCAACCAATCCTCACCCGGAGTGAAGTTCAATTGAAGACTTTGGCAATGCGTCACAAGCGAGGCGTGAAGCGGCGGAGCCAGCTGATGGGAGGGCCGCGCCCGGACGGCCGCGGTCGCGATTTCAGTGGCGGTATTAAAATGCTTTCCCGGTTATTTTTCCTCGCGCTCAAGGCCGGTCAGACCATTTTTGGTTCACTCTGGGAGCCCGGCGGATGGCACGACGTCATCGGGCGGACCTTCCAGTAATCCTTACCCCAATTGCGCACGTTGAAATTGTCTAGCTTCGTGGTGGTGGCTCTCGGTGGCTTGTGCGCCGGAACCAGTCAGGCTTGGGCGGCGGCCCCTGCTGGTTCTTCCGCCAAGCCGGCGACGCCAGTCGCTTCGCTGGTTTCGAAATACTGCATGGACTGCCATGACACCGGGGCGAAGAAAGGTGGCCTCACTTTTGAGACGGTGGATTTGAGTAATCCGACCGCCGATCCTGAAACCTGGGAGCACGTGGTCGACAAACTCAGCCACCGGCAAATGCCGCCGCTCGGCGAGACGCGACCCGACGAGGCGACTTACAGCCGAATCGTTGCGCAGCTCGAGGAAACGCTGGATCGCGCGGCTGCCGCCAGCCCGAATCCCGGTCGCACGGACACGATCCGCCGCCTGACGCGCACGGAGTACCAGAATTGCGTGCGCGACCTCCTGGGCGTCGACATCGATGCCACCGCACTCCTGCCGAACGACGAGCCGAGCTTTGGCTTCGACAATGTCGCGGTCGGCAACCTTTCCCCGACGCTGCTGGATCGTTACGTCTCGGCCGCGCAGAAAATTTCGCGCCTCGCGATCGGTGCGGCGGGGAAGGCGCCCGGCGGCGATACGTTTCGCGTTCGTCCGGACCTCACCCAGGAAGAACACGTCGAGGGTCTGCCGTTCGGCACCCGCGGCGGCACGTTGATTCCCTACAGTTTTCCCCAGGACGGTGAGTATGAAATTCAGGTTCGTCTGGCGCGCGATCGCAATGAGCAGGTCGAGGGACTCAAGAAGCCCCACGACATCGAAGTGCTGGTCGATCGTGAACGGTTGGCACTGGCGACGGTCAAACCGCCCGGGGCCGACAAGAACGCCGAACTGGTGGATGCGCATTTGAAGTTCCGCGTCACGGTCAAGGCCGGTCCGCACGAGGTGGGCGTGACGTTTCCCAAGAATCCCACGACGATTCTCGAGACGGAGCGCCAGCCGTACCTCGTGCATTTCAACATGCACCGGCATCCCCGTCCGTCGCCGGCGGTTTATCAGGTTTCCATTACCGGGCCGTTCGAGGGCAAGGGTCCGGGCGACACGCCCAGTCGCCGGATGATTTTTGGCAAGGTCGTCGCCGAAGACGCCGCCCGTGCTGCGGCCGCCGTGCAGAGCGAGCGCGCCCGCGAAGTGCTCACGCCGATCCTGCGCCGGGCCTATCGCCGTCCCGTGACGGACGAAGATCTCCGCAAGCCGATGCAGTTTTTCATCGAGGGCAGCGCCGAGGGCGCCGGTTTTGAGGCCGGGATCGAGAATGCGCTCAGCGCGATTTTGGTGAGCCCGCGATTCCTCCTCCGCGTCGAGCACGAGCCGGCCGGCGCGGCGGCCGGGACCGTTTATCGGGTGAACGATTTGGAACTGGCCTCCCGTCTTTCCTTCTTCCTCTGGAGCAGCCTGCCGGATGACGCGCTGCTCGCCGTCGCCGTGCGCGGTGACCTCCACCAGCCGAAGGTCCTCGAGCAGCAGGTCCGCCGGATGCTGGCGGACGAGCGGGCGCGCAACCTGGTCACGAACTTTGCGGCCCAATGGCTCCACCTGCGCGGACTCGAAGCGGTGACACCCGACCTGCGCCTCTACATCGATTTCGACGACAACGTCCGCCAGGCGCTGCGGCAGGAAACCGAGTTGTTTTTCGAGAGCGTGTTGCGTGAGGATCGTCCCGTCACCGATCTGGTGAGCGCCGATTACACGTTCTTGAATGAACGGCTCGCGAAGCACTACGGCGTCCCGAATATTTACGGCAGTCATTTCCGCCGGGTCTCGTTTGCCGGCGACGCGCATCGCCAGCGGGGCGGACTCCTCCGGCAGGGGAGTATTCTCACCGTGACATCCTATGCCACGCGCACGTCGCCGGTGATCCGGGGCAAATGGATTCTCGATAATCTGCTCGGCACGCCGCCGCCGCCGCCGCCGCCCAACGTGCCGTCACTCGACGAAAACATCATCGCGGCATCGCTCTCGATTCGCGAGCGGCTGGCGGAGCATCGCAAGAAGCCCGCGTGCGCCAGTTGCCACAACATGATGGATCCAGTGGGCTTTTCGCTCGAGAACTACGATGCGATCGGCCGGTGGCGTGATCTGGAAGATTACAAGCCGGTCGACGCCTCGGGCGGCTTTTGGGATGGCAGCAAATTCGATGGCGTGGAGGGTCTCGAAAAGGCGTTGCTCCGGCGCCCCGACCTCTTCGCCGGCACCGTGGCCGAAAAGCTGATGATTTTTGCGTTGGGTCGCGGGGTGGAAACGTACGATGCGCCGGCCATCCGGCAAATCGTGCGCCAGGCGCAAAAGGAAAACTACCGGCTTTCAACCTTGATTCTCGGCGTCGTTAACAGTGTTCCGTTTCAGATGAGGAAATCACAATGATTATCACCAAGAAGGCCCTGCCCCGTCGTACGTTTCTGCGCGGCATGGGCGCCACGCTGGCGCTGCCGCTGCTCGATGCGATGATTCCCGCGGCCACGGCCGCCACGAAGACCGCCGCCACCCCGGTGCGCCGGCTCGGTTATGTCTTCATGCCCATGGGCTGCGACCAGTCCCGCTGGACCCCCGGCGGCACCGACGGACTGCTCGGGGAGCTCTCGCCGATTCTCTCGTCGCTCGCGCCGGTGAAGGAGCACGTCACGGTGATGACCAATCTGGAACTCCGCAACGCCTACCCGGGTTCGCATGCGACCTCGAATGCCGCCTTTCTCAGTGCGGCCAAGGCCAAGCACACGGAGAGTTCGGATTATTACCTTGGCACCACGGCGGATCAGCTCGCGGCCCAGCAGATTGGACGCGAGTCCCAGCTGCCGTCCCTCGAGCTGTCGATGGACATGCTCCAAACGACCGGCCAGTGCGACAACGGCTACGCCTGCGTTTATCAAAACAACCTGTCGTGGGCCTCGCCGACCACCCCGTTGCCGTCCGAAGCGCATCCGCGGATCGTGTTTGAGCGGCTCTTTGGGGAAGGGGGCAGCCTGGCGGAGCGGCGCGCCGCGTTGCGCAAGCGGGCGAGCCTGCTCGACTGGATCACCGAGGATATCGCCAGCCTGCGGCGCGAACTCGGGGAAGCCGATCGGCGGCGGGTCAGCGAATACCTCGACACCGTGCGCGAGGTGGAACGCCGCATCCAGCAGGCCGAGGCCAACACGGTCGGCAATCCGCTGCCGGATCTCGATCGCCCTCTCGGCGTGCCGGCATCGTATATCGACCACGCGAAGCTGATGTTCGATCTGCAGGTGCTGGCGATGCAGGGCGACATCACGCGCGTCTGCAGTTTTCAACTGGCGCGCGAAACGAGCAATCGCACGTATTTTCCCGAGACCGGTGTGGCCGACCCGCACCACCCCCTTTCGCACCACGGCAACGATCCCGAGAAGGTGGCGCGGATGTCCAAGATCAATGCGTTTCATGTCTCGCTGTTCGCCTATTACCTCGAGCGGCTGAAGGCCACGCCGGATGGCAATGGCACGCTCCTCGATCACTCGCTGCTCCTTTACGGCAGCGGCATCGGCAATCCGAACGTCCACGACCACACGAATCTTCCGGTGCTGGTGGCCGGCGGTTCCGCCATGGGGATGAAGGGTGGCCGCCACCTGCGTTACCGCGAGCCGGTGCCGTTGGCGAACCTGCACCTCACGTTGCTGGACAAGGCCGGCGTGAAAATCGACTCGTTCGCCGACAGCAACGGCAAGATTACCGAACTATTCTCGCCGTTGTCGGTGTGAGCGCAGCGCAGCCGCGAAAGCTCCAAACTTCAGCATCCAGCTCCCATGAATCTTCAATTCGGCAAAAACTTCCGCCGCCCGCTTCACGGCTGTTTGATGGCTTGGTGTTTCATGGGAGGTTGGAGCTTGGCGCTGGGAGCTTCCGCCGCTCCGCGTGCGGCCATCGCCGACGCCATGGAAAAGAAGGACGGCGCCGCAGTGCGCGCCCTGCTGGGCGACAGCAACGTCAACACCGCGCAGGTCGACGGGACGACTGCCTTGCACTGGGCGGTGCGGCATGACGACCTCGCGATGGCCAAGGCGCTTCTGGCCGCCCACGCCAACCCGAAGGCGGAAAATCGCTATGGGGTTACGCCCCTTTCGCTCGCGGGCACCAATGGCAATGCCGCCATGATTTCTCTGCTGCTGGACGCGGGGGCGGATGCCAATGCCGCGCTTGCGGGTGGCGAGACCCCGCTAATGACTGCGGCGCGCACCGGAAAAATTGAAGCGGTCAAGGCGTTGCTCGCGCGGGGCGCGGTCGTCGACGCCAAGCTTGCCCAAGGCCAGACCGCCACGATGTGGGCGGCAGCGGAAGGGCACACCGCCGTGGTGCAGACGCTCATCGCGGCGGGCGCCGACTTTCGCAGCCCGCTGGACACGGGGTTTACGCCGATGCTTTTCGCCGTGCGGGCCGGGCATGCCGAGGTCGTGCGCGCGCTGGTGAAAGCCGGGGTCGACATCAATGCGGTGACGGCGCCCGCGACCCGGCCGGGCAACAAGCAGCTGCGCAAAGGCGCCAGCGCCCTGAGTCTCGCGATTGAAAACGGCCGTTATGAGCTGGCCTCCGTGCTCCTCGATCTGGGCGCCGATCCCAATGACATGCGGTCGGGGTACACGCCGCTGCACATCCTTTCGTGGATTCGCAAACCCGACCGGGGCGAGGATGAAGGGGATCCGATTCCCGAGGACCACGGGCATATGACGAGCGAGCAGTTCATGCGAAAGCTTGTCGCCAAAGGGGCGAACGTGAATGCGCAGTTAACCGGCGGACCTTCCGGTGGCGGGCGGGTGAACCGCAAGGGGTGCACGCCCGTGATGCTGGCCGCCGACACGGCCGATACCGCCTACATCAAATTGCTCCTCGAACTGGGTGCCGACCCAACGATCAAGAACGTGGATGGTTGCACTCCCCTCATGGCTGCGGCCGGTCTTGGCACCCGCTCAGTTGAGGAAGAGGCGGGCACCGATGATGAGGCCGTCGAAGCCGTTACCTACCTGCTCAGCATCGGCGCCGACATCAACGCCGTCTCGAACGAGGGTGACACCGTCATGCACGGCGCCGCCTTCGCGAATTTTCCCAAAGTGGTGAAACTCCTCGATGCCAAAGGCGCGAAGATCGAAATCTGGAATCAGCCCAATAAACATAACTGGACCCCGCAACGCGTCGCCGAAGGACATCGGTTCGGGAATTTCAAACCCTCCTTCGAAACCGTCGCGGCGATCAAGGAAGTGATGCTTGCCCACGGGGTCGCGCCCTTGCCTCCCATGGCGCCGGTGCCGCTCAAGGGCTACGGGCTTTGAGGTGTTGGTGGAGAGCCGAGTTCCGTCGGAGGCCGAACGGTCCTCGTCGATGAAGCGGCCGCGGCGGAGCTCGGCCCTCCATTGATACGTCGACGCCGGACGGGCGCGACGGCTGTGGGCTGTCCGCTTCGCCCCCATCCGTCGTTCGAGCGGCGCGGCGTGAAGATTGGCCGGTTGCAGCGACGCCGGAGGCCCACTTCCAGCCAGGAATCCTGCGGTTCGAGTACGCAGGGGACAGTCGTGGGGAGGCCGATAAAATTCCTGCTGACGACGCGCCGGCCGTGCGCCAAGACTTTGCCCGAGAACTGCACGTGGTCACTGTTTACCGCGACGATGCGCAGCAGTATTTTGGTGTCGAGTTGCTCGCCTCGATGCTAACTGCGAGGGGAAAATCCGGCAGACGGCCCTCCCATGACCAGGACTCGCCGTGTTCTTCTTCGCCGGCGCTCAGAATGAAAGTCTCTTTTCACCCAGTCTGTCCCGCAGCGGCCACGAGAGACGTTGCCTGGTCATCTCCGCGGCGAGACGATTGGGTTCGCCATGGCTGCCCTGGACAATGTATCGGCAACGTTGTCGTGCTCAGAAGCGGATTTTTTTGCATCACCCTAGGGACGGTCGCGGCCCTCGCCGAACCGCGGGCTGACGTGCGCGCGGCTCAGGACACCTTGCGGCATGCGAGTTTTTCGTGGGAAACCACGGTGCGGCGGCCGTCGACGAGACCCCTTGACGCCCCCGTAAAGACCGAGACGGATGCGCCGCTGGCCGTGACTGGAAAAACCGAGCCGAACGCGCTGACCGAAATCACGCTGGCGCCAGCGAAAGGTGGCGTGCCCGTGCCGATTGCCGCGTATTTTAAATCGGGGGCCTCCGTGGGCCAGACGCCCCTCGGCTGGTTGACGCGGACGCAGATCCACGAGGCGCGGGGTGCCGAACCCGACAAAGTCGTGGATTTTCAGGGACAGCCGGCGCGGCTGTCCCGCTGCTTTGACGGCGCACTCAAGGCCATGGCCATGCCGATCCCGACCGAGGAACTCTTCGACTTGATCGCGGAAATTAAGGAATTTCGCGAAGGGGACGGCGTGATCACCGGCTGGCTGCCCGATGCGGTCGTCGAGCGACTTTGGGAGGAAAAAAAGGCGAAGAGCGCGCCGGACGTCGAGGGCCGCGTGATCTTTCGGTTGAACGGCGGGGTGATTGAAGAGTATCGCGTGGAATTGGAAATTGGCTTTCCGCCGCCGCGGGGTCGTCCCGCCACGCGTTCGGTTATCCAGTGGACCACCCGCATCAGGAATGTAGGAACCACAACGGTTTTGCCTCCTGCGGACGCGTTGCAGAAGCTGGAGAACTGACATGTTGAACTTCAGGCGTTCCGCGTTCTTCGCTCTGGTCGCGCTGGCCGGTGGGCTGGTCGCGTCGGCGCGCGCAGCGACGCCTTCGATCGCTTTGGAAAAGCCTTCCGTCCGCCTCGCGGTCGGGGGCAAGGTCGGGTTTTTTTACCTGCCGCTGTCCGTGGCCGAGGGGTTGGGTTACTTCACGGCCGAGGGACTGGAGATGGAGATCAGCGACTTTGCCGGCGGCGCAAAAGCGCTGCAGGCGTTGGTCGGTGGTTCGGCGGATGTGGTTTCCGGAGCGTATGAACACACTATCCAGATGCGGGCCAAAAATATTCCGCTCCGGGCGTTTGTGCTGCAGGGAGCCTACGCCGATATCGCGCTGGGCGTCGTCAAAGGGAAGATTCCGAATTATCGCTCGGCGGCCGACCTGCAGGGCCGGAGGGTGGGCGTCAGCGCACCTGGTTCCGCGACCCATTTTTTTGTCATGCACCAGCTGATCCGGGCCGGACTCAAGCCGGAGTCGATCCAGGTGATCGGGGTGGGGCAGAGCGCCGGCGCCGTCGCGGCCGTGCGGCATGGGAATCTCGATGCGCTTTCCAGTGTGGACCCGGTCATGACCGAGTTGGAACTTGGGGGTCTCGTCCAAATTGTCGCGGACGGCCGCACGCTGGAAGGTTCGCAGGCGGTCTATGGCGGGTCGTTTCCGGCCGGCTGTCTCTACGCGACGGAAAAATTTGTCGCTGCGAATCCCCGGACCGTTCAGGCGCTGGCCAACGCGATGGTGCGGGCGCTGATTTGGATGAAGACGGCCACGCCCGAGCAGGTGCTCGGCGTCCTGCCGCCGCCATTTGCCAGCGGGAACCGGGAGGTCGTCCTGGCGGCGATCAAGAAGACCCTCCCGGGCTACTCACGCGACGGGCAAATCCCGCGGGAGGGAGCCGAGACCGTGTTGAAAATTCAATCCGAGATCGATCCGACGGTCCGCGCCGCGAAATTCAATCTCGCCGATACCTACGACAACGCCTTTGCCCAAAAAGCCGTGGCCCTGTATGGCAAGTGAACCGTCGATAGCTCCGAAAGTCGGCGCGACGGGAAACCCGCGCGGCAGCGAACGGGTGGCGGTGGAACTCGAGGGACTCGTTTGCTCGTTTCCTGGTCACGACCGCAACGGCGGGCCTTTTACGGCGGTACGGAATTTGAACCTGCGGGTGAACGATGGGGAGTTTGTCGCGGTGGTCGGACCAACCGGCTGCGGGAAATCGACGATCTTGAACGTGGCGGCCGGACTGCTGCAGCCGACTGCGGGAGCGGTGCGCATCTTCGGCGAGCCCCTGGCGGGACTGAACCGCCGGGCGGGTTATTTGTTTCAGGCCGATTCCTTGATGCCGTGGCGCAATGGCACGGAGAACGTGGCCGTCGGGCTCGAATATCGGGGGGTCGCGCGGCCGGAGGCCGAACGCCGGGCCGACGAATGGCTCGCGCGAGTGGGGTTGGCGGGACGCGGGCGGGCCTATCCGCATCAACTCTCGGGGGGAATGAAGAAACGGGTTTCGCTGGCGCAAACGCTCATCCTCGATCCCGAGATCATCTTGATGGATGAGCCGTTCAGTGCGCTCGATGTGCAGACGCGGTTGTTGATGGAAAACGAACTTTTGGAGATTTGGGCGGCCAATCGGAAATCCGTGATCTTCATCACGCATGACCTGGAGGAAGCGATCCTGCTGGCCGATCGCGTGGTGGTGCTCTCGGCCGGGCCGGCAACGCACGCCATCGGTGACTTTCCGATTGATCTGCCGCGGCCCCGCGATGTGTCGGAAATCCGGACCGATACGCGCTTCGTCGAACTCTACAAGCGGATTTGGCAGGCGATGAAGGAAGAAGTCCTCAAGGGCTACGCCCAGAGCAAGGCCCGCCCGTGAACAGGATGATTTCCGCCATCAAAGCGACGGTGCGTTCCGGCTGGGGCGCGGGGAGCGCGTGGCCCAACTTTACCTCGGGCCAGCGGGGACGCGATTCGAACTCTCGTTCATGAAGAATGCAAAACACCTCTTTTTCCTGCGGGTGCTGTTGCTGGTCGGTTTGATCGCGGCCTGGCATTTGCTGGTGAAGTGGGCGGTACTGCCGGCGTTTTTCTTCGGCGAACCGGTGCTGGTCTGGCAGCGCGTCTGGCAGTGGTTCGCGAGTGGAGAGATTTATCCGCACCTGCTCACCACGATTACCGAGACCTTGCTGGCCTTTGTGCTGGGCTCGAGTCTGGGCCTGCTCGGGGGGTTGTGGTTGGCGCTCAATCCGACGGCCTCGAGCCTGCTCGAGCCCTACGTCAAGGCCCTCAACTCAATGCCGCGCGTGATTCTGGCCCCAATTTTTGCCGTGTGGTTTGGGCTGGGGATTTGGAGCAAGGTCGCGCTCGGAGTGACGATCGTCTTCTTCATCGTTTTCTTCAATGTCTACCAGGGCGTGAAGGAGGTCAGCCCGGTCGTGCTGGCGAACGCGCGCATGCTGGGGGCGAACGCGCGCCAGCTCCTGCGCACGGTTTATCTTCCCTCCGCGACGAGTTGGGTGTTCTCGAGCCTGCACACCTCCGTCGGCCTCGCCTTCGTCGGGGTGGTGGTGGGTGAGTATCTCGGATCGGCGCGGGGTATCGGCTATCTGATTCTGCAGGCCGAGGGCGTGTTCGACATCAACACGGTCTATGCCGGCATTTTGGTGCTCACCGTGCTGGCGTTGATGCTCGACGGCTTGGTCGGGTTGCTGGAGCGAACGGTGTATCGCTGGCGCGCGACGCCGACCGCGGCGACGAGCGGAGTCGCGTAAGGCCGAAGGCCGATTACAGTCGCGAGACGGCGACATTCAGGGGCTGCTCGGCGTGCTGCCGACGAAGGGCGGGAGCACCGGCGTCATCGCCGCCAGGCAGCCAGGGCCAGGGCCGAGGTGAGCAAGAGGACCACATCGGTTGAAGGCTCGGGCGAAGGGCGGACCTCGTGCTCGAACCAACCGTTCTGAGAGGTGGTCCAAGGAGGGATGAGACCTCCGTAACCGGTAAACGGATTTGGTTGAGCGCGAGCCGCCGACTGGCGCGGCGCCCGCCAGCGGGCTGCCATTGGGATCATTGGTGTTGTCCCCGATCGCGCTTTGGGCTGAGCCATTTGAGTCCTCAGCCGGTTGTGACGGTGACGATGACACCAGAATCGGTGACGATATTGACGGGCATCACTCACGTGTTGGCGTCGGCATTTTCGAAAAGGAGCGTGGGAAAATGTGGCTGGTTAGCCGGCCGACCGATTGGTCGGGGCGGCTTGCGCCATGATTTATTTCTCGGGTGCCCGATGCTATCGTTTGCGCTGGCTCCGGAAGGGCCGCGTGGTTAAATCCTTAAACGATGAGCAACGGCGTCACCATGAAGACCGTCGCAGCCGCGGCCAATGTGACGCAGGCCACGGTGTCGATGTGCCTGTCCAATAACCCGCGGATTCCCCCCGCAACGCGGACACGCGTTCAGGCCATCGCCAAAAAATTGGGCTATCATCCCAATCCCTATGTCTCGACCCTCATGCGAATCCGTCGTCAGGGTCGGCGGCTGATGGAACGTCCGACGCTGGCGCTGGTGTGTGCGCAACGGACGGCCAGCGGTTGGCGGGATAATCCCGCGCCCACCATCCGGCAGATGCGCGAAGGGGCGTTTGAACGCGCGTCCCTGCGTGGTTATCGCGCCCAGGAATTCTGGCTGCACCGCGACGGCATGTCGAACGAGCGGTTTTCCGAGATGCTACACGCTCGTGGCATCCAGGGCCTGCTGATCAGTCCATGGTCCGACGGGGATGCCCCGCCGGCCTTGCACTGGGATTATTTTGCGGCGGTCAGCTTGAGCGTGCCGTTGCCGTCCCTGACCATCACGACGGTCTGCAATGATCATTACTTTTCGAGCCTGCAGGCTGTGCGTGAATGTCACCGCCACGGCTATCGGCGCCCGGGCCTGGTGCTGCGCGAGGGACACCAGAACCGTTTCCAAGGCCGGTGGCAGGCCGGTTTCCTCATCGCCGGTCAAATGTTGCCGGACATCAAGCCGGCGGCTCCGCTGTTTGTGGGCGATTGGGCGGATGAGG
>CANJNJ010000130.1 GCA_947474995.1 Opitutaceae bacterium | reverse complement strand
TAGCGGGTAACGGGTAGATCGGAGAAAAATAGAACGGCGGTGAGGGGTCTCATTTGACGGCTTCCATGCTCGCTACCCGCTACTCACTACTCGCTACTTTCTAGCCCTTAAGCACCCAGTAAAGGTCGAGGACCAACGCCGGCGATCCGTCCGCCGGTCCGCCCGCGACTTCGCCAGCGAGGCGGAGCCAGTTGCCAAACTGGGGCAGCGGCAAACTGAACCCACCCGTCTTCTCGATCCGCAGCGGCGACGCGGGATGATCAAACCAGCGGGCGCCATCCACGGAGATTTGGGCTCGCAGCAAAAGTTCGACGGTCGGCCCGGTCATTTCCCGCACGTAGATCATGGCCAACGCTTCGTCGGCCCAACCCGCTTCGTAGGGTTCGGTGGCAAAGGGGCCGTTCGACCTCGGCGACAGCACCTCCAGTGGAGCGGTGTGAACATTCTTCATGAGGTGGGGCGCGCGGCGATCGCGGCCTCGAGCGCCTGCAGCGTTTCCGTTTTTACCGGCAGGATGCTCACGAGGCGATGACGGACGCGGACCAGTTGATCGGCTTCCGCGAGACTGCAATGTCCGCGTCGGGCGATGGCCGGGATGATGACGTCGCGCGTCTCGGCGAGCAGCGATTCCCTAGTTAGGCTCGCGATCTTCTCCCGCTGGCCCCGGAGCATGGCCGTGACGGCCGGGGTTTTAGGCAGGTCCGCAAGTTGGCGGGTGAACTCGCGGAGAAAAATTTCGCGGGATTTCGCCGTCTCAGGCCCGGCCCCGGGGTTTTGCCGGCGCGCCTCCACGGCCGCGAGCGTCGTGAGTCCGGCAAACAGCCGAAGCGCGGGATCCGACTGCAGCGAGCGAATCCACGCCGCCGTCGCGACGGCCTTTTCATCGTCGCCGAAATAGTGGGCCAGGTGGACGCGACTCGAAAGCAGGAGGTTGAACGTGGCCGGGTCGTCGAGGGCCGCGGGCACACCGAGCAACCGCTCGACCTCTCCCCGCACCGTTTCTGCGAAACCACGGAATTTGGCTTCGTCCGTCACGAGTTCCAGCGGAGGTGCGGGCAACCCGAAGGCGGTCTCAACGGCGGCGAGCCCCCTCTGACCCGTCAGGCCAAGCGCAAGTGCAGTCACAACCAGGAGTGTTTCATACCATTGGCCCAAGAATCTCCGGCCTTGGCTCGGCCGGCTCCAGGCCGCCCCCACCGCAAAACGTGCCTTGCTCCGGACGGGAAGAAGCGACGGTTTTTGTCGCCCTGCTCGGGAGAGCAGGGATGGGCTTTCGTCCATGCCTGAATCCCGCTTCTCCCGAAGCGGGCTACGATAGCGCTGTTTCTTAGCAGTCATGGGCCGAGTCGTGGTTGAGATCGCTCATCTTCGAACTCCCATCAGGCTATCAGGACTTGCGCGCAGCGTCAGCCAAAGAACGCCAAACGCCGTCAGATGCAGAAACCCCAATCCGGTGAAAACGGGCACGTAGCCGACCGTGGCGATCAGCCGGCCGGCGACCAACGTGGAAATAACGCCGCCGATGCTGCCCGCGATGCCACCCAAGGATACGAGGCTCGCCACTTGGCTCCGCGGCACAATCTCGGACGCCAACGTGAGTTTGTTGACGCTCCAACAGGAATTCGCCGCCACCAGCAGCGCGACGGTCGCCACCGCCACCCAGGTGTGGGTCGTATGCACTGCCACGAGCGCGAGCGGCATGAAGCAGGCGGAGCCAATCATCAGGCGGAGTCGGGCCACCCGCGAATCGACCCCGCGGCCCACCATCCAGTCCGACAGAAACCCGCCGAGCGGCCCCCCAAACAACGGCGAGGCGAGCGGCGGAATCCAGGCGAGCAGCGCGACGGTTTGCAGGGAAAACCCGCGCACGGATTGAAAATACTCCACGAGCCAGAACGAAATAAAATAGGCGAAGGGATCCGTAATCAGCCGGGTCAGGCAGAGGCCGAGGCAGAGGGGATTGCGCAGGATTTCCCAATACGAGGCGGTAGCTTCCGCCGCGTTCCCCATCGCCGGGGCGCGGGTTTGAAGAATCAAACTGCGCTCCGCCGCGGAGAGTCCGCGCTGGGTCTCCGGTGGATCGTAAATCCGCCACCAGATCGCCAGCAGGATAAAGCCCGACGCACCGACAATCACGAACGTCCAGCGCCACCCCAGCCAGAGCGCCAAGCCGCCCACAATCGGCGGCGCCAGCACGTTGCCGAGGCTGTTGGCGTTGGAGAAAATCGCCGAGCACAACCCGCGCTCGCGCGGCGGAATCCACTCCGCCAGCGCCTTCATGCCGCCGGGCGAATTAAAGCTTTGGCCCAACCCGAGGAGAAAGCGCAAGGCGGCGAGCGAAAGCCAGCCGACGACCGCGGCATGCGCCATTCCAATCAGCGACCAAAACAACAGCGCCGCCGCCAGGCCCAGTTTGACGCCAAAACGATCCAGGGCCTTGCCCGCAATGGCATAGCCGATGGCGTACGCCGCCAGGAAGGTGCTGACGACATACGAGTATTGCTCGACGGAGATGCCGAGTTCCTTGCGCAGCGTCGGCGCGAGCACCGACAGCGCCTGGCGATCGAGGTAATTGACGATGGAGAACGCCGCGAGCAGCACCACGATGCCCCAGCGCTTGTGCTGCCCGAGGAACTGCCGGGCTCTTACCATTCACCCTTGCGGCTGAATTTCTTTTTCGCCGCCGCGGAGAAATCCTGACCGGCGCGATCGAGCGCGTCGCAGACCTGGAGCGGCGTCAGGCCGGTGACGTCGCGCGCCGCCTCGATCAGGGTGCGGCATTCGTTCGCGTCCATGAATTTGGCCGCCTCCAGCAATTTCGCCTCCTCGCCGAACGGCACGGCCAGAAAGCCGTGCTTGTCCGCGTGAATCAACTGGCCGGGTTTGATCTTCCGCCCGAAGACCTCAACCGTCACGCCCCAGCGGACGGGACACGAATGGGCGTGCCCCACTGCCGTGCCACGGGCCAGCGCCTTGAAGCCCGCGGCCGTCATCTCGTCGGTGTCGCGGATCCCGCCGTCAATAATCGTGCCGACACAACCGAGCGCCCGATGGAAATTACTCGTGACCTCGCCCCAGAACGCACCGTAGAGGTTGGGTTTGTCGAGGTCCTGGATCACGACGATTTTCGGTCCGGGCAGCGAGGCCAGGTAGCGGCGGTATTGGCTCCACGCGTTGGGATTCGTCTTCTTGTGTTTCGGATTGCCGGGCTCGCAGACCACCGTGACGGCATAGCCCACCATCGGGCCCATCTGCGGCATGTAATCGCGGACC
This sequence comes from Opitutaceae bacterium, assembly GCA_947474995.1. Taxonomy (GTDB): domain Bacteria; phylum Verrucomicrobiota; class Verrucomicrobiia; order Opitutales; family Opitutaceae; genus ER46. The sequence continues at coordinate 11,905 of CANJNJ010000130.1, read as the reverse complement.
GGCTCGAGGTTGAACGCGTCGTGCCCGGCATCGTGCCCGGTGAATTGCTCCCACCCATTATAAATGGTCGGAGTATTCCAGCGTTTCAGTTCGTGGATTTCGCCGTCGGAAAGAGGGCGGGATGGTTTCTTCATGGGAAAAAAGGGATAATTTTCGGGTTTGGCCCGTCGGTGGATAGAATTGCGATAACGCCCGCTGATGCCTGTGCTTCGGAGTTCCACCGGTAGCCCGAAGGAACCACTCGCTGGCGCTTGTGGCTACGATCTCCAGCGAATGGCAACTTCGGAAACTTGGATGAGAACAATGGGGTGATGCAATAGCCTGCTAAGGTTTTCGCAGAGCGAAAACCTCTGGTCCGGGCATGGGACCACAATGCCGGGTTGCCCGCCGTCCGGTTCGCACGGCAGTCTGCCGGCATGACCATTGAACTCGAACGCTGGCGCGGAAAAATTGCCCTGGTCACAGGCGCGTCCTCCGGGATCGGCCGGGCCATCGCCGAGGATTTTGGCCGGCTCGGCTTGAAGGTGGCCGTGACCGGCCGCCGCGCCGACGCCCTCGCCGAGACGGCCGCCGCGATTCGCGCCGCGGGAGGCGAGGCGCTGGTGCTAGCCGGAGATCAGCGCGAGGCCGCGACCAATCGGAGATTTTTCGCCGCGCTTGTCGCGCACTGGGGCACCGTGGATGTACTCGTCAACAACGCGGGCACCCTCGGCGGCCGCTCGTTGCTGCGCGACGAATGGGAAGAACTGCAATCGGCCCTCGACCTCAACGTGCGCGCGGCGCTCATCTGCATGCGCGAGGCGGCGGCGGCCATGCACGGCAAGGACCCGGCCGCCATCATCAACATTTCCTCGATGACTGGCCATCGCGTGGTGCCCGGCACGCCGGCGGTCTATGCGGCGACCAAGCACGCGCTCAGGATTTTGACGGATGGCCTGCGCTCCGAGTTGGTACAGGACGGGCAAAAGGTGAAGGTCGCGCTCCTGTCGCCCGGGCTCGTCGACACGCCGTGGCACAGCAAGCCCGATGGGTTGATCACGCAAAAAGGCGCCTACCCGTACCCGCCGCTCACGGCGGCCGACCTGGTGTCCGCCGTGCGCTACGTGCTGTCGGCCCCGCCTGGCGTACAGATCTGCGACATCCAGCTGCGGCCTTCGGCGCAGCCGTTCTGAGGAGATTTATCCAGCTCGTTGGTAGTCCCGCCTTCAGGCGGAATCCGAACGGCCAAAACCTTCCGCCTAAAGGCGGAACTACGAACACCGGGCTATTTTCCACCCCACTCGCCACCTAGTTCGCGCCACATTGGGCTCGTCGATTAGCGTTTTTTGTAGCACCGCAAACACGCCGCGCCGCGGGTCAGGCCCGCCAAACTTTCCGGCGCCAACCCGGCGACTCGCGCCCACGTCGCGGCCGTCGTGCCATCGATTACCTCGAGTGGCCGGGCGTCGTACGACGAAAAGAATCCGCGGGCACCCCAATATTGCACCGCTGCAACCCAGGACTCGGGGCAGCTCATATCGAAGTCGTTGAAAAACGATATCATCACGCCGCGCTCGACCAGGGTCCGCTGGAGCCCGGTCAGGTTCACCTCAGCGGGCGCCACCTTTTCCCGCGCCGCAAGGACGATCGCCCACGCCGCGGATTCGGCCAGATGCATCAGGGTCGGAGTCTGCCTCACCGTCCCCCACCCCACGTGCGTCGCCGAAACCGTGGTGACCACGAGCAGGTTATCCAGTTCGCGTGGCAACAACACGCCGAAGGGCACTTGCCCGGGACGCGATACTTCCATCTGAAACAGTTGCCCGTCGCAAAGCGTGCCGGGCTGCCGCTCGGTCGTGCAGGCGAGCGAATCGAGGGAAAATTCGGTGATCCCAACCGAATCCGCATGAACCGGCGCGCGCTCCGCTCCCGCGGCAACCAGGGCGTCATGCTCGGTGAAAACACTTCGCCCCACCAACCGCCGCGCTTCGCGCACATAGAGCTGAGGCGGGATATTTTCGTTGTCGGCAAACTCGTCGCACGCGAAGCCCCACTCGCGAGCCTGGGCGCGCAGATCCTCGGGCATGGCCGGATCATTCTGCAGGAACCACATCAAACCCAAGGCATGATCGCGGTGCTGGCGGGCGATCACCTGGCGCGCGGCCGCGTCCGCCGTCGGATAATGTTTACCCGCCCCCGTCAGATTTGTGGCGTTCCAACTCCGCTTGCGATTGGGCAGCGCGTGGCCGTGAAACAGATGATCGCCCCCGGCCATTTCGCGGAGCGAATAGATTTGGAACCGATGATGAAACGGCAACGGCAACTTTTCCTTTTCGGCCGGTGACAGCAGGATGGGCGCAAATATTTCGCGGTCGTAGCCGGCCGGCGGTGCCGTCAGCAGCCGTCGATTTGACGGGTCGTCGGTGAGGCACAGGCGATAGCTGTAACTTTGGATATTATCGTCACCCGCGCCCGTGCTGTCCGCGAGCGGTTCGGACGTGGTGGCTTTCGCGGTCGTCAAGTTGAGCCGCCCCTCGACGGCCGCCCTCGGATAGCGGCCCGTGACCCAGCGCGTGAAGACGCGGCCGGCGCGCGGTTCACCAAATTCGTTCCGCGCTTCCCGTCCGACACGAAAGGCCGCGCCCGCGAGCGCCAGCAAGTCACCCTCATAGCTCGCCTCGACCCAGGCCCGGGCTTCGAGCCGAACCGGTGCGCCTCCCGCCGGCGCTTGAAAAATCACCGCCCGCAATTCGCGGTCGCTTTTTTCGACGGTGACCGGGACCAAACCGCGAAAGAGCCGAATGCGGGGCTCCGCCTCGATCCACGCCGTAAGAATTTTCTCGGCCACGTGGGGTTCGAACGTGGGGTAATTGCCACCCGTGCAAACCCGATACGGTTCGGAAGCTTCCCCATGGCGCTCGCGGTAGTGCGCCCGCACTCGGTCGATGAACTCCTGGAGCAACGGCGCTCGATTGCCGCGATAGTGCGTTTCGACGGCCCCGAGCGAAGGCAGGCTGCCACCGAGATGCGCCCCGGGCGACACGAGCGCCACTCGCAATCCCTCGCGCGCCGCCCGCACCGCCGCCACGATCCCGGGCGCGGTGGCGCCCACAATGACGACGTCGAAGGAGACAGGAGCAGGCATGCCGGACGGTGCAGGAGTCCATCCCACCCGGCAAGACCGGGGAGGGCGTGACCCGGTTCACGGTCACCCATGCATCTCGGCCGACTCCCTTGCCTCGCGGGTGCCAATTCCATGTCACGGCCGTGACATGGAATTGGTCACGCCCTCGGGCCGACCAACGTGGCCCGCCGCCCGGGTTACCCGGCAACCGAGACGCCGACGTAATCCCGACGCAGAATCTCCCCGCACGGGAGTGCCGATTCTATGTCACGGCCGTGACATGGAATCGGCTTGAGCTCAGGCGCCGCGCGACCACGCGGCAGGGCGGTTCACCCAGCCAAAGGTCACCGCGATTGAACCAACAAGATGCGCCCGGCACGTGGCGGTGGCGCGCCAGAGGTACCGTTCCGGAACCAGCAGCAGACCATTGGCCACCAGTCGAGTGTTTCCTACCGTCAGCCAATGAAACCCCACCGCGTTGTCCTCGCTGCTGTCGCCGCCCTTTGCTCTGTCACCGCGGCCGAACTCCCTTCCGACCTGCCCAAACCGCGCGAAATTCCCGGCGTCGAAAAATCTGTCATCGTCACTGCCACGCCAGCAGCCCCGAAGCACGGCGAGCAAACGGTGATCAAACTCAAGGACGGCCGCCTTTTGCTCCTCTGGTCGGAATTCATGCGGACGGATCTGATGCCAGCCGCCGAACGCCCGGCGGACTCGCCGTTGCGGCGCGACCCCACGGGAGACGACGGCTACGCGCGGATCAGCGGCATGACTTCAGCGGACGGCGGGCGCACGTGGTCGAAACCCGCGGTCGTCGTCGACGACAAGGACGCGCTCGTGAACTGCATTTCTCCCGGCCTCACCCGGATGAAGGACGGCCGCCTGTTGCTCGCCTACAGCTGGCGCAGCGGTGGCAACGGTGCGGCCAACTACGGCAACTGCGCGAAGATGGTCCGCATTTCAGCCGACGAGGGGAAAACCTGGTCCGCCCGCACCCGGATCACGCCCGACAACACCGAATACCACACCGGCTGCGCCGACCGCGCCTACACCCTGGAAAACGGCCGGGTCATCGTGCAGTGCCACACGATATTTCCTCCGGACAAAAGCCGTCCCGCCGGCGGCGCCGAGGCGCACATGGGAACCTACTACGCGTATTCGGATGACAACGGCGCCACGTGGAAACGCTCGGCGGTGCAAACGGATCCCCTGCGCGGGCGGTTCGAAGAGGCCACGCTCGTCCAGCGCGGTGACGGTTCATTGCTCCAGTTCATTCGCAGCCGGAACGGGCAATCCTTTGCCGGCGAGTCCACCGATCTCGGCGCCACGTGGACCACGCCCAAACCTTCCGGCGTCGTAACGTCACTCACGCCCAGCGTGCTCAAGCGCCTGCCGGGTTCGAACGATTTGCTGTTGCTGTGGAATCCGAATTTCAATCCCGACGCACGGCTGCTCGGGTTGCGGTGCCCGTTGCTCTGCGCCGTGAGCAAGGACGGCGGCCGCACCTGGGGTTTGCCCAAGGCGCTCGAGACGAACGATCAGTTCTACTGGGAGTACCCCAGCGTCACCTTCGACGGCGACCACGCGCTGATTCATTATCGCGTGTTTCCGCTGGATCGGAAGCGCTGCGACCTGGTGCAGGCCCGCGTGCCGCTGAGCTGGTTTTACGACGACAAGAGCTGAGCAAGCGAGGTCCCGGCCGGGAGGCACTGCGGGATAAATCTCCCGGGGTGTCTTTCTTCGCTGCACTGCTGCTGAGCCTCCTCGGTTGGTCATTCTGAGCGTTCGCGAAGCATCCACGCGAACGGGGAATCGCACCGCATGGATTCTTCGCTTCGCGCAGAATGACAATCAAGGGGCCATTTTTTATGGGCCCTCTTAGCCGGAACGTTGCAGTCAGATCTCGTTTCACCAGTAAAAACGACCTCACGGAAAGGTGGAGCGCGTTGACCTCAACGCGCTGCCGTAATTTCGCGCTCAGGTGAACCCGCTTGGGGACAAGCGGCTGCACCTCTCCTGCACAAGTCCGGTTTAGACCCATCCCAGGATCAGAATTTTCGGGTGTACGTGAAACGAAAATTGCGGTGTTCGCCGGGATCGGCGAGACGCGCCGAAGCAATCATGATGTAGCGTTCATCCGTGAGGTTTTCGACGTTCAACGAATATTTATTTTCCCCCTGCTGGTAGGAAATCAGCGCGTTCCAAATCGTATAGCCGGGGATGCTGAACGAGCGAGGCACGCTGTCGCGCTGGCCGGCCCGCTCCCCGACGGTCGTCACACCCAGGCCAAGGCTCAGACCCTTCACTGTACCCGTCGAGAAATTATATTTCGTCCAAACCGAGCCCGACTGATTCGGGACATTCGGCTGCTCCAGGCCAAGGTTGGCCGCCACGTTGTCCTTGGTGGTCGTCGCGTTCTGGAAGCCCAAGCCGGCGATGACCTGCCACTCCTTGGTTACGGCGAACCCCAAATCGAGTTCACTGCCGCGCGAGGTAATTTCGCCGGTCGCGACGGAGAATCCGGGGTTCAGCACATCAACGGTGGTGAGATTACGGCGGGCATTTTCAAAGTAGGCGACCCCACCGAAGAGCCGCTTGTTGAGCAGTTCGAATTTCAAACCAAACTCGGTCTGTTTGGCCGTGGGGGAAGGAAAGGGAATTCCCTGCACGGAACCCGCCCCAGACGCCGGCGTGAATGACTCGTTATAGGAGGCGTAGAGCGAATATTCCGGGGAGACCTTCCACAACACGCCGTAGCGCGGCGAATTCTTGGTCTGGTTGTTCGGCGTCGTCGCGCCCGTCACAAAGCTCTTTACGCTCTGCTTCAAGTCGTCGTGCCGGAACCCAACGATGAACTGCAAGCGGTCATCGAAGATGCCAAATTGATCCTGAATGAAGGGACTGCGCCATTTACTGTTCGTATCAGCGACGCGCCGAACGCTGGTCACCTCGGCTCCGAGCGTGGTGTTGCCATAGATCGGATTGAAAATGTCAAAGGGATCGGGCCGGACCGCATAGCGAATGTTACTGTCGTTAATTTCCTGATTGTAGAAATTCACGCCGGCCAGCAACTGGTGGGTAGTCGGCCCGACTTTGACCTTACCCAACAAGTCCGCCTCCCCCACCCATTGCTGCTGATCGTTGGGAATGTATTGGGCAAACCGCGGGAAGAGGTTGATGATATTACCCTGCGCGCTGATGAACACTTCGGTGCGGGTGCCGAACGCGTCGCCATAGGCCAACGAGGCCCGGGCACTCCAATTGTCATTAAAGCGGTGCTCGATCGCCGTGTCCCAAATGAACCGGGAGACACGCTTTTTATCGATGCCAGGGTCACCCCGGAAGAATTCATCCGGGACATTTAACAGCGTCCCGACATTCGCCGTGCTGAACCAGATATACGGCTTGCCGTAGCTGTCCTTAAGGTTGTCCCGCTGGTATTCCATGCGGGTCACGACATTCGTGTCCTTACCCAGCTTAAACAGGACGGAACCGTTAAAGTAAGAACGCTTGCGAAAGGCAAAGAGCCGCCAGCTTTGGCTGTCCTCATAGCCGGCGATGGCCCGATAATCCACCTCCATATCCCCCGTTTTCGCAATGGGACCCGTGGTATCGAGGATCCCCTTGTAGAAATTGAAGCTGCCCAGCATCAGGCTCACCGTCGTCTGCTGTTTGGGCAGCGGCCGCTTGTCGACCAGGTTAATCAGGCCACCGGGCGAGGCCGTTCCGTAGAGCACCGCGGAGGCGCCCTTGATCACTTCAACGCGGTCGAACGCCGCCATTTCATCGAACGTGAAAGCGTTGCCCGCCGAGTAGGGCTGGCCGTTGCGGAGGCGGGTCACGGCGAAACCGCGAATCAGCAGGGCATCGTCGCCCCGTTGACTGCCGCCGCCCACGTTGCTCACGTAGCGGGCCGCTTGAAACATGTTATTGGACGCCGTGTCGGCGATGAACTCACTGTTCAGCACCTGGATCGAGTGCGGCAGATCGATCATCGGAGTACTGGTCTTCGTCGCGCCGGCCGCGCGCGTGGCAATGTAGCCGACGTCGGTGGAGTCACTCACCACAAAAGGCGATAGGTTCACCAATTCGGCATCCTCTTTCTTGGCGCTCGTCGCGACCGACGGTGCGGGGCTGGTCTGCGCCAGCAGGCTGGCAGCCGACAGCAATCCGACGGCCAAAGCCGGGATCGCGATCTTCGCGGGAAAAAACGGTGACAAGTTCATACCGAATGTGGTTGGGGGTTTCGTTGGAAATAAAAGGCGCTTCACACGTCGCCTGTTATACTCGTGAAATATTAAAAAACGGTCGTTCACCTAAACGCGAATGTAGTGGTGCTTTGCCTAAACCACTTATCCCGGGCCCGCCGCAGCGGGAGGGTTGCAGTCGGAGTGCATTCCCGCTCTGAAAGCGACTCCACCGAAAGGTGAAACGCGATGTCCTCATCGGTTTTGAAACGTTCGCCCTCACGTCAGCCCGTTGGGGACAACGGGCTCCACCTTCAGTTCCTGGGAAACAGTACCGTTGCAGCCCGCTTCGAGAGAAGCGGGACTCAGCCCTGTACCGACGGGCATCCCTGCTCTCTCGAGCAGGGCCACGACAACCATCATTTCTTCCCGTCACGGTACAAAAGTCGCGTTTGTGGATGGGGCTGCACATATCCGGTTTAGACACCCTTTAAGAGGGGGCTGGCCGTTGCACCTCTCCGGCTCAACCCGCCGGCGCCGCCATGGATTCGCCCCGAATGAATGCCGGCATGATCCGCAGCGCCCGCTTCGTCACCACCTCGCCCTCCAGCAGTTCAATCACCGGCCGCACCAGCCCGCGAGCCATCACATGGGGACTCACCACGTAACGCGCGGGCGGCGGCACCAGGAACGACAGAAAAGAATCCTCGTCGCGCGAAATCACCGACATGTCCTCGGGTATCCGCACGCCGAGCTGGGCCAGTTTACTGGAGACGGTGAGATAACAATAGGGATTGACGACGACCAGTGCCGTGGGCCGCTGCTTCTGCTCCAACAGGCGCCGCACCACGAGGCAGACACTTCCGGCCGTGCCATCGTGATAAACCGTCATCATCGTGGCGTCGCGATGCGGCGAAAGCGCCACACCCTCCGCCAACCCGTCTGCCGTCTCCACGTCACCCGCGCGCGGCGACTTGTGGGTGATGAGCGCTATCCGCCGGTGCCCGAGACCCAGGAGCACGCCGGCCGCGTGGCGGCACATCGCGCGGTGATCGAGGTCGCGAAAGGGCAACTCGATGTCTTGGTAGATCGAACCCGCGACCACGCAGGGCAGTCCACTCTTGGCGAACCAACTCTGCACGTTGCGGTTCGAAAGATTCAGGATCCAGCAGCCATGCGGATTGCGGCCCACCAGCTTTTTCAATTCGGGCCCCGGATTGGCGCGGAAATAGCGGTGACCATGAAAAACCCGCAACCGACATCCGCGTTCGCTCAGCAGGCTGCGCAGCTCATCAATCCACAGGGTATGGGACGGGCGCAATTCCTCCAGGGGTTCCGGCGACAACAGCGCCACATCATGCGACTGCAGGCGGGGACGCTTGCGCGGGGCGACGGCGAGAATCTGATTGCCAGCACCGTGAGCGGAACGAATCAGACCCTCGCGCTTAAGCTGCACCAGGGCCGCGCGCAGCGTGTTCCGGCTAACCTGTAGGATATCGCACAGCGCCCGTTCACCCGGGAGCCAGTCGCGCCAGGCACCTTCGGCGATCTCCTGCCGCAGAATGGCAGTCGTCTGGCTGACCAAGGATATCCGCTGGGGCAAGGTGGTCATGGGTGAGCCTTGGAGCCGGTCAGGCAGTTTCGGGCCAACCGACGCTGGGGCCGCGACGCCCTCGTCGCGGTTTTTCTCCCGGCGTCACGCGGCGAGGGCGGCGCGTCCCCAACTAATCCGCCGCCGGCAAGAAACCCAAAGTTCATGACCCGCTTTACCGATAGAACGGCCGCCAGTTTAGCCAGCGGGGCCCGTAGTGCGGCACGGGTTTGCCGACCTCCAGCGCCCCGAGATCCGGCGCCTTGCCGGTGAAATCTTCGTTGACCGTCGGAATTGCCACACCCGCATCGACCGCCTTGCCGCCAGGCCTGAGGTCGAAGTTGAGGTCCATCGCATGGTACATTGCATGCCGCTTGGCGGGATCGGGCGGGGCGAGTTTCACGAAGATGTCGTAGTCGATTTCCCGGCTGTGCGTCTCCTGCCCCGTCGCGGCGGCCAACGCCGCCAGCGTGGAAAACTTCTGCCAGTCCTCCGGCTTGTGCTCGTAGCGTACTTCGCCCTTTTTCGGCGCCAGAAAACGGTATTGGTCCTTCACGCCGCGATTCGGCCGGTAGCCGTTGTAGTCGCTGCTGTAGGCCTCCGTGGCATTCGGAAACACCAGGATGCCCCGGTCCGGGGTATCCCGGCCGAGAATCAAATTATTTCGATAGTGCACATTGGAAGTCGGATCGCCGGCGACGTGTTCCCCGATGAGCGTATTGTGAAAGACAAAAATGCCCGCCGGCTTGGCGGAAAACTTCAGGATGGCGCCACCGGGGACATGGTAAGCGATGTTGCGGATGAAATAAACCGGTCCACCAAAGACCGGCTGGGAACTGTAACCGCCGTGCGCCGCATTGACCCCGCGGTTGTTGAAGACCCGCACATTGTGGACGCCCCCATCCGTCTCGACGAAATCGTCGCCCGAGGCGTGCATATCGTTGTTATAAATGTCGATCGAGGAAGCCCGCCGTTCCGGATCCTTTTCCGGCGTGCCGTAGGTGGAGATGCCGATGGCGTCGTGAAAATAGGCGATCGCGTTATGCGCGATGACATGGCCCGGGCCGTACACTTTCACCGCATAGTAACTCGACATCGCATGCGAACCGAACGGACCGGCGCTGGCCCAGAGCGGCCCCGTCCACCCGATCAGGCGGAAGCGATCGAGGCGGCCCAGGAAGAGGTTGTCCGCGATATAAAAATCGCGGGAGCCCGCATATTCCGTCCAGACACCGAAGCCGACATTTTCGAACCGGCAGTTTTTCACCGTCAGGCCCACCGCCCCGAGAACTTCCTTCTGCCCGGCCATGATGCCGACGTCCGTGTTGCGAATGACAATCCCGTCAAAGAGCAGATACTCGGACGCCGTGACATCGAACAGGCAGTGGTTGCCGTCGCCGTCGAAAATCACCTCGCCGTCGCCCGCGGCCTTGATGCTGATCGGCTTGTCCGGCGTGCCCTTGAGCGTGAGCGACATCGTGCCATCGAACGGCGTCATCATCGGGTCGACGTAGTTGAAGCGTTCCGGCTTATAGAGGCCGGTGTGGACGAGGATCGTGTCGCCCGCCTTCGCCCGACGTTCCCAGACCACGCTCCAGTCGCCGAGACCCGCACCATAGTAGGCCTCCATGACGCTGGCGAAATTAGGCTCGAGTCGCTCGCCTTTGTGGTCCGGCGGGTAGACGTGAAGCGTCCGGCCCTGCGTGGAGGCCTGCGGTTCGACGCGGGTCTTAACCTTCACCGTGTGCGCCGCCTCGCCGCTCGTGCCGTCGGGATCGGTGAGTTGGAACTGACACTCGTATTCCGTGCCCGGCTGCAGGTTGAGGATGGAGCCGGCGAAGGCGTCCGGGACGACATACTCGAGGTGCTCCCGCGCCCGGAAAACGCGTTCGCCGCCAATCCGCAGCAGCGGCATCGCCTCGCGCCACGCGCCCTCGCCGACGGCGCGGAACTTGACGGCGACCGAGGCGTTGCGATTGGCGTCGCCGCGGATCGACCACTCAAAGCCGAGATTCAATAACGTCGGATGTTCGACGTGAAACCGGCCGGCTTCGGTGGCGTTTTGGCCGTGCAACGAGGCGACGGCCCACAACAGGGAGAGGACAAGGGTACGCATGGATTTTGGCCGTGGGGAACGGCGTTGGCGTTAAAAGTAGATTCGGTCGAGTCCGGGAACAATGAAAACCTGCAAAGGAACGCCGGTCTCTGACCGGCGTCGGTTTCCTCGCCGTCCGCGGCAGCGTTGCCAACGCCGCGAACCGGAACCACCGTTTCTGCATGTGCGGCCGCTATCGCCTCAAGGACACCGATGTGCTGACCGCGCACCTGCGCCGGACCTTCAACCTTCCGGACTGGGTCGAAGGCCCGCGCTACAACGTGGCGCCGAGCCAGGACATCCCCGTCGTCACCGCCGACGAGAAAGGTGGCGCGTGCCTGACAACCATGCGCTGGGGATTCGTGCCGTATTGGGAAAAATCCGAGAAACCAAAATTGGCCCCGATCAATGCGCAGTCGGAAGGCGTCACCGAAAAGGCCCTGTTCCGGCAGGCCGTGCAAAAGCGCCGGTGCCTCGTGCCGGCCGATGGTTTCTACGAATGGCTGCGCCTCGACGAAAAGAACAAGGTGCCGTTTGATATCCACCTCAAGGACGGCGCGCCCTTTTTCATGGCCGGGATTTTCGAAGACGCGCAACCGGGCCGCCCCGCGACCTGCGCCCTCCTGACCACGGAGCCGAACGAGCTCGTAGCGAAGATCCACCACCGCATGCCGGCCATCCTCGACTCCGAGGAAGCGAAACGCTGGCTGGCGCCCGGACCGATTTCCAAGGAGCAGATCGCCACGCTCACCGCACCCCACCCTGCCAGTGAGATGGCGGTGGTCCCAATCTCGAGTCTGGTCAACTCGCCCCGCCACGACGGGCCGGAGATCCTCGAACCGGTGAACTTCGTACCGCCGCCGCCCACGCCCAAGGTCCAGCAAGGCGAGTTGTTTTGAACGTTACGCCGTTCCTGAAGTGCGGCGATC
>CANJNJ010000129.1 GCA_947474995.1 Opitutaceae bacterium | reverse complement strand
CCAAACCGTGCTGGCCACGAACGATCGCTGGTCGGTCGGCGAAAACGCCAAAGTCATCGCCGCGGCGACCAAGTCGGTCGGCGCCTTCGACCTCCCGGACAACAGCGCCGACGCCGCGCTCCTGATCACCGTGCCACCCGGCCCTTACTCGGTTGAAGTCAGCGGCAAGGGCGGCACCGAAGGTGTGGCGCTACTCGAAATCTACGAGGTCCCGTAGCCCGCATTTTTCACCCTCTGGTTTTCGAACACGCGGTGGCTGCGCCGGGGAGATGGGTGTCCTGATATCAGCTCGGATCGTTCACTTTTACGACAATTTGGTGAAGAAGCGCGTAGTGAGTAGCGGGGAGAAAGAGGGGAACGTTGACCCTCATGCTCGCTACTCGCTATTCGCTATTCGATGCTCACTACCGGCGGCACGCGCGCTAAACGCCGATAATGTCCAACTTTGGTTGCGGCGGCGCCGGGTTAGAAAATGGTCGGGTTAGCGCTTGCTCCGCACCCGAAATTGGGTTTCCGCGCTCGAGCGGAAACCCTGAAAACACAAGAGCCGCCCCCATGAAGAGGCGGCCCGTGTGACCTAACACCAAGTAAACCGTATGAACTACAAACCATCACTATCCCCGTGGACAGTGTTGACTACGTGGAGATAGACGGGGTTTTGGGTGAAACGCTCAAATTTTCTAAAAAAAACTCAGGTGATTCACGATTAACCCAAAACCCTATTTTCCAACAACTAACATACATCAACCCTTCCATGGCGCACGCTGCAACCATCGGATTCGAAGATCTTTTTGACCACAGATCCGTCGAGACTCCTCGTCATTCCAATCTCGAGGGAGCTTGGCCCTCCCTTTCAACAACGCGGCAATCTCAGTGACCCCAGGTAGCCACTAACGCACGACGATCGACTCGATGCCTGTCGCCGGCACTGTAGCGCCATCAACCGCGCGCGGCGCGCCGGTCTTCAACGGATAGCGAAATTGGATTCCTTCGTAGTTCCGGAACACGATTTCGTCGTCCGTAATCGACTCAACGTAATCGGGATTGAGCGGCACCTTGCCGCCGCCGCCCGGAGCATCGATTACATATTGCGGCACGGCGTAACCAGTCGTGTGCCCGCGCAAAGCCCGGACGATCTCGATGCCCTTGCGCACATCCACTTTGAAGTGCGAGCCGCCCGTGATCAGATCCATCTGATAGATGTAATACGGCCGCACGCGCATCCGCAGCAGCCGGTGCACCAGGGCCTTCATCACGCTCACGCTGTCGTTCACGCCGCGCAGTAACACGCTCTGGTTGCCCAACGGAACGCCCGCGAAGGACAGCCGTTCGCAGGCCGCGCGCAGCTCCGCCGTGCATTCCTTCGGATGATTCACGTGAATGCTCATCCAAATCGGGCCATATTTTTTGAAAATCTCGCCCAGCTCCGGTGTAATCCGCTGCGGCAGGAACACGGGAATGCGCGTGCCGATCCGGATGAACTCGACGTGCTTGATCGCCCGCAGCCGGGCGAGGAGATGCTCAATCTTCTTGTCCGACAGCAACAGCGGGTCGCCCCCGGAAAGCAGCACGTCGCGAATCTCGGGATGCGCCTCGATGTAGCGCAGGCCCTGTTCAAACTCCGGATGAAAGTTGTAGTCCTGCGCGTTCGAAACCAGCCGGCTGCGCGTGCAATAGCGGCAGTAGGCCGCGCACCGATCCGTGACGAGAAAAAGCACCCGGTCCGGGTAACGATGTACCAGACCCGGCACCGGCGAGTGGCCATCCTCCCCGAGGGAATCGAGCATTTCTCCTTCGGAAACCACCATCTCACCGGCCCGCGGAATGACCTGTTTCCGAATCGGACAATTCGGGTCGTAGCGATCGATGAGATTGAAAAAATAGGGCGTAATCGCGAGCGCCAGCTTCTGATTCGCAAACGCGCAGCCCGCCTTCTCGTCGGCCGTCAAGGTCATCAACGTCTCCAACTGCTCGACGGTCGTGATCCGATTCTTCAGCTGCCAGATCCAGTCGCGCCAATTGCTCTCGGGCACATGCTGCCAGAGGCCCTGACCTTCGAACCACACGGACCGGTCCTCAACGTAGTTTGCTTCGGCTTCTCCGGCACTTTCGCTTGCAGGCATAGTGGTGGTTTTGGGCAAATGACTAAGGCGCAGACTTTGCGGTCAAATCCACGGCTGTCAAATGACGCCTTAAAATCGCCCGCCGGCCCGGGCACGACCACTCGACCGCATGGATTCTTCGCCTCGCCCAGAATGACAATATGAACTCTTTTTCAAGTTTTCACCCGTGGCGCCCCGGAGCGGGACGCCACTGATACGACCCTTAGCCGGGCCCCAAAGTCGCGGCGACCGCAAAAACCTCTTGGCAGTGTGCGGGTGAAGCTCTTTCGTCGCCCTTTAATGTCCACTGCCCAGCCCGCCATCCTCGCGCTCGAAGACGGTTCCATCTTCCGGGGCCGCGCCTTTGGGGCCGACGCCACCATTTCAGGCGAGTGCGTGTTCAACACGTCGATGACCGGATATCAGGAGATTCTCACCGATCCCTCTTATTTCGGCCAGATCGTCACGATGACCGCCGTGCAGATCGGCAACTACGGCATCGCCGCCGAGGACGCGGAGTCGAGCGGGCCCAAGTGTTCCGGTTTTGTCGTACGGGAGCTTTCACCCGTGGTCAGCAATTGGCGCAGCAAGATCTCGCTCGGCGACTACCTGCGCACCCATGGCATTCCCGGGATCAGTGAAATCGACACCCGCGCGCTGACGAAGAAATTGCGGGTCGATGGCGCGATGAAATGCTGCCTCAGCACCCTGCCGATCAGCGACGCCGACGCCGTCGATCGGGCGCGCTCGTGGCGCGACATGGCGGGGGCCGATTACGTGAAGGACGTCACGTGTGCCCAGCCCTACCTCTGGCAGGCGGACGCCGTCGCGAATTACAACACCCCGTATCTCCCGGTCGGAACGACGATGAACGCCCTGGGCGTGCCGGCGAAAAAATTCCGCGTCGCCGCCTTCGACTACGGCGCCAAGCACAGTATTTACCGCAAGCTCGTCCACCACGGTTTCGAGGTGCAGGTCTTCCCGGCGGTGGCCAACGCCGAGCAGATTCGCGAACAAAAGCCCGATGCCGTTTTCCTTTCGAACGGGCCCGGCGATCCGGCGGCGCTGCCCTATATTTATCAGACGGTGAAAGGGCTGCTGCCCGATTTTCCCATCTTCGGCATCTGCCTCGGTCACCAGATGCTCACGCACGCCTTGGGCGGCTCGACCTTCAAGCTGAAGTTTGGCCATCGCGGCGGCAATCAGCCGGTGAAGAACCTCGAGACCGGCAAAGTGTCCATCACCGCACAGAATCACGGTTTCGCCACCGATCCGAAGTCGCTCGAAAAAACTGGCGCGCAAGTGACCGAGATCAATCTCAACGACAACACCGTCGAGGGATTGCGCCATACGTCGTTGCCCGTGTTCAGCGTCCAGTATCACCCCGAGGCGGCTCCCGGCCCCAACGACGCCGACCCGTTGTTCACCGACTTCTACAAAATGGTGGAAGCGCGCAAGGCCGGGAAGATCTGAGGGCCGCCGGCGGACAAGTCACACGGTTCAAGGTTCAGGTAACAAGAGACCGTTCTCTTGTTTTTTCGATTTCCGTTAGCGTTCGGACTTTCGCGCGCCACCGCGGTAGGGGCCGCTCTCCGAGCGGACCGCGGACGGCTCGGAGAGCCGTCCCTACCTCTTTCACGCTCCGAGCCACTTCTCGAAGAGCACCGCATCTTCCGGCGTATCCACCCCAATCGTCGGATCTGTCGTCACGGCACACGCTATCTCAAACCCGTTCTCCAACACGCGGAGTTGCTCCAGTTTTTCGATCTGTTCGAGTCTTCCGAGCGGCAGTCCCGCAAATTTATCAAGCAAATCTGCACGATACCCGTAGAGCCCCAAGTGCTTGAAGCACGGGTTGGCCTGGACCCAGGCATCATCCACCACGCCGTTGCGATCACGCGCGTAGGGCATCGGCGAGCGCGAAAAGAAAAGCGCCCGGGGTCGGCTGGTCGCGAGGACCACTTTCACTTGGTTCGGGTTAGCGAAATCTACCGCCCGTCGAAAGGGGGTGGCGAGGGTCGCCATCGGCGCACCCCCGGTTGTCAACAAGTTGGCCAGCGCGCGAATCTGGGCGCCCGTAACGAGGGGTTCATCGGCCTGCACGTTGATGACAATGTCCGCCTGCACCTTCCGGTTCGCCTCGGCCAGCCGATCGGTGCCGCTCTGGTGGGCCGCACTCGTCATGATCGCCCGGAAGCCAGCGCCCTCAACCCACGCGCCCAGCAAGTCGTCATCCACCGCGAACCACAGCGGAAACTCCGGCGCTTCACGCGCGATTCGCTCCGCCACCCACTGCAAAAGCGGACGGCCCATAATGTTGTGTAACAGCTTGCGGGGGAATCGGGTAGATGCCAACCGACAGGGAACGATAATCGCGGTCTGCGCCATCACGTCACAGCCTGAGGAACGGTTTTTGGGTTGCAAGCAACCCTCTCAATCCGGATTTTGACCGGTCTGTTTTGAATCGATGAATAAAAGCGATGCCACACCTGCAACCCAGTCCGTTACCAAGGAACTGGTCGTGCAGAACAAGATGGGCATTCACGCCCGCCCGGCGGCGATGATCGTGCGCATTACCAACCGGTTCAAATCCGATGTCTTTGTGGAAAAGGACGAGGAGCAGGTGAACGGCAAGAGCATCATGGGGCTCATGATGCTCGCGGCCGGTTCGGGCTCGACGGTCAAGTTCATCGCGACGGGCGCGGACGCCTCCGCCATGCTGGCCGAAATCGAAGCGCTCTTTATCCGCAAGTTCGACGAAGCCTAGGTTTTTGCTGCGCAAAAACCTTATTGATTTTTCGCCAGGGCGAAAAACCTCCGCGCGTTCGCCGTCGTTGTGGCCGCGAGTTCGTCGTAGCTGACGCCGAACAATCCCGCCGCAAATTCCGCCGTGTGCCGGACAAACGCGGGCTCGTTGGGTTTGCCGCGATGGGGCATGGGCGTGAGATACGGCGCATCCGTCTCAATCATCAACCGGCCAAGCCCCTGCGCTTTGGCCGCCGCCCGTACCAACTCAGCGCTTTTGTAGGTCAGGACTCCAGTGAACGAGCCCACGCCACCGCGGCGCGTCAGCTCCGCCATCTCCGCCTCACCCTCGGTGAAGCAGTGAAATACGACCCGCGTCCAATCCACGCCGCTGGCATCGATCATCGCCACCGACTCCGGGAACGCGCCACGCGAATGCACGACCAACGGACAGCCCAGCCGCTTCACCATCGCGAGTTGCGCGGCAAAGGCCGCCCGCTGCCAACCGAAGATCTCCGCCGCCTTCGCCTCGTCCTTGGGCAGGTGAAAGCGGTCGAGGCCCGTCTCACCCAAGGCAACCGGCCGAAGCGACGCGTCGCCGGACCAAAACGAGGCAATCTGCGCGACCGCGCCCTCCCACCCCGCGTCCACCGAGCAGGGATGCAACCCGACGGTGTAATTCACGAAGCCCTGGGAATCGCGCGCGATGTCGCGGTACGCGGTCCAGTCATCCGGGGCTGTACCGATCGTGATCATTGACTCCACCCCGGCCGCGCGGGCCCGCTCGAGCGCGCCGGCCAGCGTGCCGGCGCGCGCGAAAGATTCGAGATGAGTGTGCGTGTCGATCAAAGTCATGCGGCAAAAGTCCAAGGTCCAAAGCTCCAAACGCCAAACAAATCACCAGCCCAGATCTAAACGGGTGATCAGGCCTTGGACCTTGGCCATTGAACCTTGGTCATTCACGCTCGATAGAGCGTGCCATAGCGTTCGCGCAAATAACGCACCAACGGCTGGGGTGAGAGCGCCTCGCCGGTGGCGCGCTGAATCAGTTCCAGTCCGCTGATCCGCCGCCCATGGACATGGATGTTTTCCCGCAACCACCGGAGCAACCACCCGAAGTCGCCGCGCGCGAAATCCTCCTCGAGATTCGGCCGCAGCGCGCGCAACCGCTGCCAGAGCTGCGCCGCCATCATGTTGCCGATGCAATAACTCGGAAAATAGCCGAAGGCGCCCCCGCTCCAATGGACGTCCTGCAGCACGCCCTCGCGATCGTTGGCGGGCTCCAGGCCGACCAGTTCCCGCGATGCCTCGCGCCAGGCCGCCGGCAAATCGCGCACGGCCAGCTCGCCGGCGAACAATTTCTTTTCCATTTCGAAGCGCAGCACGATGTGCAGATTGTACGTCACTTCATCGGCATCGACGCGAATGAGGGTCGGCTCCACCGCATTGATCGCGAGATAAAGGTCCTCCGAACTCACGCCGGCCGTCTGACTGGGAAACCGCTCGCGCCAGCGCGGTTCGAAATGCCGCCAGAATCCGCGGCTGCGCGCCACCTGGTTTTCCCACAGCCGGCTCTGCGACTCGTGTACGGCCATGCCGGCATGCATGCCCAGTGCCGTCCCGAGGTGCGCCACCGGGATCCCTTGTTCATAGAGCCCGTGCCCGGTCTCGTGAATCGAGCTGAACAGGGCATCGAGCGGCTGGTCCACGTTGTACCGGGTCGTCATCCTTACGTCGTTGCCCGCGCCCGAGCAAAACGGGTGCAGGGCGACATCAATCCGCCCACGCTCGTAATCGAACCCCAGCTGCGCCGTGACTTCGCGCAGGAACGCGCGCTGCGCCTCGATCGGATATCCCCGTAACCGCTCTCCGACCTCCCGCGCCCGGGCCGCCACCGGCGACGCCGTGATGGCCCGCACCAACGGCACGAGCTCCCGCTTCAATTCACCAAACAGGCGATCCACGGTGGCCGTGGTCAAACCGGGGTCGAACTTGTCGAGCATGTAGTCATACGGCGCACTGGCGTGACCGAGATACGCCGCTTCGCGCCGGGCAAATTCCAGGTTCTTTTCCAGCACCGGCGCATAGCCCGCAAAATCGCTGGCCGCCCGCGCCCGCGCCCACGCGTGATAACCCCGGCTATCCTGCACGGCTTTTTCGCGCACAAAATCAGCGGGCAGTTTCGTCGCGTGATCGTAGTCGCGCCGCGCCTGCTTCGCGACGGCGGCCTGTTCCACTGGGAGCGCACCGGCCGCGCTTTCGAGCCCCGCGAGCAGGGCGCCGATGCGCGGCTCGCTGGCGGCCGCATGTTGCACCGCCGCCAAGATCGCCTGTTGATTTCCACGCCCCTCGGCCGCGCCGGGCGGAAGGTTCACCTGCTCATCCCATCCCAACAAATCCGCAATGGTTCCCAAGGTGTGGGCGCGCTGCAGGAGCGGAATGAGTTCATGGATCGCATCGGTAACGGACATGCCCTTGATACTGGGCCTCGTCACGCCGGCGAGGCGAGCGCGTTGTCGGCCCCTACTCGAAAAGCGTCTCGCCCGGCTCGATTTTCACCGAGCCACCGTTCGCCCGAAACGTCAGCAGCGGGCCACCGCGATTGAGCCGCCCGGTGATGCGGCGCGAACTCTCTTCGCGGCCCTCGCCGGTCAGCGGCAGCGCACACTTGGCCGCACCCCACAACGCCGATGCCGCCACGTCGCAATTCGCCGTCGGATCAATTTTGGCTGTAATCGTCCCACCCGAAGCCGTTATTTTTGCCGGCTGGGCGATGGTGCTCGGAAATCCCACGGTAACGTCACCCGCCTCGGCCAAGGCCGTGCAGGCGTCCCGGACCATGAGCACGTCGATGGCCCCATTCGTGGCCTTCAGGTCGGCCGCGCCGGCCAAGGTCCCGCCACTGATCGAGCCGCGCAGGACCCGCGCGGTGACCGCACCACTGCACCGCGAAATCACGATATTGCCAAACCGGGCCCGGGCGTCGATCGACCCGTCGACCTGCCGGAAAAAAGCACTCCCCTTCTCCACCTCCGCGATCATCCGGCCCGCGACTCGTCCCACCGTGATGTTTCCACTGGCAGTTTTCAATGTGAGGTTGCACGCCCGCGGCACCGCAATCTGATAGTTCAGCTCCATTCGTACCTGGTCTTGCCAGGAAAAACGAAAACCCGTCTCGCTCGGATTGCGGGCCGTCACCACGACGGCATTCTCCTCCTGCTTGACGTCGAGTTGCAGCTCGGCTCGCAGCCGCTCCGCCTCGGCCTCCGTGTCGACATTGAAATCGAACTGAACCGTAATGCGCACTTCCGGCGCATCACCTTCGTCGACCGTGATACTGCCCCGATAGCTGTCGACTTGCACCGTGCCACCCGGCTGGACGGCAAAAACCTTGGTCATCTCGCGCTCCGCCCCACGGACGACGTTACCGGCCACGATCGTCCACCACACAGCCAAGAGGATTACGGGAGCTTTCATCGCCACCCGTACCGTCACCGCATCGCCGCCCCAGGCAAGCGCAAGGCGATGGGTAACCCTACTTATCCGCGGCGTGCTCCGCGGGCCAACCCGCGACCAGCGCGTCGTTAAGACTTCTTCCCCCGGTCATTCTGCGCGTAGCGAACAATCCATACGGCGCGCTCGATTTTGGCCGGTGCGACCACTGGGCAAAGGGCCAGCAGACCGAGGACAAACGAAGGAAGAATGGGCAGGCTCATGGTCAATGGGTTTGCACCCAAAACCCCGCCGAGGGCGAAAAGTTACAGTTATCCTGGGACGATCAAACCCAGAGACTTCCTCGCATGAACTCCGCTCGCCCAGATTTTTTGCACCGCGGCGCCGCCGCAACCGAAGGAAAGCGCCAAACAGGGATGAACCGCTGATGAGTTTCACCAAAGGGTGAAACTTTACAAATCCCCTCCGGCTGATGTGACGGCTGCTGCCCGGAGGGCACCCACAACCGTCTACCCCTGCGCTTCGCTCCGTCGCCTCCGGAGTCGGATGCGGGCTACACCTTCGCGCTATTGTCGCACTTGAAATGGACTTGGGAGCGCCGGAGCCCGTGCGCCCGCAACGCCGACGTCTGCGCCGGATCGCGGCGCTGGAGCGCAAAACGCTGCTGTTCCTCCGCCTCCACGTTCGCCGCCAGCGTGGCCACGCAGATCAAAGTCTCCGCCTTGGCCGGCAATCGGCGCGCGGGAAAACCCGCGTGGGCGCCGAGCCAGCGCACAATCTTGGGCATGGGTGGTTCGAGAGTTGAATTCATGGATTACCAGTTGGCGGCAGCACCAGCCGGACACTCATCCGGGCAAGTTTTTGCAATAAACGCCTTTCAGCGCGTAAAGGCCACCAATCATACAAATAAATTTCCAAGGGCCGCCACATCGCCACCCAGCCGCCAATCAGCAGGCTTTCACGCGCAATTTCCGCCGTCGTCCCACCATATCCAAGTTTGGCGACAACTTCGTTCAGAGATACACACACGCCGAGAAAGAGCAGGCCCACCCCGAGACTGAAACGTCCCTGGCGCATCAACCGCCGAAAGTCCCGCTGGCGGATTTCCGCCCGGCTGGCGAAATAATGCCGCACCGCGTCACCGGCGCCCGCCGCCCGATCTGGTGGCGGAACCATGGCGAGATGGATCACGAGATCGATTTCGTGCCCGACCGGCAATTCCCGCGCCCAGCTCACAATGAACTCTTCCGCGTCGGCATCGAGGTCGCGGTCGATGAATGGCGACGGATCCATCGAATTGAACAGCTGCGCCAGTTCGCGCAGGCGGAGTTCGATTTGCGCTTTGCCCGGAGTGCTCATCGCTGGAGCAACGCCGCCGACCACGCGGCCTCATTGAAGCCCACTTGCGCGACGCCGTCACCGATCAGGAAGGGACGCTTTACCAGATTGCCATTGGCCACCAGCAGTCCGAGCGCGGCCGACTCGCCCAAGGTCGGGAGTTTCTCGCCCAGTTCCTGTTCCCGGTAGTCGCGGCCCGACGTGTTGAAGAGCTTCCGTAACGGGCCACCCTGGGCCGCCAGCATCGCCCGCAATTCCGCCGCCGACGGCGGCGTTTCGCGAATCGCCCGCTCCTCGAACGCAACCTTGTGTGCGCGCAGCCATTTCACGGCGCGCCGGCAAGTGTCACAATTGGCGTAAGTGTAGGCCTTCAGCATGGCTCAACGTTGGTCGCCCCAGCGCACGCATGCAACCATTCGACCACGCCCTACCGGGTGGGCCGTGCACTGATAACCTGAGCCCGTCGAACGTGATTCCGAGCCCAACATCCTGGCCGCCCACGGAGTGGCCGGCCCACCCTTACCGATCACCGTACCGGGTGGGCCGTGCACTCCGTGCGCGGCCGTCAAACGTGAGATCGAGCCCAACATCTTGGCCGCCCACGGAGTGGCCGGCCCACCCTTACCGATCATCGTACCCGGTGGGCCGTGCACTCCGTGCGCGGCCATCGAACGGGAGATCAAGCACACCGCCCTCCCGGCCCCTCCTCCCGGTAAATTTATTGCCCCGCGCCGGCGTTCCTTTCTTAACGATCCCAGTCCCATGAAGCATTACTCCCTGCGCCGAGTCGCTCAGCTCGCACTCTTGTTCTCCACCCTGGCTTCACCCGCCACCGTTTCTGCCCAAGTCCTCAACCGCGACACCACCAAGCCCATCGAGTTGGGCACCCATCGCCAACTGTTCCTCGACGATGCCCTCCTCGAATCGCGGCACGCCCTGACCCGCGTCGTTCATCAGCCGGTCAAATTACCCAAGCCGATCATCGTCGGCGATCAACCATGGGAAAACTGGGCCATCTACCCACATGGTTCGCCCTGCGTGATCTGGGACGCGGAGGACAAGCTCTACAAGATGTGGTACCAAGCCTACAGCGTGGTGCCGCCGCAAAAGGAGCGCTACATCATGTGCTATGCCACCTCGGTGGATGGCCTCACCTGGCAAAAGCCCAAACTGGGACTCTTCGACTACGCCGGGACGAGCGAAAACAACATCGTCGTCATGGGCAACACGCAGTGGGCCCTGACCAATGTAATCAAGGACGCGCATGAGCTTGATCCCAAGCGCCGGTATAAATCCCTGAGCTGGGACGACGGCGCCATCGCGGTGGCGTTTTCCCCGGACGGTATTCACTGGGAGCTCTATTCGGGCAACCCCGTGATGCGCGGCACCGGCGACAGCCACAACATCCTGCCTTACGACGAGACCCTCGGCAAATACGTCGGCTATCTCCGACCCGGCCGCGAGCAGGGCGAGGGCAAGCGCGTGATCGGCTATTCCACCTCGGATGACTTCGTCCACTGGTCGCCCATCGAGGTGATTCTCCGCCCCGACGGTCTCGATCCCGTGGGTGACCAGTTCTATCAAATGCCCGTGATGCGCTACGAGGGGAACTATCTCGGTTTCCTCTGGGTGTACCACAACGCCCCCTCCTGGCCGTGGCCACGCGACATCTTCGATCGCGGCAACCTGCGGGGCTCGGAGCAGACCCTCGACACCCAGCTCGCCTTCAGCCGGGACTCCAAAAATTTTATCCGCGCCGGCCAGCGCGACACGTTTCTCGCCGTGGGCGCCCCGGGCAGCTGGGACGAGGGCATGGTCGAGGTCTCCACCGTGATCCCGCACGGCGACGAACTGTGGCTCTATTACTGCGGCTCGACCGCCAAACATTTCTTCGAAGACCTGCTGAACCTCCGCAAAGAAGTCGACGGCCGGCGCTGGATGATCGGCATTGGTCTGGCGAAGCTGCGCCGCGACGGTTTTCTCTCGTTGCAGGCGGGGAGCGCCGAAGGGTTCGCCCTGACGCGATTGTTCTCCGTCGGGACCGCGCGCCAGTTAATCCTCAACGCCGCCGCCGGCGGCGGACAACTCGAGGTCGAAGTGGTCGATGAAAACCTGAAGCCCGTGCCGGGCTTCACCCGGTCCGAATTCCGGCCGGTACGAACCGACGGCGTGTCGCTACCCGGCCGCTGGGAAAAGAACGCCGACCTCTCGGCGCTAACGGGTCGGGCGGTCCGCCTGCGCTTTTACCTGCGTCAGGCCGATCTGTTCGCTTTCGAATTGAAACCCACGGGCTGAGCCGCGCCCGCGTCCCGCCATCCTGTCATTCTCCATCCTTCCGCCATGCCACGATTGCCCCGTCTCCTGTCCGTCGTCCTGATGGCCGCGTTCGCCGGCCCGATTGCCGTCGGCGCCGAGCCCGGCCGGTGGTGGTCGCACGTCCAGGTGCTGGCCGACGACAACATGGAGGGACGCAACGCCGGCAGCGCCGGCCATCTCCGCGCCGCAGAGTACATCGCCGCCCAGTTCAAGCAGAACGGCCTCCTTCCCGCCGGCGTCGGCGGCTACTTCCAGCCCGTCGCGCTCAGCACCCGCCGGATCGTCGAAGCCAAGTCCAGCCTCGCCCTCCTGCGCGACGGTCGGACTATCCCGCTCACTCTCGGGGAAGATGCCAACATCAACCCGCGTGTCGGCCCGGCCCCGGCGCTCGAAGCCCCGCTCGTGTTTGTCGGCTACGGCCTGAAAGTGCCCGAGCAAAACATCGACGACCTCGCGGGCGTCGACCTGAAGGGCGCCATCGCCGTCTATGTGGCCGCGACCCCGAAGACCCTCTCCGGGCCGTTGCAGGCGCACTTCGGCTCCGCCGCCGAAAGATGGAAGATGTACCAGGCCGCGGGTGCGGTCGGCACGATCAGCATCGCCAATCCCCGGAGCATGGATGTGCCGTGGGCCCGGTCGACGCTCGCCCGGCTGCAGCCGGCCATGTCACTGGCCGATGGCGCGCTCGACGACACCCCGAGCCAGCAAATTTCCGTAAGCATGAACCCGGCCCAGGCCGACAAGCTCTTCGCGGGCTCCGGCCATACGTTCGAGGAAATCCTCGGCCTCATTGCCGCCGGCAAGCCGGTGCCCAGCTTTATCCTCCCCGCGCGACTGAAGGCCACCGTCGCGGTGGAACGAGCGCACGTTGAGTCACAAAACGTCGCTGGCCTGCTGCGCGGTTCTGATCCCAAACGCCTCGGCGAATACGTCGTCATCTCCGCCCACCTCGATCATCTCGGCGTCGGCGAACCCATCAACGGCGACCCGGTTTACAATGGGGCGATCGACAACGCCTCCGGGATTGGCGCGATGCTCGAAGTCGCCCGCGCGCTGCACGAAGCCGGGACGGCGCCGGCGCGCTCCATTCTTTTTCTCGCCGTGACGGCCGAGGAAAAAGGCCAGCTCGGCTCGCGGCATTTCACGGCCCATCCGACGATCCCGCGGGCCAGCATGGTCGCGAACCTGAATACCGACATGTTTCTGCCGTTTTTCCCGCTGAAGACGCTGATGGTTCTTGGCCTGGACGAATCGGATCTCGGCCAGGATGTCCGGACGATCGCGCAAGAGTTGGGCCTCACGGTCCAGGCGGATCCCGAGCCGCAGCGCGTGCGCTTCGTGCGCAGCGATCAGTACAGTTTTGTGAAGATTGGCGTGCCCGCGATCCACATGAAGGTCGGCTACGACGCCAACACCCCTGAGGCGGCCTACGCCGCGAAGTGGACCGCCGAGCGCTATCATGCGCCCTCGGACGATTTGAATCAGCCCGTCGATCTCGCCGCCGGCGACAAATACGTGGAAGTCCTGCGCAACGTCGCCGTCCGCATCGCCAACCGCCCCGATCGCCCGAAGTGGAACGAGACGAGTTTCTTCAAGCGTTTCGCCGCCCCAACCGCCGGCAACCCGGCCAGCACCCCCTGACCCAGCTCGGGGCTGTTTGTCATCTAATAGATGACAAACATTTCCGGCTGCTCCGTTAGACGCCATTCGCGGGCGGCCACTTTCGGATCACTTACCGGGTGGGCCGTGCACTCCGTGCGCGGCCGTCGAACGTGAGGTCGAGCCCAACATCTTGGCCGCCCACGGAGTGGCCGGCCCACCTTTCACGATCTTTCTGCCCGGCAGAGTCCGTTGGAATTTCGGGCGCCACTCAATCGGCCACGATCTTCAAGATCCGGTTGTTGTAGCTGTCCGTGATGTAGAGCTCGCCGGTACGCGGATGCACCGTCACGCCATGCGGCCGGTAGAGTTCGCACTTCACCGGATCACCGCCGAGTCCCGCCGTGCCTTGTTGGCCCGTGCCGGCAACACGCACGATCCGGCCGCTGGCGGGAATATATTTCCGCACCAAATTATTCTCGGCGTCGGCGATGATGACATTGTCCTCCTGATCGACGCACAGGTGCTTCGGACCGTTCATCGTCGCCGCGAGCGCGGGGCCGCCGTCGCCGTCGCCGCCCTTCGTGCCGCTGGCGTTGACCACCGTGCGAATTTTTCCCGCCGCATCCACCACGCGCAGGGCGTGGCCGTTGCGCTCCAGAATATAGATGTTCCCCTTGCGATCGACCGCCACGGCTCGGGGATCGGACAGTGGTGCTTCCGTCGCCACGGCGCCATCCTGCGGCCGGCCTTTCTGGCCGTTGCCCGCCACGACTTTGGCCGTCCCGGTGACGAGATCGATGACCCGGATCACCTGCAAATCCGCGACGTAGAGCTTAGTGCCGGAGAAATCGAGCGCGATGCAGTACGGGCCGCTCGCCTTGGCCTTTTCCACCGGGACGCCGTAGCCGGAAAGCGTCGAAACCGTGCCGGCCTTGAAGTCCACTTTGCGAATGCGGCCATTCCACGTATCGGCCAGCAACACGTTGCCATCGGGAAGGACGACCAGGTTGTGCGGCGAGTTGAACTGCGCCTGCAACGCCGGCCCGCCATCGCCCGCCATCCCTGCCGCGCCCGAGCCGGCCACATGCGTGAGCGTTCCCTTCGCATCCACTTTGAGGAGCCGGTTGCCCGACGCCATCTCGACGACGAACATGTTGCTCGCCCGATCGAACTCCACGCCGAACGGCTCCTTCAGTTTCGCCTCTTTCGCGGACACATTCACCGCGTCCGAGTTGCCGCCCGCCACGTGGACGATTTTGGCCGCCCACGTCAGCGCGGGCAAGGCGAAGCAGGCGAGGCACGACAGGAGGAGGGGTATTCGCTTCATGATTTGTTTTTACCAGACGGCGGCCCGCAACAACAGCGCTTTCGGTCAGAACCTGGCGACCGCCCGGCAAACGGATTCTTGCCCATCACCCACACGGGAAACGGACGGTATGGATTCTTCGCTGCGCTGCTGATGACGTTCGGGGAGACGTCATGCGGTAACCCGTCGAAGGCGTACCGGGTGGGCCGCGCACTCCGTGCGCGGCCATCGAACGGGAGATCGAGCCCAACGCTGACCGCGCGCGGAGCGCACGGTCCACCTTTCGTGCTCTTCGTGGCCTGTCCCAGAATGACAAAAAAAGAAGGACTTTTTAAGACATCGTCT
>CANJNJ010000128.1 GCA_947474995.1 Opitutaceae bacterium | reverse complement strand
GCCTGACTCGTTGGAGCAGGTGTTCCTGCTGCGACGCTCGTTGCTGAAGTCGGGTGATCTTTACTACGTCAACTATCCCCGGTCGGCCTTTTCGCTCGACGCCCTTTGCGCGCAACTTTCCGACCTGATCGCCGAGCTGGTCGAAGCAGGCCAGCCCCCGGTGCTGTTTGGCGTGAGCTTTGGCGCCGGCCTCGTGCTCGAATGGCTGCGGCGTGCGCGGGTCGCCGGTGTGCCGGCGCCGCTCAGCGGCATTGTGCTGGTGAGTCCGGTCACGTGCGTGGCGGATCTTCTGGCGCCGGGTGAAGCCAAGCCGGCGACCCTGATCGGCCGCGCGCTCAAGCCTTTCCTGGAAACCGCCGGTCCGGTGCCGGCGGCCGCGGTGGAAAAATCACGCACCGTGTTTCTGCGGATGTTCGAGGCCGGCGCGCAGAACAAGCTCGCGCTGCGCCTGCTGATGACCGCGCGGGAGTCGGCCCGATTGCGCGAGGCGGTGATGGCTTCCATTCTTGGCATCACGTGGGAGGGCGCGCAGCAGCGGGTGCGGGCCTTGGCCGGCATGCGCGCGCCGGTGGAATATTTTGCGCCGGCGCTGCTGCCGCTGTCACCGGCCCCGACCCTGATTTTGTTTGCGGAACGCGAGGATGCCGTGCTGGCGCCGGGCGCGCCGGGAATGTTTGCCCTGGAGGGCGCGCATCGCGCCTATTTCCCGCAGAGTTCGGTCCAACGGGTGGCGGCCAGGGCCGGGGAGCCCGCGGTGCAGCACGCGTCACTCATCTTCCACGTCTTTGAATTCCTGCCCGCGCTGCAGGCGTTTTATCAAAAGGTGCGTCGGGGCCCGCTGCCTCTCGCGGCATGAGCGACACCCCGCCCATGCCGACGGGCCGGCGAACGATTTGGAAAAAGGGCTTCATGGCCCTCGCGGCCTCGGTCCAGGCGGCGCGAGTCGGGGCCCGGCTGCGGCGCACCGGCGGGGCGCCGCGAGCCCAGGAGGCGGTGCGTCGGGAACTCATGCGGCGATTCGCGGGCACGTTCTTCGGCCGGGAGGCGGGAATCGTGGCCGGGCTGGACTACGCGACGTTTCAGGCCCGGGTACCGCCGCGCACCTACGAGGAGTTCGCGCCGTGGATCAATCGCATGAAGCGCGGCGAGGCCGACGTGCTCTGGCCCGGCCGTTGCGCGTATTTCGCGGCCTCATCCGGGACGACGATCGGTCGAACCAAATTTCTGCCGGTCACGCCCGAAATGCTCCGGCATTTCCGGCGCGCCGGTTTGGAGTCACTGACCTACTATGTCCGGCGGACGCGCAGCACCCGGATTTTCGGGGGCCGGCATTTGTTTCTCGGCGGCTCGACTTCCCTGACGCGACTGATCGAGGCCAAGGCCTTTCCCGCGTGGGTGGGAGATTTGAGCGGGATCACGGCGGTGAACCTGCCTCGTTGGGCGGAGCGGAATCTGTATGAGCCCGGCCGGGAGATCGCCCAAATCGCGGATTGGCCGGAGAAGCTGCGGGCGATTGCGGCGCGGACCGCCCCGCGCGATGTGCGGTTGGTCGGTGGGATTCCGAGTTGGATTCTGATTCTGGCCGAGACCATGCGGCAGCACACCCGTCGGGAAACCTTGCGGGAGATCTGGCCGCACCTCGAGTGCCTGGTCCACGGTGGCGTGCCCCTCGCTCCTTATGAGTCAGAATTGCGCGCGGTGTTGGGACCGGGGGTGAATTTCCACGAAGTCTATCCGGCTTCGGAAGGATTTATCGCGGCCCAGGATGAGGAGCCGGCGGCCGGGCTCCGGCTGTTGGCGGACGCAGGAATATTCTACGAATTCATCCCCATGGAGCATTTTGATGAGTCGCGGTTGTCCGAACTCGGCCCGATCGCGCGGACGCTGGCGGACGTTGAATCGGGTGTGGACTATGCCGTGCTGATGACGACACCGGGCGGGCTTTGCCGATACGCGATTGGCGACATCGTGCGCTTCGTTTCGACGCAACCGCCCCGGCTGGTCTATGCGGGCCGCACCCGGTTGCAGTTGAGCGCATTTGGCGAACATGTCTTGGAAAAAGAACTGACCGACGCCCTGACCACGGTGTGTGCGCGGCGTCGGTTGGGCATCGTGAATTTCCATGTGGCTCCCTGCTTCGTCGACGCCGGGGCCGGCCGGACGCGCGGACGACATGAGTGGTGGGTCGAACTGCGGTCGCCGGGCGCGGCGTGTCTTGACGCCGCCGCGGCGGCGGCGGAAATCGACGTCGAACTCCAACGGGTCAACGACGACTACGAGGCCAAGCGAAAAGGAGGCGGCCTCAGCGAACCCAGCGTGCGCTTCGTGCCGCACGGGACCTTCGAGCGCTGGCTGCGCTGCCGGGGAAAATGGGGCGGCCAAAACAAAATGCCGCGCTGCACCAGCAACCGCCAAATCGCGGATGACCTCGGTCGGTTCTGCACCGAACCGCGAGGTGACGCGTTCCAGGCCGCCGAGTCGCATCATCCGTTTGAGCTGCTCGCCGACGAATTGGGAAAGGAAAGCCGGGTTTGAGGGTGCTGGCGGCACTCCCAATGGAAAAGTGGCGCAAGGTTTGAGTGGACGAACGCCGCGTGGTGGTCCGCCGCCAGCGACGTTACGAGTAGGTGACACGCGGCGAAGGATTTGATCTTCTCCGTTCTCCGGCCACAGGAAGGAATGGCGGAAACTCCGATCCGCTCAGGCGACGACGAGGATCTGCGCGCGATGGTGGCGCATGCCCATGCGGTCGCGGCGACGGTCACGGTCGAGTCCGCCCAGTCGGCGTTTGGCCAACACGGGGTTGATTTCATCGCCGTGCTCGAGGGGGAGCGGCTGGTGGGAGTCTGTGCGCGCCGCGAGTTAACCGCGGTGCTCGGCTCGCGTTATGGTTTCGCGTTGAATGCCCGGCGGGCGGTGACCGAGCAAATGTTGGCGGGGCCCCTCTGCATTCGCGTCGCCACACCGATGACCGAGGTGTTCAAGGCGACGGCGGTCCGCAGCGATCGGGCCTTTCATGATGACGTCGTGCTGGTCGATGCGGACAACCATTTTCTCGGAATGATTCCGGTCCGAACCATCATGCGTCGTCAAACCGAACACCTGCTGGGCAATATCGCCCGGGTCGAGGCTTCGCGTCGCGAGATCGCAGAGTAGAATCAACAGATGGAGGACGACCTGCGCATGGCGCGAGAGGTGCAGCTGGCGATGCTGCCCCCGTCGCAGCGGCCGTTCACCCACGACACCAAGGTGCTGCGGGTTTTGCATCAATTCCTCCCTGCCGGTGGAGTCAGCGGGGATTTTTTCGACGTCATACATCTGCCCGGGGGCGCGACGGGGCTGCTGGTGTGCGATGTGATGGGCCACGGCGTCCGCTCGGCCCTGATTACCGCATGGTCCGGGCGATGCTTGAGGAGTTGCGGCCGGTCGGTCGTGAGCCGGGAGTCTTGTTGACCCGGCTGAACCGCGATCTGACGCGAATTCTCCGCCAGACCGGCCAGATGATCTTTGTCACGGCGGCCTACGCGGTGATCGATCTCGCCGCCGGCCAACTGCGATACGGACAGGCGGGCCATCCGGCGCCCCTGCGTTGGCGCCGGCCGGAAAACAAGATCCGGCGGATCGGCTGCACCGCCGAGCAGGCGGGCCCGGCGATTGGATTGATGCATGATTTTGAGTTCGCGACGTGTGTGGAAGCCTGGGCCCCGGGCGATCGGCTCTTCCTTTTCACCGACGGACTTTCGGAAGTGGCGTCGCCGGCCGGCGAGGAGTTCGGCGAGGCCCGGCTGATCGCCGCGCTGGGGCGGCGGGCGGACGAACCGCTCGAAGTTTGCCTGGCCGGTGTCATCGAGGAAGCCGGGATTTTCGGCCACCACCACTTTGCCGACGACGTTTGTGTGGTGGCCGCCGATTGCAGTGAAGGGTGAGCCCGCCAGTCGGCCAGGCCGTTACAACTACACTCGATGCTTCGCCGGCGCGGGACCGCGCGACTCCAGTTGGGCGCGGACGGCGAGCCAGCGCGATTGGACCCAGCTTTCCTGGATGGCTCCCGACGCGTGAAGTTCCTCCAACAACTGGTAGAGCGAGGGCGCAATTTCGGTGGCGGCCCACGCGTTGAAGCGGCGTTTGGCCTCGGCCCACGCAATTTGGTTGGGACCCCGGACGGCCCCAGCTTCGTCGGCGGCGTCGAGCAGCGCGAAGAGGAGCTTGATCTCGGCTTCGAGGAGCGGGCGGTTCGGCATGACGGAGTTAAGCGGCAAAGTACTTTTCCCGGGCCGGAACCTGCACGAGCGTCCGACCGGGCAGCACGCAGGCCGTCAGCGCGCCGCCTTGCACGCATCCCGTGTCGATCCCCAGCGACCATTTCTGGTGGGCCGGCTCCGGGCGTGGGGTGTGGCCGTAGATCACGAACGGCGGACCGTTCCACAGTTCGGACCAATGAGGCGAGTTGGGGAAGGCGGAGCGTTTGTACGGTTGCCCATCGGGACCGATGACCTGAATCCGGGTGACCACCCGCGCGGGCTGGCCGCGCCAGGGTTTGCCCGGCATGAAACCGCCGTGCACCAGCACCGTCGCAGCCTCGGTGACCTGGAGTGTGAGTGGCATCGTTTCCAGATAGGCCCATTCCTTCGGGCCGAGCTGTTTCAGCGTTTCGAAATCGTTTTTCTTCAGGTGGGTCGGATCACCCGTGCGCCGGTAGTTGAGCAAGCGAAGTTCGTGATTGCCGAGCAGCGCGCGGTGGGCGTGTTTCCGCGCCAGCTCAATGACGCGGGCGCTCTCCGGCCCGCGATTGACCAGGTCGCCGAGCAGTACGACGCGATCCTGGCGGGTCAGGGCCAGCTTTTCCAGCAGCGCCTCGAACTCCGCGGCGCAACCGTGGATGTCCCCGACGACAATGACGCGTCCCTTCATGCCGACGGTGCCACCGGGCGGGTCGCCGCGGCCTGCCGGAGGGAAGCGGTGGCCATGAAAAACCGCTGGGCGGAAAACCGCTCTTCCTTCGCCGGCAGGGGAGGCTGGATAAATTCGCCGCTGGCCTGCAACTCGCGGGCGTCCTCGTTGTCGCGCAGCTCATTGAGCAGCACTTCCTCGATAATCCGGCGCTTCAGTTCGGGATCGTCGACGGGGAATAGTACTTCCACCCGACGAAAGAAATTGCGGGGCATCCAGTCGGCGCTCCCGCAGAAAATCACCGGCGAACCGCCGTTTTCAAAATAGAAGATGCGCGCGTGTTCGAGGAAGCGGCCGACGATGCTGCGCAGGCGGATATTCTCGCTCAGGCCTTTCACGCCGGCGCGGACGCAACAGGTGGCGCGGACGATGAGATCAATCTTCACGCCGGCGCCCGACGCCGCGTAAAGGCTGTCGATGGTGGAGGCGTCCACGAGCTTGTTCATCTTGGCGATGATCCGCGCGGGACGGCCGGCGGCCGCATGGGCCGTTTCGGCGGCGATGAGTTCCTGGATGCGACCGTGCAAATTGAAGGGCGCGACCAACAAGTGATGGAAGCCCGGGCTGCGGCCGAGGCCCGTCAGCGTGTTGAACAGCTGCGCCACTTCCGCCGCCACCGCCTCCCGGCACGTGAGCAGGCTGAAATCCGTGTAGAGGCGCGCGGTCTTGGGATTGTAATTGCCGGTGCCCAGATGGACATAGCGCCGGAGGGTTTCTCCCTCGCGCCGGACCACGAGGCAGCACTTGCAGTGGGTCTTGAGGCCGACGAGGCCGTACACGACATGCACGCCGGCTTCCTCCAGCTCCCGGGCCCACTTGATGTTGTTGGCCTCGTCGAAGCGCGCCATCAGTTCAACCATCGCGGTCACTTGCTTCCCAGCCATCGAGGCATCGATCAGCGCGCGGACGATGGGCGAGTCGCCGCTCGTGCGATAGAGGGTTTGCTTGATCGCCAGGACGTGGGGGTCGCGCGCCGCCTGCTCGATAAAATGGACGACCGGCGCGAACGAGTCGTAGGGATGATGCAGCAGCACCTCGCGGTCGCGAATCGCTGCAAAGACGCTGGCATGGGCGCTGAGGGTGGCGGAGTCAGCCGGCGTGAACGGCGAGAACTTCAGCTCCGGCCGATCAATCATTTCATAGAGACTCATGAGCCGCGCGAGATTGAGCGGGCCGTTGAGCCGGAAGGCATGGGCGGGATCGAGTTCGAGATGGCGGCAAAGCGTCGCAAAAAGATCAGCGTCCGCACCGTCTTCGATTTCGAGACGTACGGCCGCACCGCGCCGCAGGTTGCGCAGTTCCTGCTCGATGCGCTTCAGGAGGTTTTCTGATTCCTCTTCGTCAATGTAGAGGTCGCTGTTGCGCGTCACGCGGAAGGCGTGCGTGCCCTTGACGCGATAGCCCGGGAACAGCGAGGCGACGCAGACCTTGATGATCTCGCTGAGGAAAACATACCGGCGCGGATGCTCCTCAGGCGGCCCGATTGGAATGATGCGGGGCAGGCTGCGTGGCACGGGCACGATCACCATCAGCTTTTCGGGTTCCTCGGCGGCGGGATGATCGAGGTGAACGAGGAGGTTGAGCGTCTTGTTGGCGAGTTGGGGAAACGGGTGCGCCTGATCCACTGCCAGCGGGGTCAGCACGGGCATGACCTGCGTGTCGAAATAGTGCCGGACGAATTTTTGCTCGGCTTCATCGAGCTTCCCCGCCGTGCGAAAGCGAATGCCCGCCTCCGCCAGCGCCGGGACAATATTGGTGTGCCAGCAAGCGTACTGCTCACCGACCATCGTGGCGACGGATTGATAGATGCGGCGCAGCTGATCGCGTGGGGTCAGGCCGTCGATGCTGACCACCGCGGTCTCGGAATCGGCCTGCTGCATCAGGCCGGCGACGCGAATTTCGAAGAACTCGTCAAGATTCGAACTGACGATGGCCAGAAATTTGGCCCGCTCGAGCAGGGGATTGGCGGGGTTGCGCGCCTGTTCGAGTACGCGCCGGTTGAACGCGAGCCAGCTCTGTTCCCGATTGGCGTAGATCGATTTGCCCGCTGGCGGAGACTCCGCGGCGGGAGGAGAGGAAGGCGTCGAGCGCGCGCGAGTGGCGGACATGGGTGTGGCCCGGCACGTTCGAACGCCCTGCCGCGGCAGACGAGCGGATTGCGCCGCTGTCACCTGAATGTCACAGAGCCGGCCAGTCCGACCGGAGTCTTGCGGCGATGGGCTGCGCCCTCAGCTCGACGGCAATGTTTCGGCCTCGGGCGATTGGAGTCGCGCCGGTCTCTGATCGGCGTCGGGACCGCGGGCAAGCCAGGACGGATGCATCGATGCCGCGCCGTCCCAGGTTTCGCGCGATCGGTCCGATTGGCACCCGTAACGACTCGACCACTTCAAGCTAACCTCCGCACCTCAAACCCGCGAGTGGCGGATTTGCTTCGCCTCGCGACAGTTGAGGAAGGCGTCGAGAAGTTCATCCACGTCCTCAGGACAGCGGTAGTAGCGCTCCTCCAGGGAGCCAAGGATGCGTCGCGTCGGTTCGTCAAAAGCACGGACCATGGCCTGTCGGGTTTTCCGGTCGCGCGGTGGGCCGTCGGGTCCGAACACGGCGTTGGCTTCGGTGGCAATCGCGGCGAGTTGAGCGGCCCCAATCATTCGCAAGGCCGCCGGCGCATAAAAGGCCACGTTGCCGCGCTTGCTCGCGAAGAAGTGCCGAAAGCCGTTGTTCTCCACGGTCGCTTCGACCAGCCACGCGGTCGCCAGCGTCTGGTCGGTTTCGGTCAGGGCGTCGAAGCCGCTCTCCTCCAGTCGATCGAGGGCTCGTTGAGCTGCCAGGTCGGTGTTCATGAGTAAGGTCGAATCAGGGATTTCCCAGCCGGCCTACTATCCGGCGCTTCGAGGCGGAGGGCTCCGCATTTATTGCCAAAATTTAGCGCAGTTCTAAAGTCATGAAGTGGAGAGGGGACTGGGTTGGAAGCAGAATGGGGTCCAGGTCAATGCGCCAAAACGCCCTGCTTGAGCTCAAGCTCGAAATCAACCGGGCATGAATCCAGGTAATTGTTCTACATCCGCAGGTGATGCACCGCGGATTCGAAGCTAATACCAATAGCGGCACTCACATTCTTCTGTTGCTGGAGTCAGATACCGGGGAACATTGGCGTACTATGATGCACGCGATGGCCTCTCGGGAGATGGCGGAGGAAGCACGGCTGTTGTTTACCCTGGTGGATGCCGTTGACTGCGAAGGCCTGATTGCGGCGACTTCATTTCAATCGCGCTGGCGGGTCGTCAAAGCGCGGATCGAGTCTGGCGCCAGTTGCGAAGAGGAAGCGGAGAACCTCTACGAACTATTGTCGGAGATCGAAAGTTCGGGCGCCATCAGGAGCACGTGGGTGGAGAAACGCTGGCGCACCGCGGCGCAACGCATTCACGCCGAGCGCTGACGGGTAATGGCGATCAGGCTGTGAATCAGGAAAGGCGCTCGCTGGATGTCGGATGGTCTGGCGCGGAATAGGCTCGCGGGACTGGCGGTGGTCCCCGGCGGCAGGTTACAGTTGTGCAAACTGCGCGCGCGTGGCCGGCAATCCTTGAACGATTCAACCAGCGGTCGCGTCTTTCTGGCGTAGGTTCCTGGTTTATTAGGTCCTGGGTTCATGGGGCCGTCCACGCGGGTGGACGGCCCTTATTTTTTGGTTCCGGTCGTCCGGTCCAGTCCGCCAAGATTCATTGCGCCGCGCATGCGTTGCATGGATGCGCCGAGCGGTTTGACCCAATCGTCACGTAACTGACGCACAACCCGCACGCGGGCTGCTCACACTCGGTGATTTTATTGTCTCCGATCCAGCCACTCCCATGCGTTTAATTCCCCGTCTCGTCGTCGTCCTTGTCACGTTCGCCGCAACTCTTCCGCTCGCTGCCAAGGTGGCGTATATCGGCGAAGTCATCATCCCGGGCAACGGGACCGATCTCTCCGGGCTGCCGTCCACGATCTTGGAAGACGGCGTCTCGCCGCTCAACGCGCTCACCGGCATTGGGTCGGGCCTGGCCTACGCCGGCGGCAATGTCTACTATGGCCTCGGTGATCGCGGGCCGAACAAAGTCGTCTTTTCCGGCGGGTCGGCGGTGGACAATACGCTCAGTTATCCCAATCGCTTTCAGAAATTCACGATCGACCTGACTCCCGTTGGGCCGCTTCAGGCCGACGGCACCTACGCTTCCTACACGGTGCGGGCTAATTTAATTGGCACCACGCTGCTGAAGAACTCGCAGGGGTCCCAGTACCTCGGGCTCAGCACCGGCTTCAGCACCAATCCGGCGGTGGCCAATCGCCGGCTCGACTCCGAGGCGATTCGCGTCGCGCCCGATGGCACGTTCTGGATCTCCGACGAATACGGTCCCTACCTCCTGCATTTCGACCAGCAGGGACGTGAAATTGGATCGCTGCCGTTGCCGACTGGCTGGCAGGTGACCAATCCCGGCGCGACGGCTGCGATTGAAGGAGCCAACAATACCACCGGTCGCACCACCAATCGTGGCATGGAGGGCCTCGCACTCTCGCCCGACGGCACGGTCCTCGTCGGCATGATGCAAAGCGCGCTCATCCAGGACGGGGGGCTCACCGGCCTCAACACGCGCATCGTCGTTTACGATCTGACCAATCCTGCCGCGACGCCCAGGCAGTACGTCTACCAACTTGATTCGGTCGCGACGCCCATCAGTGAACTGCTCGCGATTAACAGCCATGAATTTCTCGTCGATGAGCGCGACGGCGTGGTCGGGGCCGCGGGCATCAAGAAGCTCTACAAGTTCGACCTCAATCAGACGCCGGCGCCCACCAATCTCGTTGGCACGGCCTACGCCGGCACGACGGCGACGAACGGGCTGCCCGCGACCAGCCTGCCGGCCGGCGTCGTGGCGCTGAAGAAGACACTGTTCGCCGACATCGGCCAAATTCTGAACGCCGTCAAACCCAGCATTTTTTCGAACGTCAACGGCACGGACGGACTGCCCGACAAGATCGAAGGGTACGCGTGGGGTCCGGATCTGCCCGATGGCCGTCACCTGCTGATCGCGACCAACGACAACGATTATTCCCGGCAGGGCATCGCGGGTTTTCCCAACTACATCTGGGCCTTCGCGGTGGATCCGTCGGACGTGCCGGGCTTTCAGCCGCAGCTCACGGCGAGTTCCAATCTTTCCGCGCCGGTACGTACGGTGAATTTCTCCTGTCGGGTGAACGTTGGAGCGGGCGCCAGCTCCGCGGTCGTCGGCTTCGTGGTGGCCGGGGCCCCGGGCGTCACCGAACAGATTCTAATCCGCGCGGCTGGTCCGTCCCTCGCCCAATTTGGTGTCGCCGGCCCGCTGACGCAGCCTGTGCTCACGGTCTTCGATGCGAAGGGGGCCGCGCTTGCGACCAACACCGCGTGGAGTACCTCTACGAGCGCGGCCGACATCTCGGCGGCCGGTTCCGCCGTCGGCGCATTTGCGCTGGGCGCGACGAATGCCGATTCGGCGGTGCTGCTCAATCTCGCACCCGGTGCTTACACCGCGCAGGTGACGGGCGCGAACAACACGGCGGGCATTGCCCTTGTGGAAGTTTACGAAGTCCCGTAGCCCAACCTTTTCCTAACGCAGCTCCGCCGCCACCAAAGGAAGAGCCAAAACATTGCACTGCGGACAGGAAACGATTCCTCGACCGGGTGGCCGCCTCGAAATCGTTGAACGAACCACCCAGACTAGGCACAGGAGTTCAATCCGAGGCCGGACAGAGAGCGGAGAAATCGGAATAGGCGGGCGCG
The DNA here is from genome assembly GCA_947474995.1 of Opitutaceae bacterium. Lineage (GTDB taxonomy): Bacteria > Verrucomicrobiota > Verrucomicrobiia > Opitutales > Opitutaceae > ER46. The sequence goes on along the minus strand of CANJNJ010000128.1, from coordinate 4,731 downwards.
AGCTCGGATTGTCCTCGGTTTGGACTCCTGTGCACTGGTTTGGAAATCGTCGCGAACATGAACGATTCGAACCGATATCAGCACACGCTTCTCTCAGGCCCAGCCCCAGCGCGTCCGAAAACTTTAGCCGCGATAGCAGCCGCCTGGGGAGCGTCCGGGCTATGGGCAAAACCGCGGCGGTTTTGCTTTTAGCCCGCATCATCGATCGAAGTGCGTGATTCAGCGACCACCCGACGAAGGTGTAAATGATGCGGGCTAGGTCAGCGCGCGGACCTCGGCGTTGGCGGCGGCGAGCCGTTGGGCGAGACTGCGTACCACGAAGCGGTGCAGCTTGTTGGCCAGTTGGGGCTCCCGCTGTTCCAGGAGGGCGACTTTGGGACCGGTCAGCTTCAAGGCGCGCGTGGGTTCGTCCGCCACGATGTCCGCCGTCCGGGCCGCTCCGGTGTACAATCCCATTTCGCCGACGACCGTTCCGATGGTAAACGTACGCAATCGCAGCCGTCGCGCCCCGGATTCAGCCTGCCGCAGATAGACGCTGACGCGGCCGCGTTCGATGAGAAACATCGCGTCACTGGGATCGCCCTGCCGGATGAGCGTCGAGTCAGGGGCAATCTCGACCTCCTCGAAATGGGCGACGAGATAGCGGATTTCCTCTGCGGTGAGCACGCCCGCCAGCGCGGCGACCAGCTCGGCGTGGGGGACGGCGGCGGCAATAATCTGGTCCTCGCACCATTCGAGCCCGTGGTCCCTGTCGGGAAAAGTCCGAAGCCCGGCATCATCCGAACCAATGCCACCGAGCCGGAGCATGGACTCGACGTTGGCGGACATGCTCGTGAAGACGAGGGTGATGCCGCCCTCGGCGCAGAGTTTCCGGAGCTTTTTAAGCGCCACGGTGGAGGAACCGTCGACGCCATGCACGAGGCGAAAATCGAGGAGGACAAAACGCGTCTGGCCCAACGCCGCGCGCACTTCATCCAGCAGGCGACTCGTCGTGCCGAAGAAAAGAAAACCCTGGAGGGCGAAACCGCGCATCGTCTGGCCTTGCGCGAGCAGGATTTCACCTTGCTGCGTGGAGCGTTCGACGTTGGAGCGCCGATTGAGCAGCGAGAAATTATTCCGGATCGACGGGCTCCGGCTCAGCGTGAAGACGAAGCTGACACACGCCGTGACGAGACCGAGCACCACGCTCGGCACCATGCCGAGCACCGCGACGCTGCCCAGAATCGCGAGCACGATCAGGTAGTCGCTCCACGGCATGATGAGGCGCGATTCGTAGGCCCAGCTGATCAGGAGGCCGATCCCGAGAAAGAGAATCAGACCGGTCAGCACGGGCTTCGGCATGAGGCCGATGAGCCCGGGGGCGAAGAGCATCGTGGCGAGGATGAGCGCCGCGCAGCCGCGGGCGGCCCAGCGCGAATTGGCGCCGGCCTTGAGGTTGAGGAGGCTGCGGTTGAACGAATTGACGGCGACCATCCCGCCGCCGAGGCCAATGAGGAGGTTGGCCAGTCCGAGCGCCTTGAGTTCGCGATCGGCATCGCCCTCAATTCCCGTGCCGACTTCGAGGCTGGTGGTGTTGAGGAGAATCGTGATTACCGCGACCATCGTCATGGCGCCAAAATCCTTCGCGTGGTGCAGCAAGAGGTTCCAGTGCACTTCGCGGTAGGGAAAATTGCCGAGGTGGGTCCAGTCACCGATCTGCAGCGGCGCGAGCAGCAGGCCGGCCTGGCGGGCGGCTGCGAGATCGAGTCCCCAGGCGTGCCGGGCGACATGGAAGCCGATCATCGCGCCGACGAGGACGACGGGAATCACGAGAAAATGACGGACCAGGCGGGTCAGGACGACGAGGGTGACCGCGACCACCAGCACGGTGATCCCCCCGAGCGGATGAACGGTCGTCACCACGTCGAGGTGGCGCAGATCCAGGGTTTGGGCAGTGAGCATTTTCCACGCACCTGCGACGAGGAGATAGCCGCTGCCCGCGAGAAAACCGCCGACAACGGGGTGGGGGAGGTAGCGCACGTAGCGACCCCAGCCCCCTCGACCTAGGGCATAGAGGACGGCGCCACAGGCCGTCGCGGAGATGAAAAGAAACATCAAGGCCGTCGGCACGATTTGGGCGGGCGTGGCTTTGGCCTCCTGGAGGATGTCGCCGGCGATGGCGGCGAGGGTGAACGCGAGGATCGCGGAGGGATTCGAGTCTGGGCCGCCCAAGCTGAAAAAAAACGAACTTTGCCACGCGAGAACGGGCAGGACGATGATGCTGCTCACCAGCGCGGCGAGCACCGCACGACCGACGAAAGGCTCCAGGGGCCCGCCGAACACCAGTCCGCCAAAACTGCCAGCGTAGGCCACCGTGACGACCGCGCACAGGGCCGCGGTGATGACGTTGGGGAGGAAGGGCTGGGCGGAAGGGCGGACAGCGGACATTGCGTGCAGGACAGCCTCAGGGCGAGAGCGCACGACCGTGTGACGCAAGGTCTGTGATACAACCGCAAAACGGCGAAGCTGTGTTTCAATTGGGTTACGAATTTATCGGGCCGGATGAAACGTGCAGGGCGACGGCGGGGAAAGCGCAAGCGGGCCGGGTGGCGGCGCGCGCGACGCGAGTTGACCGGAATGTAACGCGGCCCCGGTTGCCGAACTGCCGCGATGCCTCCCCTGTGGCCGCACGACCATTATGGCACTCGGAGAAATCGACAACGGCGGGACCGGCGAGCGGAGGCAGGAAGAAATTTCCGCTGGCCCAACTGGCGCCACGCTGACCGAGATGGTCGCGGCCGGCCCGGCAACGGTCGTCAACTATTTCGCCTCGCCGGCGACGGCGGTCCGCTATGCGGCGAGCCGTCCCAGCGGCCATGCGTTGGTACTCGAATTGCTCCAGAGCGTGCTGGCCCGAAATCTTCCGGTGGCCAGAGCGCTGGATGTGGGCTGCGGGACCGGGCATTCGACCGTGGCTCTGCTGCCCTATGCCCAGGCAGTCGTGGGCATTGATGCCTCATCCGAGATGCTGGCGCAGGCACCGCGGGATCCGCGGATTCAGTTTCGCAAAGGGTACGCCGAGGCGCTGCCGTGCCGGGGCGAGGATTTTGATTTAGTGACCGCGAGCTCGGCGTACCATTGGTTTGACCACGAACAATTCCTTGGCGAGGCGGCCCGGGTATTGCGGGCCCCGGGCTGGCTGGTGCTCTACAAGGCGGGATCCACCGGCCGCCCGGTGGGCCATCCGGATTTCGACCACTGGCGCCGGGACGTCTTGAAGGCCCGCTATCCCAAGGTCGCACGAAACAACGAGCCGCTGACGGCCGAACGCGCCGCGGCGTTTGGTTTCCACGAACTGAAGGCCGAAACCATTTTTCATACCCAGCGCCATACGCTGGATAACTACGTGGAGAATCTGATGACGCACAGCAGTGTCGCCCGGGTGGTCGATGGCGGTCGGGAACCGGTGGCGGTGGCCCGCGCCTGGTTGCGCGCGGAGTTGGCGCGCTTTTTTCCCACGGGTGAAACCGAATTCACTCACGAGTCGAGGATCCATGTGCTGCAGCGCAATCCGCGGGTGTGAAGGCGGGGGCGCCCCGTCTTGAGTTTTTCACATCGATTACGCTCGTCTGCGGCGCGGAGGGAGCGACGCTGGCCCCGTGAAAAACAGACTTTTTGATTGCCGGCAGGTTGACCGGTGGTGGCGATGGTTTGGCCTCTGGGCGCTGGCCGTCGGGATGCTCGCGGGCGCGCCGGTGACCTTTGTGTTCACTTCGGACGTTCACTACGGTATCAACCGGGGTAATTTCCGGGGCGCCGCCAACGTCGAGTCCCGGATCGTCAACGCGGCGATGGTGGCGCAGATCAACGCCCTGCCGGGCGCACGTTTGCCCGCTGACAGCGGGCTGCGGTCGGGAGAGGTCGTGGGTCCGATTGCGTTTGTGATTGTGACGGGCGACATCGCCAACCGCCAGGAACTCTACCCGATTCACATTCAAAGCGCTTCCGTCTCGTGGAGTCAGTTTGAAGCGGGGTTTTTGCAACGACTGGCGCTGACGAATGACGGTGGCCGACCCACGCCGTTGCTGCTCGTGCCGGGCAACCACGACGTCTCCGACGCCATAGGTTCACCCAGCACGATGCTCCCGGTTACGGACGCGACCTCGATGGCGGAGATCTTCAATCGGATGATGAAACCGGCGGTGCCACGCACCAAAGACACCTACCGCTACGCGACGGACAAAATCTTTTTCTCCGCTGATTTCGGTGGAGTTCATGGCGTGTTCATCACGATGTGGCCCGACCGCTTGGCGCGCGCCTGGCTCGAGCAGGATCTCGCGCGCGTCCCCGCCGCGACCCCCGTGCTGCTGTTTTGCCACGACCAGCCGAATATCGAGACGAAGCACCTCACCAATCCAAACGGCGGCCATGACATCAACAGCCACGATAAATTTGAAAACGTCGTGGCCGATATTTGTGCCGACGGCGACACGATTGCGGTGGCGACGACGATCGAGCAACGCGCCTTGGTGGCGTTTTTGAAAAGCCATCGCAATATTGTCGGGTATTTTCACGGCAATTCGAACTGGAATGAATTCTACACGTGGCGTGGTCCCGACGACGACATCGCCCTCAATGTCTTTCGCGCCGATTCGCCGATCAAAGGGCAGGACTCTGGCAAGGACGAACGCCGGCTCTCCTTTCAAGTGGTGACCTTCGATGCCGCGGCGACGCAATTGACCGCGCGGGAAT
>CANJNJ010000127.1 GCA_947474995.1 Opitutaceae bacterium | reverse complement strand
GGTACGGTTGATCGTACCGGGTCCGCCGGGCACTCCGTGCGCGGCCGCGGAACGTTCGATGAGTGATTGGATCAACCTCCTCGGTGGCGCGGTTCGTCAGACCAAATCGCGGCGCAGTTTCAGGGTCGCTAAAAGGGACAGGTTAGTTGCGCGAGGTGGTCGGCCAAATTGACCTGTCCCTTATTGGTTTCGGGCGGGGGGGCGCACCGAGCACCCGGTGTCATGGTTTTTGGTTACCCTCTATCGCACGGGCGAGCAACGGCACGGCCAACGCGATGCCGGCGGTCACGGGTGCCGTCCAGAGGGAGGAGAGGGGCGTCGCGGTCAGCACCCAGCCGCCCAGGGTGCCGAGGGCCATGCCGGTCAGCACCGCCGCGGGTCGGACTCGCCAGGGGCCGACCACAAAAACCATGCACGCCAGCATCGGCCCCTGAAAGGCGCCCATCACGACCTGGGACATCTGAAACAGCGTGCCCAGTTGGCCCGTGAAGCCCGCCGCCAGGGTGGCCGCGATGCCGATCGCGAAACTCGCGCGCCGGCCGAAATTAAAAAGTTCGGCCTGGGTTCTCGGGCGGCCGAAGCGGGCCACCCAGTCGTTGGTCACCGTGCCCGCGAGCGCGATGATGCCGCTCGTCATGCTGCTCATGGTCGCGGCCAGGAGGGACGCGATCAGCAATCCCGAAACCCCCGCCGGCAACTCGCGCGCGATGAAGTAGGGCAGAATCTGGTCCACCTTGCTTGGTAGGCCGGGATCCGGGTGGTGCTGGTACCAAATCCACAGCAGCAGGCCCGTCAGCACGAGCAAGACGATGACCCCGATTACGCCCCACATGTTAATCGCGAAGGACCTCGCCGCGGCGCTGGGCGACCCGGCGGCGAGATACCGCTGCAGGACCATGAGGTCGCCCATGTATTGCCCGAGCGAGCTCACGCTCAGTCCAATCAGGACCGACCAAAACGTCAGCGGCTGCGTGAGGCTCAGCGAGAAATCGAACACGTGCAGCCGACCTTGCTCGTGCAGTTCGGCGGCGATGGCTGCGACCGGCAGAGCGAGTTTGGTCAGGACGAGTCCGATGATGAGCAGGATGCCCCCGGCCATCACGACGAACTGGATCGCGTCGGTCACGATCACGCCGCGGATTCCGCCGATCGCGGTGTAAAGGGTGCTGCTGAGACCGACGGCCAGCACGACCGGCCAGAACCACTCCGGTCCGAGCCGGCCGGCCCCGAGTACGACGAGTGTGGGCGCCGAGAGCATCACGCCCATCCAGCCGAGTCGCAGCAGCACAAACATCGCCGACACGCAGAGCCGGACGCCGGAGCCGAAGCGCGCCTCGACGATGTCGTAGGGATGGGTGCCCGCATGCGCGAGATAGCGGGAAAGAAACCAGTAGCGGAGAACGGCCCACGCGATCGGAATGCCGGCAACGCCCAGAATAATCCGCGCCCCGTTGCCATACGCGGTGCTCGTGTAGACGACAAAACTGATCCCGCTGAAAAGCGTGGAGGCGATGCTCAGGCCAACGAGCACGACCCCGAGCCGCCCCGAAAAGCCGCCCTTGGCGGTGAAGTAGTCATCGACGTCCCCCTGCCGCCCGCGACTAGCAAGCCCGGCCGCAATCACGCCCGCTAGGTACGCGACGACCACGATGATATCGAGCGCGCGCATCGGGATTGGGTCTGGGCTGGTCGACTGGTTGGCGTCGCGGGGTCACGGTGCCGTCGGCCGCAACCAGCCGCCACGCTGGGGCATCTAGGGCTTGGGGGCCGGTGGTGTCGGGCGAAACTGCATCGAGTAGAGATCCGCGTCCCGCAGCACGACGCGCAGGCGAATGGGGAGGCCTTCGAGCTTCTTGAGACTGGTGCCCCACTGCGGATTGGCCGTCCACGCGACCGTGTGTTCGATCTTGTCTCCCCAGAGCGGCGGAAAATTTTCGAGTTCGTAGCCCGAGATGGGACGGCCGCGTTCGTCCTGAAGTTCGAGGCGGATGGATCCAGCCGCAGAGGTTTCGAAATTCAGCACCAAGCTGTCGCCCTGGTAGGTGAAGGGCTTGGTCACGAACTCGCCGCCATGGTAACCCGCATTGACCGAGACCATGCCGTCCAGTCGCAGGACGCCACGGCGCAAGTGGGCGGTGTCGTGGCGATAATTCTGGCTGAAGTAGAGGGACAGTTCGTCCGGGGCGGTCTGGATCAAGCCCGCGGCGATGTAGTTGTTGCGGTCGGTCCAGTTGAGTTCGTCGCGGCCGGGGCGCAGGAACGACTCCAGAAAACGGCGATCCCAGTGCTGGCCGTCGCGGCTCGACATGAACACCGCATCATTGATGCCGGCGTTCCTCCCCTGGTTGGGCAGGCTGCGATGCGGCTGGTAGCGATTGGGAAATCCAATATAGATGTGTAAGGCCCGTTTGTAGGGAGTCGCGGCGTTCGTGTAGAGTTGCTCCATGGGAACGTCGCCATAGTCGAACCAGGCCATCGACTCCGCCGGCCAGCTGGCAAAGTCCTTGGACTCGGCGAATTTCGTCCAACGGGTGCCGGCTTTCTGCGCCCGGTAGAAGGCGACGTATTTCTCGCGGTTCGTGTCCCAGAAGGCGACGTTCTGGGAGTCGAAGGCATTGGACGTGTCGTCCGGGATGATCGACCGATCCGCCAGCTTCGTCCACCGGAGGCCGTCCGGCGACGTGAACCCGATGAGCGCGTATTGTTTCCGGCCCGGAATGATTCCGGCCGCGGTCGCCTTGTAGCGCTCGGCTGGCGGCGTGGCGGGATTCTTGTCGAGGAAAGGTGCGAAGGCGAGGGCCTCCTGGCCCATCCACATGATGTTATTTTCCTTGGAACCGCGAAACTCGACGAGCCCTAGGTTGGGCCGGATCCAATGCACGCCGTCCCGGCTTTCCGCATAACATACGGTCAGGGGATTCTGGTCCGTGTGCCGATCGTTGCCCAGGGGATTGGTGGCGCTGCCGCGGTAGTAGAGGCGGAAGAGTCCGTTGTCCTCGAGGACGGTGAAAAAGCCGCAGGTCGAGCCCTCCCAGGGCTTGTCGAACTCCAGCACTTTCTCGGCCCGGGTGGGGGAGTGCAGCTTGAGTTGGGCGCCGGTCAGGTGGTCGATGAGGGCGTCGTCGACGAAGAGCTCGAGGCGCGAGCCCAATTCGATCAGCTTGGTCGCCGGCGGTGCGGCAGTGTGCGCCAAACAGGGACGGGAGGTAAGTATTACGCTCGCGACGAAAGCGGCTGCGAACAGGAGCTGGGAATACGGCGTGCGGTAATCGTGTTTCATAGAGTGGATCTGCTGGGCAAATGGGGTTAGAGGTTGTTGAGCCGACCGGGATGGGGAGTTGGGCTTGACGTTGCGCTTCACGGCCGCGCGGAGGAGCGCACGGCCCAACCGGTAGGGTTGATCGTACCGGGTGGGCCGGGCACTTCGTGCGCGGCCACGGAACGTTCGATGAGTGATTGGATCAACCTCCTAGGGGGCGCGGTTCGTCAGACCGAATCGCGGCGCAGTTGCAGCACCCGGTTTCCGGATATCTCCGCGGTATAAATATTACCGGCGGGATCCACGGCGATGCCGTGCGGATATTGGAAGACGCCCGGCTCGGCCCAGACCTGGGCGGGGCGGCCGTGCCGGTCGTATTCGATGATGGCGTTGTCGAGCCCGGCGGCTCCGTAAACTTTTCCGTCGGCCGCGGCGTGGAGGCCGTCGACTGAATGCAATCCCGGCCATTCGGTCTGCAGCCGGCCCATTTGATCGAACACCTGCACGCGGTCGTTCTCGCGGTCGCCGACGTAGAGCAACCCGTCGCGCCCGCAGGTGATCACGTGCGGGGTGTGAAATTCACCCGGTGCAATGCCGCGCCGGCCCCATTCGAGGAGCTGTTCTCCGCGCGCGTTGAATTTGATCACCCGCGAATTGCCATAGCCGTCCGCGACGAAAATGTCGCCCGACGGCACCACGCAGGCATGGGTCGGCTGGTGGAATAATCGGTCGGTGCAACCGTGCCGGCCATCCTCGCCCATCGTCGTGACCAACCGGCCCGAGGGATCGAACTTGAACACGAGGTGGCGGCCGACATCGGTCACCCAGACATTGTCCCACGGATCGACATGCAGGCCGTGCAGCCAATGGCGCGTTTCCATCGGGATGGGGACGGGTCCCATGAGATTTTCCGCGACGCTCTTGCGGTGTACCTCGGCGCCGACCTCGTGCAGAAAGCGACCGTCGGACTGGAAACAGAGCAGGGGATTTTCGCCCCGATGCGCCACGTAGACCAGACCCCGTGAATCCACCGCCACGCCCGTGACGCGTTCGAGCCGGATCCCTGGCGGCAGCTGTGGCCAGTTTGCGACGAGGCGAAGCGGAGTCGTCGCACGATGGGTTGCCGGGGTGGCGCGAATGGCATTCATGCGTGAACTGGCCCGCTATGGGGCGCTGCTCTGGGGTGAAGGGGCCGCCACCTTTGGGAGGTGCGGTGCCAGCAAGCGCAGGGCGTTATGGCGGAAAATATCCTCGATGTCGCCGGCGGTTAGGCCGCTGTCCTCACACGCTTCGCGCAGGCACAGCAGGGATTCGAGGCCGACGAGAGTCATGCGCGTGGCGGTCGGCGCCGCGTAATCGGGTCTCAGTACTTCGGGATGGAGCCAAAAAAAAGAATCACCCGTCGCGACGCAGCGGCCGCGAATTTCGCTGACGGCGAAGTCGGAACCCCAGAGCACGCGGCGCGGGCCGAGAATCTTGAGGGCCGCGCGAAACGCCTCGGACTCGCAGATGGCCGACGTGTCCACGACGGCATTGTCGAGGTCAGCCACCCAGCGCAGTCCATGGCGCGCGTTGCGGTAATTGAAGCTGCGGGCGATGTGGGCCAGGATGAGTTGCGCGTTTGGATAAGCGCGGCACAGCCGACGGAGCGAGCGCTGGTTGGACGCATCTTCCATCGCGCCATCCCGCACGAGGTGAAGCAGCATCACGCCGCGCACTTCGTGGAGCAGTTCCCACATCCAGTCCGGGGCAAATTCCTCGATCGTGGCGTTCATGGTGTCCGTTCGCCGGGAGTAAACGTGATAGACCTTCAGGCCGCAGAATTTACCGCTGCGCAGTGCTGCGGCGACCTGCGCCGGATCGTCGGCGGGAGAGGCGAGCAGCAGGGCGCGACTGAGCCGCGTGCCGTGCTGCCGGACTTCGGACTCGACCCACGTATTGATCGCCGGGCGGTCGGCGCTCTGGTGCGGCAGGCCGAAATAAAGGCCGTGAATGATCTTCGCCGGCATGATCCGCTGCAGCGCCAGGCGGTGTTCCTCGCAGCCTTGCGGACCCATTCCCTCCAGCATTTTCCAGGTGCCAGGGGCGAAATGATCCGGATGGTGCGGATGCGTGTGGATGTCGTAGATTTCCCCGGGGACAAATCCGACGAGGCTGGCCGCCAGGGCTTGGTCCTGCGGGGCGAGTTGCCGGACGTAACGCATAACCCGAACTCAGGAGGTCGCGGTCACTCGCGGGCGGATAATCCACAGGAGCACGCCGCACACAATCATGCCACCGGCCCCGCTGTAAAAAACCTTGGTGATGTCCACGTGGGCGTCGCGCAGGGCGCCGCCGACGTAAATGGTGATACCACCGGAAATCGTGCCAAAGGCGTTCAGGAGGCCATAACCGGTGGCCCGATAACGCGGGTCGGTGATTTGAAAAAGCAGTGGCATCATGTTGGCGTCGGGAAACGCCCGTGAGAGGCCGTAGACCACGAGCCCGGCAATCGTGAGCCACAGCCCGGTCGAATTGCCCACGAGCACGACACAGGGCACGCAGATGCAAAGCCCGATGATTCCGACCCAGGCGCGGCCCTCGGCGTAGCTGCGGCTCCAGCGGTCGGCCCAGGCGCCGCTCACCACCATGCCCACGAGACTACCGCTGTAGATCGAGATCGTGGCGATGAGCCCGGACTTGCCTTGGGGGAGATTGAAATGCTCGTTCAGGAAAGTGGGCATCCAGCCGGCAAAGGCCCAACTGGTGATGCCCAAGAGGCCCCAGAAGAAGAGGGCGACAATGAAATGTCCCCGGCTGAAAAGACTGCGCAACGCCTCGCCGATTTTGAGGGTGGGCGCCGGTTCCGCCGGCGGCGCATCGACGGCGCGCGGGGGCTCCAGATCGGCGGGGCGGTCACGGAGAAACGCGACCAGTACGAAGGAATACATGATTCCGGCGACGCCGAAAAACTTGAAGGCAAAGGTCCAACTGTACTGTTCGGCCAGCCATCCGCCCAGTCCCCCGAGTCCGGAGCCCACCATGACGCCCGCCAGATGAATGCCGTTGGCCAGCCCGCGGGTGGTGTTGCGATGGTAATTGGCGATGAGCGAGGCGGCTGCCGGCAGGTAGCAGGCCTCGCTGATGCCCATCAGCGCGCGGTAGAACAGCAATTCATGGAAGGACGTGGCCGCCGCGGTCAGCCACGTGATCGCCGACCAGATGAAGAGCGAAAAAACGATGACGCGACTGCAACTGAACCGGTCGGCGATGAAACCGCCGATGGGGCAAAGGACGGCGTATACGAAAAGGAAGACCGTGGTGAGCAAACCGAATTGGGCGTCGGTCATCGGGATGGCGTCCTTGATGGACAGGCGCATCGTGATCAGCATCACCCGATCGAGGTAATTCAGCAGGCCGACGAAGAACAGGAGGGCGACCACCAGCCAGGCGCGCGCCGGAAGTCGGAGGTTGGTGGACATCGGCTTTAGCGCACGCAACCGCGGGCATCGACGCGCCAGGTGTCGACGACCGCACCGCGGTCAACGACCGTGACTTCGTCGGTCAGGTTGAGCACGACGCAAACGTGCGCCGGAATAAAAGCGATCCGCTCGCCGATCTTCAACGCGTCCACGTCGGCCCCGCGCACGTAACCGTGCTCTTCGTTGACGCGGACCACGGCGACATCGCGGCCATCGGCCGCCCGGCCAAAAATGGTGTCCGGCGTGCGGTCCGACGAGAATACTTTCGAGCCGGCGTCGATCAAGACGAGGCCGGGTTCGGGTTTGTCGACGACGGTGGCGAGCACGTGGAGCGCGACTTCATCGTCGCGCATCACGGCGGTCGTGCGGCACAGGGAAAGGTCGCCAAACACATACGTGCCGGGTCGCACCGCCTGCACGAGGCGGGTGCCCATCGCGAGAATGGCCTTGGCGGTGGAACTGCTGCCCGGCCAGATGGGCAGGGCCGGGTCGATTGAGTCACGGAGGTCCGAGAGGCGGCCGATAGTTTCCACCAGCTTGGCGGCGCGCTCGGCGGGCGGCACCCCATAGTATTGACCCTCGTGCGTGTAGAATCCGCGCAAGGCCAGATGGGGACTGCGCGCGACCTGGGCGGCAATGCGGCCGGCCGACGCGGCATCGCGGGCGCCCTCGCGGGCGAGGCCGGTGTCGAGCGCCATCATCACGGAAAGCTTTTTCCCGGTAAGGGAGGCCAGCCGGGCGAGCGCCTCAAGGTGCGCCTCGCTTGTCACGGCGATCCGCAGATCATCGAGCCGCTCGGCGAGCGCCGCGAGGCGGGGCGCCGCCAACGGTGACACCAGTGAATGCGCGACAAACATGCTGCGCACTCCCGACGGCAGCATGGCCTCGGCCTCGCTCAGTTTGGCGCAGGTCAGGCCCGCCGCGCCGGCGGCGAGTTGCTGCCGGGCGATGCCGACCATCTTGTGCGTCTTGATGTGCGGGCGCAGTTCGATGCCGGCGGCGTCCGCGGCGGCTTGCATGGAGTTGATGTTGGCCGTCAGCCGGGCGCGATCGACGAGGATCGCCGGGGTCGGAAGGGCGTCGAGGGGTGAGAGTGGGGAGCTCAAAGTTTACCGATCTGTCCGGTGGTCAGGCCGCCGTCGACCACGATTATCTGGCCTGTGATGTAGGCTGCGGCTGGCGACAAAAGAAACACGGTCGCGCCCGCGCAGTCCTCGGGTTCGCCGATGCGGCCCTGGAGAATCTTCTTTTCGTAATGGCGGCGTTTCTCGTGCTGGGTGTCGAGCCACGGCGCGGTGAGGGGAGTGCGGATGAGTCCTGGCGCCATGCCATTGACGCGAATGCGGTGCGGGGCCAGCGCCTGCGCGAGGGTGCGCGTCATCATGACGAGCGCGCCCTTGGACGTGTCGTAGGCGGTGGACTCGTCCTCGGACTGAAAGCCATTGGTCGAGGAAACAATCACGACCGCCCCCGGCTGTTTGCGGGCGACGAGTTCACGGGCGAAGGCCTGCACGATGAAATAGGCGGCGCGCACGTTCAGGTTCATCGTCTTGTCCCACTCGGCGATTTCCATCTGGAGGAAGTCGCGATCGAAAAAACTCCCGGCGTTGCACACCAGGAGATCGAGCTGGGGTTTGGCCTGGAACGCGTCGGCGATGAGCTTCGCGGGAGTTTCGGCGGCCAACAGGTTCCCGGCGACGTAACCGCAGTCCGGGGGAATGTCCGCGGGGCGCGACGTGTTGCCATGGAACACGACCTGGGCGCCGGCGGCGTGAAGGCCCTGGGCAATCGCAAGGCCGATCCCCTTGGAGGAACCGGTGACGAGGGCGGCGCTAGACGCGAGTGAGAATGCGTTCATCTTTCAGCTTAAGCCAGGCGAGGGTATTGTGGTGGGTGACCTTGGCGCGGAGTTTTTCGGGCAGAGCGCGCACGCAGTCGACTTCTTCCTGATACGTGCTCCGCAAGGAGAGAATTTCGGTGCCCAGACTCGCGACGTAGCTTTGGAAGGGAGTGTCGGAGCCCCACATCAATTTGTCGGGGTACGCCTCGGCGAGGGCGCGAAGGACGGCGGTCGGGTCGCGATAGTCGGCGGGAAAGCGGCGCTCGGCCGGCGCCACGTAGGACAGCCCATCGACGACGCCCTGGCAGTGAATCCGATGCGCGGAGCAATCGAACCACGTGTTGGGCAACTCGGCCACGCGGTCGAGGCACGGCTGGTCGAAGCGACACGAGTGGGCGAGGCAAAAGCGGACGTTCGGCGTCGCTTCGGCGACGCGGAGAATGGTGGTGGCCTGCGACCACACGTCGGCCGGCGCGACGCTGGAATGGATGATGAACGGCAGGTCGAACTCCTCGGCGAAATCCAGAAAACATCGCCCCGCCTTCAACAGCGCGCCGACGTCTGACTGGATCATCGTCGCCTGAATCTTGAGCGCGTAGAAGGGGAAGCGGGCCTTCAGTTCGCGCAATTTGGCCACCTGGGCCGCGGTTTCGCGCAACGGATCGAGAATGACGACGGGCAGCGTGAATTTTCCGAGGTCGGGAAACAGCACGTAGATTTCCCGCAGCATGCGCTCATTCTCGAAGGCATACGGGATGCGCTCGAGGCCGCCCGGCTCCAGTTTCTCCGACCGCATCGCCTGAAGATCGAAGGTCAGGTTGGCGACCATCGGGAAGACAATCCAGCGGTCCACCCCTTGGTGCCGACCCTCGGTCACCAGCGCGGGCAAATCCTGCGCGTACGGATAAAATCCGTTGAGGTAGAAAAACAAGTCGGCGCCGAGGTGGTTGTGGCAATCGATAAGCAGGGGCGTCATTTTGTTTGACGAGACGAACGTTTCGCAGTGTGAAACGACGTGGCAAGGTAAAAACCATGAGCATCGCGGTTCTCGAAAAATCCTTCTCTATCCTCGAGGTTCTCGCCCGCAAAGGCGGGGCGCTGACGCTCGCGGAGTTGGTGGGCGAATGCCGGTTGCCGAAGCCGACGGCCTTTCGCGTTTTGAAAAGCCTGCGCGATTTGGGCTATGTGACGCAGGCTGGGCGGGGTGGGGCGTATGAACTTTCGGCGCGGCTCGCCTCGCTGCGGGAATACGGCCGCGACGAGGCGGTGCGCAACAAAGTGCTGCCGCTGATGGAGCGGTTGCACGCGGCGTTCAACGAGACGGTGAATCTCGGCTTTCTCGAAAACATCTACATCCGCTACGGGCACGTGATCGAGACCACGCAGGCGTTGCGCTGGATCGTCCGGCCGGGCGCGCGTGATCTTTTTCATACCACGGCGCTCGGTCGCGCGATTGTCGCGCACCTGCCGGAAGAGCCGCAGGCCCGCCTCGTGGCGCGGGCCTGCGGTACGGCTCCCGCCCGGCAGCGCAAGGCGCTTCGAAGCCAACTGGTGAAGGAACTGGCCGCCACCCGTGCGCGCGGATACGCCCTCGAAGAAGAGGAGACCGTCGTGGGCGTCGCCTGCATTGCGGTGCCACTGATGGCCCTGGGTGAACCGCTGGCCGCGGTCAGCGTGTCAGTCCCCGTGCACCGCTTCCCCGTGCGCCAACGCACGGCCCTGATCACGGCGATGCTGGAGCGCCGCCCGCTCGCGGCGGCAAGCGCGTAGTGGATCTCATGAATGTTTTGTTTACCACTATTGGAGCCGCGACGCCCTCGTCGCGGTGTTATTCCCATCGTCACGCGGCGAGGGCGCCGCGTCCCCAACCAGCCCGCGATTCTTTGGCCGATTGAGTGCCCAGACACCGTACAGCCCGATTTTCCCATGCCCTACACATTCGCCCGCTCCCAGGAGCTTTTTCAACGCGCCCAACGCAGCATCGCGGCCGGCGTCAACAGCGGCATCCGCAAGATGGAAGCTCCGGTGCCCCTTTATTTCACTCGCGGCAGCGGCCCCAACCTCTGGGACGTCGATGGCAATCACTATCTCGATTTCCAGCTGGGCCAGGGTGCGCTGCTTTACGGTCACGCGCCCGCGGGCATGGCCGACGCGATTGCGGCGCAGGCGCGACTCGGCACGCATTGGGCGGCGCAGTGCGAACTCGAAATCGAGGTGGCCGAGCGCATCCAAAAGCTCGTCCCGTCGGCCGAGCTTATTCGCTACAGCAATTCGGCTACGGAGGTGGTGCTGACGGCTTTCCGGCTCGCCCGCGCTCACACGGGACGGAAGTTGATCCTGAAGTTTGAAGGCCACTACCACGGTTGGGCGGACGAGGGCCTGGTGGGTTTCGCCAATCCCCTCGATCGCTGGGGCCCGGACGAGAATCCGGCGCGTTTGCATCCGAGCAAGGGTGTGATTCCCGAGGTGCTCGACCAGTTCGTGGTCGCCCGCTGGAACGACGTCGCGCACTTGCGCCGCCGGGTCGATGAATTCCGCGGTCAAATCGCGGCGATCATTTTCGAGCCGGTGCTCTGCAACACCTGCGTTATCGAACCCGCGCCCGGCCTGATGAGTGCGATTCGCGAGCTTTGCGACCGCGACGGGATGTTGATGATTTCCGACGAGACCATCACGGGTTTCCGGTTCGGCGGCTCCTGTGCGCAGGGTTACTACGGCTACAAGCCCGACCTCACGATCCTTGGCAAGGCGGTCGGCGGTGGCACGCCGTTCGCCGCGCTGGCGGGCACCAAGGCGGCGATGGCCAAAATTATTTCCGGCGAGGTCATCCACGCCGGCACCTTGAACGGCAATCCGCTTTGCCTTGCGGCGAGCAAATGGAGCCTCGATCAGATCGGCGCGCAAGGCGCCGACTATCCGGCGGGAACGCAAAAGCTCGGTCGGAAATTGATGGCCGGCCTGTCGGCGCTCGCCGCCGAACACAAGGTGCCCCTGCGTCCGCAGGGTCCGGGATTGATTTTCCACACCGTCATCCTCAAGCCGGGCGCCGCCGAGGGTCCGATCAACGATTATCGCGACTACGTGCGGCGCCACGACGCGCCGCGCTGGGCTCATTTGCGCCGGTGTTTGCTGGAGGAAGGGGTCCGCGCGATCGAGCGCGGTTTGTGGTCGATCAGCCTCGCCCACGGCGACGGCGACATCGATGAGGCGCTCAAGCGCGCCGCGGTGGCATTCCGTCGTCACGCGGCCACCTGGACCGCGCCGGCCTGAGCCCGCCAACTAAAACCCTGATGAAGCCCCGCATTTTATTCGCGGGTCTCTTTCACGAGACCCACACCTTTCTCGACGAGCTGACTCGCTGGGAGGATTTCGAAGTCATGTTTGACCAGGCGATCCTGGGCAAATTGGGCGACGCTTCCCCGACCGATGGCTTTCTCGAGGTCGCCAAGCGCGAGGACTGGGAAGTGATTCCGACGATCGATGCGCGCGCGACACCCAGCGGCATGGTGGCGGACGACATGTTCGAACGCTACTGGACCGAGTTCGAACGGCGGGCGCGACCCGCCCTCGCCCAGGGGGTCGATGGGATCTATCTTGTGCTGCACGGGGCCATGGCGACGCAGACGATCGCGGATCCCGAGGGCGAACTGCTCGCGCGCATCCGCGCGTTGCCCGGGGCGGCGAAGCTTCCGCTCTTTGGCGTGCTCGATCTTCACGCCAACGTGAGCGCGAAAATGTGCGCCCAGGCCAATGGGCTGGCGATGTATCGCGAGAATCCGCATACGGACGCCAAGCAGGCGGCCGTGCGCGGCGCGCTGCTGTTGAGTCGGTGCCTGCGCGAAAAGCGCGTGCCGCGGATGGTCTGGTGCCGCCCGCCCTTGATGTGGGCCCCTCCCGGCACGGGCACGCATGCCGACCCGATGCTTTCGCTCGAGTTGTTTGCGCAAAAAACGGAGGCGCTGCATCCCGAGGTCTGGGCCTGCAATATCGCGGCCGGCTACTCGTTTGCCGACACGCCGGACACGGGCTGTTCGTTGAGCCTCATTACCACCGCACCGGACGCCGCCGCGCATGCTTATCTCCAAGCGGGGGCCCAATTGGCGTGGTCACTCCGCGAGCGCGGAACCATCGCTTATCCGGGCGTCGACGAAGTTGTCGCCGGTCTGAAGAACGCTGCGCCTGTGAACGGGCCGACGTTGCTGGTGGAGCCGTCCGACAATATTGGCGGCGGCGCTCCGGGAGACGGCACCGGCATCCTACGCGCCTTATTGAAGCACCGCGTGGAGCGTTCGCTCGTGATTATCAACGATTCGCTCGCCGTCACGGCGCTGCAAGGCCTCGCCGTCGGCGCGAAGCGCGCGATCGCGATCGGTGGACGCGACTCAAAACTGGATGCCGGTCCGGTGGAAATCGAGGCGACGTTCGTCTCGCGCAGCGACGGCAACTTTGTCCTCGAGGACAAGCAGAGCCACCTTGCGTCGATGAACGGCGTGAACATTAAAATGGGCCCCTGCGCCGTCGTGCGCACAGGTGGCGTCACGATCCTGCTGACGAGCCGCAAGACGGCGCCGTTCGACCTGGGCCAGTTGCGCAGCCAGGGGATTGAGCCGAAGGATTTCGCCGTCATCGGCGTGAAAGCGGCCGTGGCTCATCGTCGCGGCTACGATCCCATTACGGCGGCGACTTACTACGTTGACACGCCCGGACCGTGCACGAGCGATTTGGCGTCGCTGCCGTGGAAGAACCTGCGGCGGCCCATCTATCCGCTTGATGCGATCGCCACTCCGGAATTCAAATTTGCGTGAGTGCCCAGGTCACCTATCCCGTTGTCAGCGACACCCCGGTATCGCATTTGCCCTTCAGCCCGGCGGTGCGGGTGGGTGACTTGATTTTTGTTTCCGGCCAGGCCTCCGTCGACGTGACTGGCCAGCTCGTCCCCGACACGTTTGAGGGAGAATTCCGTCGCTCGATGGAAAATATGCGGAAGATACTGGAGACCGCCGGCAGCGACCTGAAGCACGTCGTCCAGACGCGCAACTACGTCCGCGACGCGGCGAACGTGCCTCGTTTCAACGAGCTTTATCGCGAGTATTTCTCGCCGCCGTATCCGGCGCGCACCACCATCACCAACTGTCTGTCTCCGGCCTTGCATTATGAGATCGACTGCGTCGCTGTGGCGAAATCCTGAGATCAAGCTAAAGGCCATGTCTAGTTTCTGTGATTCTTCGCTTCGCGCAGAATGACAGATAGTGTTTTTTCGATATTTACTGAATAATTTACCCATGAAAATCGTTCGTTACAGTAATCCCGCCGGGCAGATTAACTATGGCGCTGAGCAGGCTGACGGCTCCGTGCTTCGCATCGAAGGCGATATCTTCGGCACCCATAAGGTGACCGCCGAAAAGGCCACGGTGTCCAAGTTGCTCGCGCCATTTGTGCCGAGCCAGATCCTTGGCATCGGTTTGAACTACCGGCACCACGCCAATGAATCGAACATGAAGATCCCGGATAACCCCGTGTTGTTCATGAAGGGCGTCAGCAGCGTGCAGAATCCCGGTGATCCGATTTATCTGCCGTCGCAGCTCGTGAGCAATGAGGTGGACTACGAGTGCGAACTCGCCGTCGTCATCGGCCGCACCTGCAAGAACGTCAAGAAGGCGGATGCGCTGAAGTACGTGCTCGGTTACACCTGCGCCAACGATGTCTCGGCCCGCGACTGGCAGATTCGGTTCTGCGGCGGCCAGTGGGTTCGCGGCAAGACGTTCGACACCTTCTGCCCGATCGGCCCGCGGCTGGTGACGACGGACGAAATCCCGAATCCCAACGCCCTAAAGATTGCGACCCACCTCAACGGCCAGACGGTGCAGGACTGGACGACAGCCGATATGATCTTCGATGTGCCGAGGTTGATTGAGTTCTTGAGCGCCAGCACGACGCTGCCGGCGGGAACGTTGATTCTCACCGGTACGCCGCACGGCGTGGGCATGGCCGCTAAGCCGACACCGCGGTGGCTGAAGGCCGGCGATGAAGTTACCATCGAGGTCGAAAAGATCGGCCGGCTGACCAACCCGGTCGCCCAGGAGCCGGCCTAGCCCG
This sequence comes from Opitutaceae bacterium, assembly GCA_947474995.1. Taxonomy (GTDB): domain Bacteria; phylum Verrucomicrobiota; class Verrucomicrobiia; order Opitutales; family Opitutaceae; genus ER46. The sequence goes on along the minus strand of CANJNJ010000127.1, from coordinate 973 downwards.
GATATTTCACGCCTTTGAGTTTTCCGCTGTCAGTCCGAATCGTCGGGGCGCGCGAAGATCTTATTCTATCCCGGTCGAGCAAGCCTTCAATCCGGCTAGCCACAAATTACACAGATAAACACCGATACAATGCCTCCGACATCTGTGCCCATTGGTGAAATCTGTGGCCAGAAATTTCCTCTCGCTTGGTTGCGGCTAGGCTCCGGTAGGAAATATTCAGGCCAGCCCAAAACCTGCGTCGAGTTCCTCGTATCATGACTAAAATTCCCAGCGTCGATATCTTCAGTCGGGTGCCGGCGCGGCTGGGCGAGGGCCCGCTGTGGCACCCGCAGCGGCAGTCGCTGTGGTGGGTGGATATTACGGGCCAAAAGTTCTTTGAGGCGAAACTGACGGGCGAAACGCCGCGCACTTTGGATTGTGCCCAGATGATCGGAGCCGTGGTTGCGACCGAGCGCGGCGGTCTGCTGGCGGCGCTCCACGACGGGATTCATCTCGTCGATCCGGAAACCGGGCACCCGACCCCATTCGCGTCGGCGCCTTTGCACGATGCGAAGGAGTTCCGGTTTAACGACGGCAAGGTGGATCCGCGCGGCCGCTTCTGGGCCGGAACCACGGCCCTCGATTTCCGGCGCGGGCAATCGCGGCTGTATCGGTTCGCGGGCGATCGCTCCGCGACGGTGATGCAGGAGCGGGTGAGCATCTCGAACGGGCTCGCCTGGTCGCCCGATGCGAAGACCCTCTACTATATCGATTCGCCCACGGGCGTCGTGCAGTCGTTCGCCTTTGACCTGGAGGAAGGCGTGATTGGCCCATCGCGGGTCGCGATCCCGATCGAAGAGGGCAACGGGCTGCCCGATGGTTGCTGCATGGACGCAGAAGGCTGCCTGTGGATCGGCCATTGGGGTGGTTCGAAAGTGACCCGGTGGGAGCCACGCACCGGCCGCCTGCTCGCGACGGTGTCGGTGCCGGTCCG
>CANJNJ010000126.1 GCA_947474995.1 Opitutaceae bacterium | reverse complement strand
CGCCAGCCCGTCATGGCAAAGGCCTTGGAAAAGCCGTGCAGGAAAATCGTCCGCTCGGCCATCCCCGGTAGGCTGGCAATGCTCGTGTGCGTTCCCTCGAAGGTGAGCTCCGAATAAATTTCATCGCTCAGCACCAACAGGTCTTTCTCCCGGCAAAACGCGGCGATCTTTTCGAGCTGCTCGCGCGTGCAGGTGCCGCCGGTCGGATTACACGGCAGGTTGAGCACGAGAATCTTCGCGCCCGGTTGCCAGGCGGCCTGCAGCGCCTCGGCCGTCAGGGCAAAGTTGTCCTTGGCAAACGTGGGCACCGCGATGCCCACGCCATGCACCAGGGTGACGCTCGGCGCATAGCTGACGTAACACGGCTGGTGAAACATCACCTTGTCGCCGGGATTGCAGAAGGCGCGGAACGCCAGATCCAGCGCCTCGCTCACGCCCACCGTCACGATGATCTGATCGTCGTAGCGGTAGCTGACCCCAAAGTGATCCTCGACGTAGGTCGAGATTGCCTTGCGCAACTCCGGCAAGCCGAGATTCGAGGTGTAGTAGGTCTTGCCGCGCTCGAGCGCGTAGATGGCCGCCTCGCGCACGTGCCAGGGCGTGACGAAATCAGGTTCGCCCACGCCGAGCGAAATCACGTCCTGGCCCTTCATTTTCGCGACCAGTTCGAAGAAATCGCGGATACCACTCTTGGGCAGCGTGGACACATGTCCCGCCACCCAACGTTTTGGGTCGGTGCTCATGGGAATCGTCCTTCCGGGTTACGGCGCCACGTTGAGCCGCGTGGTCTGCGCGTCGTCACCGCTGAGTAGGAAGCCCTGCTCCTTGTAGCAGCGCAGCATGAAATGGGTGGAAGTCGAAAGCACGCCTTCGACGCTCGAAAGTTTTTCCGACACGAACGAAGCGACCTTTTGCAACGACGGGCCTTTGACGAAGACGAGCAGGTCGTAGCCGCCCGACATCAGGTAGCATGACTCCACTTCATCAAAGCGCGCGATGCGCTCGGCAAAGCGGTTAAAACCACCGCCCCGTTCCGGCGTTACCTTGACCTCGATGACCGCGCGCACCGCGGCGGCGGCGGCGGCCTCGTGCGAAAGATCGAGCACCGGGCGCCAGCCGAGGAAGATTTTGTCCTTCTTCAACTGCTCCAGGTGCTGATTAACCTCCGCCTCGGTCAGACCCGCGACCTTGGCCATCTGGCCGGTCGAGAGACTGCCACCGTCGATCAAGAGCTTGAGCACAGGGTTCATAGACGCGGCAAGGTTCGCAGAAGAGGGATCCACTAATCCACTCTAAATTTCGGCACCGGGCAGGCAGTTGGGCGAAAAATTTGTGTTCATTAGTGCTCATTACTGGTTTCACTGCCCCCTCCCATGTTCGAATCACTCACCGAAAAGCTCGGCCATGCCCTCCGCAACCTGCGCGGAGTCGGAAAACTTTCCGACGAAAATATGGCGGAGGCGCTGCAAGAGGTGCGCACTGCGCTTCTCGCCGCCGATGTTCATTTCAAGGTCGCCCGCGAATTCGTCGAACGCGTCCAGCAGCAATGCGTTGGCCAGGAAGTCCTCAAGGGCGTCGCGCCCAGCCAGCTCGTGGTCAAAATCATCCACGACGAACTCGTCCGGCTCCTCGGGGAAGGCGCAACCAATCTCTCCCCGGCCCGCCCCCTCAAGATTCTGATGGTGGGGTTGCACGGTTCGGGCAAAACCACGTCGACCGTCAAGCTGGGCAAGCTGCTCAAGAAACGCGGCTATCGCCCCTTCGTGGTCGCGTGCGATATTTACCGACCGGCGGCCATCGATCAGCTCGAAATTCTGGCCAAGCAGGAGGAACTCGGATTCTATTCGGATCGGAACGCGAAAGACGTGCCGGCGATCGCGCTGGCCGGCCTCAGTGCCGCGCAAACCGCCACCGCCGACTGCATCATCTTCGACACCGCGGGTCGCCTGCAAATCGACGCCGACCTGATCACCGAGGTCAAAAATCTCCGGGAACGGGTAAAGCCCGACGAAATCCTCCTCGTGGCAGACGGAGCCTTGGGCCAGGAGGCGGTCAACGTCGCCCGGACGTTTCATGAGGCCCTCGCGCTGACGGGCCTGATTCTCACCAAGCTCGACGGCGACACCCGCGGCGGCGCGGCGCTTTCGATCAAAGCGGTGACGGGCGTGCCGATTAAGTTCATCGGGACCGGCGAAAAGGCCGCGGACTTTGACACGTTTTATCCCGACCGGCTCGCGTCACGGATTCTCGGCATGGGCGATGTCGTCTCGCTCGTCGAAAAAGCGCAGGAAAACATCGACCAGAAAGAGGCCGAGAAAATGGCCGAGAAAATGCGCAAGGCGGACTTCGACCTCGAAGACTTCCTCTCGCAGATGCAGCAGGTCAAAAAAATGGGCTCGATGCAGAGCATCATGGGCATGATACCCGGCATGAGCGGCATGCAGTTGCCCGAGGGCGCCGACCAGCAAATGGCCCGCACCGAGGCGATCATCAAGTCGATGACCAAGCAGGAACGCCGCAAGCCCGACATCCTGAATGGCAGCCGGCGCCAACGGGTCGCCCAGGGCTCCGGGGTGAAAATCGTCGAGGTGAACCAACTACTGAAACAGTTTCAGCAGATGCAAAAAATGATGAAAATGTTTAAGGGTGGTGGCGGAAAAAAGCTGATGCGCCAGATGGAAGCGATGAAGGGCAAGGGCGGGTTTCCCGGCATGTAATTCCGTCCTATCGGCTGGCGACGATCGAACTCCCGCCGTGGTCAAACACCGCCGCGAGGTTGGCGGCCCGGGCCGCATAGTCGTGCGCCGCGAGCGGAGATTTGCCGGCAATGGCCGCCGAAAGTCCGCCATTCCAGGCCAGGGCGATGTGGTAGGGCGTCGCCGGCAGGCCGGCGCCTTCCAAACCGCGCTTCAGCCAGTCGTAATGCTTGTTCGCCACCGAGTCGGAAACCGGCCGATCCAAGGCCCGTTGGAACGACTCGCGCGTGTGCATCCGCCAGGTCGCGAGGCGAAACTGATACGCACCCAGTTCACCGCGTGGACCCGGCCGGGACAAATCGTGCGGATTTTCCAGCTGATGAATTGCTTCCAGGGTGGCCCAGCGAATCGTCGCCCGCGCCGAATCCACCGCCGCAAACAGCATGAACAGGAGCCCGGCGCCGAACCGCGCTCCGCCAAGGAAGTTTCTAGTAGATATAGTGCTCACGGCCTCCAAGACCCCACGAAACGAACCCAGTGCGAAACGGCCCGAAAATTATTCCCGACTTTTGACGGAACCTGATCGCCAGCCTCGCGGATGTCAGACTCAGAACCAGCGCCCCTTCCCCGGGAATCCGACCTTTTGACGCCGCCCGGGGACCCGGGCCTTCCTGCTGCCTATTACAAAATTCGCTTAACCACGTCCAACCCAGCATCACTGACGAGAACATAGTAATTGCTCGCGTCTGACCACGCCGCGGAAGCGAATTTGGCGGTTTCACCAAATTCCGCCTTCAGGTGCGGTTCCAAACCCGGGAAATCACTTCGCTGCGCGACAAAGACGTGGAACTCCTTTCCGTCCCGCTCAAAGCAAACGAGCGAGATTTCGTGACCCTGAAATTCGAGCTGACGACATCCGAGCGCGCGCAAGTGCGCAAACTCCGCGGGCAGGGCCGAAGGAAGCGGCCCGTGTCTTTCCGCCAGCCAGGCCTGCAATACCCGAACATCGGCACTCCGCTTCTCCAGGATGAAGCCACGGCTAACGAAATTGACGGCAAACTCATTCAACGTCCCACCATCCACCGGGCTCCAGCGCCACCAACCGGCCACACTCAACAAGACGACCGCGGCCGCCGCAACCGCCACCCAGGCCGGCCGCAGCCACCCGGCCCGGTGTAATTCGGCTGGGCGCGCACTGGCGCGCGCCCCGGCCACGATCGATTCCCGCAATCCGGCCGGCGCCGCGATCTCCCGCAATCTCGCCGCGACGACCGAATCGTATGCCTGCTCGCGACTGAACCACTCCCCCAGGGTGGGATCATTTCGCGCCTGCGCCAGCGCCTCAGCCATCGCCGGATCGCCGGCGTCGCGGCCATTGGGCCGATATGCCGTCAGCAAGAATTTCGCCTCGTTGTTGCTCATGATGTTCTTCGCGCCTTGGCGGCGGCAAACGCGACCACCTTTGCCCCCGCCGCTTTTTCTTCCTTTTCCAACGCGCCTCGCAATTGGGCTTTGCCCCGCGAAAGCCGCGACATGACGGTCCCAATGGGCACATCGAGGGCTTCGGCTATTTCCACATAAGAGAGATCTTCGAGGTAGAAAAGCGTCAGTGGCGCGCGAAAGACCTCGTCGACCGACTGCAGCGCCGCCATCACCGTCGCGCCGTCGAGCCGGGCGACGCGATCCAGGTGCTCGCTCGCAATTTCCTGCTCACCCGGTGGCAAATCTTCCAGCGAGGTGGCGCGGGCATCGCGTCGCCGTCCGCGCAGGAACTCCCGATACAACGTCGTAAAAAGCCACGATTTCGCCTTGGCGCTGTCCCGCAGGCTCGCGCCTTTCGTCGCCCAGATGAAGAACGTCTGTTGCACGAGGTCGCCCGCCCCGTTGCGCGCCAGGCTCAGCGCAAACCGATACAACGCCGAATAGTGCGTATCGACCAATTGCGTGAAGACCTCATTACTCATTCGGTACGTTTCTGAGTTGCGTTCCCCGTCTCTTATTCCCGGAAAAGCACCACGCCAATCGGTTAATTTCCCCTCCTGCATGCTCCGTCTCCACCTGCCACCCAATTTAGTCGCCGCCGCCGGTCGCGATGCCGTGCCGATTCGGGTGGAAATCGATCAGACGGTGGTGCCACCACCCGAAGTCCTGCCCTTGCTGGCGTTGCTGCAGCGCTGGAACCACAGCCCGATTCCGCCCAAACTCATTCAGCTTAGCCGGGCCCAGCTTCGCGAACTGGCCGGCGCAGCGGGAGGCCAGGCCATTTTTGTGGAAAACGGCCGCCCGACCCCATGGCAGCATGCCAAGCTCGTAGCCGAAACCCAGCCCGCTGACGGCGATCCCGCCAAGCCACCGGCCACGACCCCGACTCCGTCAGGCGAATTGGCCGCACGCCGGCCCGCGTCGGCGATGGGCTCAGCCCTTACCGTTGACGGCTCGGAACACTTCCTCGCCATCACCCTGCCCTCCCGCGAGCACCCTCGTTATGCCGATGCCCTCGCCCTGCTGCAGGAGCACGGCTTCGCCCTCGAGCCCTCGAACCGAAAGTGGTGGCTCCGTGACCGGCACAAGACGCTAAATTTTCTCGCCCGCCACCGCCTTGCCCTCGAGCGAAGACTTGGCGCGGAGTTCACGCCCATTTTCGAAAAGAACACGGCTCATCTCCGGACCGCCGACGTTGTAACCGAGATTTCTCCGGCCGGGGATGATTTTGTCGTTTCCGTCGGCCTGCGGGCGGGTTCCGCCGACGAGGCCGCCCTTCGCTCTGCCGTGGCCGCCAATCGCGGATACCTCGAGGCCGATGGCAAAGTCTTTCTCCTGGAACCCGAGCGCCTCGCGCAACTCGACGTCGCCCAACGCGCCCTGGCCGGTGATCCCACGGCGGGTTTCTCCCCGCGGCGCCTGCATCGACTGCCCCGCGCTCGCGCCGCCGAGGCCCAAGAGGTTCTCGAGCAGCTCTCGCCAAATTTTCAAGCGCCCGAAGCCTGGCGGGCCCGCAGCGCCGCCTTGCGCAATCTGTCTTCGCTTCCGCCCGCTCCGATTTCTCCCGACCTCGACACCCGGCTCCGCCCTTATCAGCGCCTCGGCGCCGCGTGGCTGTGGCACCTCCATCGCCAGGGCTTGGGCGGAGTGCTCGCCGATGAAATGGGCCTAGGCAAGACGTTGCAGGCGCTCGCGCTCCTTTCCGCCCTGCCCTCGCGGCTGGAATCCGGAACGGGACAACCCCTTTCCCTGGTCGTCGCTCCCGCCAGCCTGCTCGAAAACTGGCGGCGGGAAACGATTCGCTTTGTTCCCGGCCTCCGCGTCTTCGTCCACCACGGGGAACAACGACTCGCGACCGCCGCCGATTTCCGCTCCCACGACCTGATCATCACCAGCTACGGCACGCTGGCCCGCGACCAAACCCTGTTCACTGAAGTCGAATTTTCCTGCGTCATCGCCGACGAGGCGCAGCACATCAAAAATCGCCGCTCGCAAAATGCGGCCGCCCTGCGCGCCCTGCGTGCGCGGTCCCGCTTTCTGCTCACGGGGACGCCACTGGAAAACTCGCTCGAGGATCTTCGCTCGCTCTTTGAGTTCGTCCTGCCGGGTTACCTCAATCGTGTTCCCGCCGGAGTGAAACGCGAAGAGCGTGCCTGGTTCGACGAAAGGCTGCGTGCCCAAACTGCGCCCTACCTCCTGCGTCGCACCAAGCAGGCGGTGGCGCCCGAACTTCCCGCCAAACTCGAGCAGGTCGTCTGGTGCGATCTGACCCCCGCCCAGGCGAGGTTGTACCGCGAGACCCAGGAAAATTCGGAGCGCGAACTCTTCGACCTGGAAGCCGGCGGCGCCAACGAGACCAAGCTGCGGTTTGCGGCGCTGACCCAATTGCTTCGGCTTCGGCAGATTTGCTGCGATCCCCGCCTCGTCAATGCCGAGGCCGTTCTCGACGGGGCTTCCGCCTATCAAGATTCGGCGAAACTCGAGGCCTTTCGCGAACTTGTCGCCGAGGCCGTGGACGACGGCCACCGCGTCTTGGTCTTCTCACAGTTTACCTCGTTGCTCGCGCTGCTGCGGGCCGAGCTCGACGCGCAGCAACTCGCGTATTGCTATCTCGACGGCTCGATGCCGGCCCAGGCCCGGCAGACGGCGGTGGACCAATTCCAAGCGTCGCCCGAAATCCCGCTCTTCCTGCTTTCGCTCAAGGCCGGCGGCACCGGCCTTAACCTGACGGGCGCGGACACCGTGGTGCACTTCGACCCGTGGTGGAATCCCGCGGCGGAGGCGCAGGCGACCGACCGCGCCCACCGCATCGGCCAAACGCGGGTGGTTACCAGCTACAAGCTCATCGCCGCGGGCACGGTGGAGGAAAAGGTCCTCGGCCTGCAGGCGGAAAAGCGTGCGCTGCTGGCCGGAGTATTCGAGGCCAGCGACGCTTTGTCAGCGAAACTCACTTTGACGGACATGAAAGCGCTGCTCGGCCGATGACGGCGCCAACACCGGCCGGTAGTTCGGATTGCGCCGCTCGGGTCTTGCAGCCGCGGCCGGTAACCAGACACTCGGCCGCCAGCGCCCCTCCGGGCGTCGCTCCACGTGAAAATTGAACTACCCGAGGGCCTCAAGGCCGACCTGCCCCAATCACCCTTCGGCAAAATCCTCAGTGCCACTCCGGTTGTCATGACCGTGGTCGCGACGGCGTTGGCCGGACTGGCTTCCAGTGAGATGACTAGCGCCCAGTATGATCGGTCGCTCGCCGCGCAGCTCCAATCCAAAGCCGGCGACCAATGGAATTTTTTCCAAGGCAAAAAGCTGCGAGGCGCGCTTCAACACAACACGCTTGACGCGATCTTCAGCACGTCCGAGGTCCATCCTCTCGAGCGCACGACGCTCGGTTCCACGCTGGCGAACACGCCCGCCGGGACCGCACTGGAATCTCCGGCCGGACAGCAGGCACTGGCCGTGCTGATCGAGGGTGAATTACCTCGCGTTTCGACGACCCCGGCCCCGGTGGTGCCGACCGTGCACGCGGCTCTGGGCGCACTTGAAGCCACCCGGCCGGATGCGGAACTCACGGCGCTGATCGCGCTCGTGGACGACAACGTCCTCGAGTCGGCCCTGCGCAACGCGCAGGCTCAGGTGTTGGCCTTGGATGCGGTCATCAAACCGGTCGCCCAAGTGATCGACGCGATTGAGAAGCAGCTGGGCCACCCGGGAACCGCAGTGACGCTCCGGCGTGACTTTACGGCCGCGCGGCTGCGCTACAATGCCCTGCGCTATGACGCCGAATCCCGGCTGAACCAGGCCATCGCGAGCCTCTATGAATTGCAGGTGCGCAAAGAGAATCTCTCGGCGGATCGCCATCACCGGCGCAGCCAGAAATTCTTTTACGGCATGCTGGCCGCCCAAATGGGCGTGATCATTTCCACGCTCGCGATGGCCGCGCGGAAGCGAAATCTGCTCTGGTCGCTCGCGGCCGGCGCCGGTGCCGCCGCCATCTCGTTCGCGGTTTACGTCTACCTGTACGTGTAGGGGGGGGCTCAGCCCACCACTAGGACCTCGCGCCGCAGCCGGCGGATCTCAGTCTTCAGCTTTTGGCCAGACTCGCGCCGATCACCATCAACGCGGAGAAGACCCGCGGCCAATTCACTTCAGCTCGCGAATCTTAAAATTTTTCACCCAGGCTTCGTCCCCGTGGTAGGTGAGCATGATGTGTCCCGCGATTTTTTCGCCGAAACCTCGCTCCTCCTTGAATTTGCTCTTGGCGATGCCGGCCTTCACCTCGGCGCTGCCCAGTTCGCAGGACATGACCAGCTTGCCGTTGTGCCAGTGCTCGACGTGATTGCCGCGCACCAGAATCCGCGAGGTGTTCCACTCCCCGGCCGCGCGCAGCGGAATGTCCTTCGCTGGGGCAATGACCTCATAAAATCCTCCGGTGTCGTGCACGCGATTGCGGGCGGGGTCGGCGAACTTGGCGTTCCCCAAGTCATCGAACATCTGAAACTCCACGCCCGGCGCACTGGGCCGGTCCTCCGTCACGAAGTACTTCAATCCGGAGTTGGCCCCTTTGGGCACCCGCCAGTCCCAGGACAATTCAAAATCGTTGTACTTTTTTTCCGTGATGAGTTCGCCTTCCCGGACTTTGGCGAAGGGAAGCTTGAGCACTTTGTCCGTGGGAACGGCGTGGAGCACGCCGTCTTTGACCACCCAGCCGAACTCCAACTTGGGTAGTTCCTTCCGACCATAGCCACGCCAGCCATTGAGCGTCTTGCCGTCGAACAGGAGTTGCCAGCCGCCCTGCTTCTCGGCTGCCGAAAGTTGGTTTGCGGCCGAGGCGCCGGTCGTGGTCGCGACCAGCGGCAGTGGAATGGTTATATCACGTCGCGTGGACCGCGTCGGCTTGATGGGCGCCAGCCAGGCCACCAGTCGCTGATATTCGATTTCCACATCCAACCGGAGATTGTCGAAAATCGACGAATCATATCCCGGCCGAACCTGGAACCGCCGGTCTTTTAGTGAATCGAGAAACGATTTCACCGCCGCCTTTTCATGGACGTCCGTGACCGTGGCCAGCAGCGCGTCGAAACGCGCGATGGCATCGTCGAGCGTCTTTAGCCCGGCCTTCTCCGTGTCACTGAATTGCGTCGTCGCGGGCGCCGGCGGTTCAGCCCCGTCTTGGGCGAGCAGGGAGAGCGGGCCGGACGACCCGGCCAGCAGGAGTATCACGGCAATGGAAAAACGACGGACCAGATTCATGAATGGATAAAAAGATTACGGCTCAGATCGGCTTGAATAAGATGGAACAGCCCGTTTGGCGCCGACCCTTGGTGGGATGAGTTCAGCACCGCGAACTCACCCCACCCGGTGGGCCAACGCCGAGGGCACAGGCCTCACGTCATCTCCAGTCCCCGCATCGTGCCGGTGGAAGAGGCGAACCTGTCGTCCTGGATTCCCATCCGGTGGAGCATCGAAACGAAAAGATTCGGGAGCGGATAATTCTTCTCCGTATCAAACGCGAGATGCTGCCCGTGCTTGAACCCACCACCCCCGAAGATCACGGGCATGTTGGTGCAGACGTGCGACGCCGCGCTGCCAAATTGTGATCCGTAGAGCACCATCGTGCGATCGAAGAGGGCCTCGTCACCCTCGCGCACGCCTTTCAGGTCGGTATAAAGCTTGGCCAGCAGTTTGATGTGCCACTCCTCGATGGCCCGAAGCTGGGCGAGCTTGTCGGGGGAATTTCCGTGGTGCGACAGATCATGGTAGCCGTCCTTGATGGCAAAGTCCGGCAACTCCACCACCGGCGTGGTGACACTACTGAGCAGCAGCGTGATTAGCCGGGTGGAATCGGTTTCAAACGCGAGCCGGGCCAGATCGAACATTACCCGCACGCGCTCGGTGAATTGTGCGGGGCTGTTGGGATCGACGGGCACCGGGGCTTTCACCACGGGTTTGGGCTTCTGTTCCCAACCGCGCGTTACCTTGAGCCGCGACTCGAGGTCCCGGACGCTGCTGAAATATTGGTCCAGGCGCTCTTTGTCCCGATTGCTCAACGTGCGCTCGAGGTCCTTCACGTCGCCTGCGACCGTGTCGAGGATGCTGCGCCCGGTGTCGATATCTCGTATCTTCGTCTGCACTTCCGCCTCCGTTCCCTGCAGAAAAAGTTGTTTAAAAACGTCCGACGCCTTGTCCTCGGGCGGAATCGCCACGCCCGTGCTGGTGCAGGAAAGACTTCGCGCGCGGGTGTTCACCGCCAGGGTGATCGAAGGAAACCGGGTCTGATTGCCGATGCGCTCGGCCATAAGCTGATCGAGCGAGATGGTATTACGGAACGAACTGCTGGCCGGATGCGGCGCGCAGGTCAGAAAACAAATGTCCGCCGGATGGCCGCCATCGACGCTCGGGTGCGACACGCCGCTGAAGACCGTGAAGTCCTTGCGATGCCCCTCGAGGTGCTTGAGGTAGGGCGACATCTTGTAGTCGCGCCCTCCCTCCTTCGGGAAAAACTGATCGGGGAGCAGGCCAAGGTTGTTGCAGATGGCGAACATCCGGCGCGGTTTGGCGCCCGGCGCCATGGGCGAGGAGGATTCGGCCCCACGCGCAAACCTCGGTAGCATGGCGTCGAGGAGTGGCAGGGAAAGCGCCACTCCGGTGCCCTGCAAGAAGCGGCGGCGGGAAACGGGAGTACGGGTCGCAATAAAAGGGCCGTAATTGGAAGCGACGTTGCGGTTCGTTGTCATGGATTTGCTCTGGTTATTCGAATCGGCTTCGAGGGGGGTGATTTTAAAATTCGGGTGGACCGCGCTCGACCAAGCTACTTGTTCCGGAACAAGTCACTTTGCACGACTCCGTGAATGATGCTGCGCAGGCCATATTGCTGCGCTTTCACGGCGCGCACAATTTCCTCGATGCTTTCGCGATCGCTGAAGCGAATCGGCGCGCCCGTGGAGAATACGACCAGTTGCCTGGCCAGGTTGCGGGCCAGCTGGGCCTCATCCTGCAGCAGCAGTTTCTTAAAATCGCGCACGTCCTTAAACGGACGTCCGTCCACCAACTGGCCACTCGGATCGACGGGCAACGCGTAATGGAAGGCGAAGGGATGCCCGTTGAGGCCAAAGCCCAGTTCGGGCGCGACGTCGGACGCCACTCCGCGATAGCGCTCCCGTTGCGCGCCCATCACGTCAAAACTTTCCAAGGCAAAACCGGGAGGGTCCAGCTTGCGGTGGCAGACGGCGCAACTCTCGTCGGCGCGATGCTTCTCGATTTGCTGCCGAATGGTCGTGGCTCCCCGCGTATCCGGCTCAACGGCCGGCACCGCGGCGGGTGGCGGCGGAATCGGGAAACCCATGATTCGCTCCGTCATCCAGACGCCCCGCAACACCGGTGACGTCGTGGTGCCGTTGGCGGTGATCTTCAGGATGCTGGCCTGCGTGATCAGCCCCCCGCGCACGCTGTTGGGCGGCAGATTCACCCGGCGCATCGCGATTCCATCGACCCCCGGGATTCCGTAGTGGAGCGCAAGCCGCTCATTGAGGTACGTGAAGTTCGAATCAACGATGTTTCGGACGGGGAGATTGTTTCGCACCAAATCGCCGATGAACAAACGCGTTTCGTCCTGCACCGCATCCATCAGCATGTCGTCGAGGTAATAGTCGTTATAGAGGGTCACGGACGGCGTCGTGTCGTCCATCTTGCGCAAATCGAGCCAGTAATCACTAAAGGCATCGACGAATCGCTTCGCCCGCGGGTGTTTGAGCAGGCGCTCGGTTTCCTCCCGGAGAGCTTCGGGCTGATGCAGCTGGCCCTTGGCCGCACGCGCCCGCAAGGCCTCGTCGGGTTCCGAGTTCCAAAGGAATAATGCGAGGCGGGTCGCCAGGGCCTGGTCGTCGAGCCGACCAGGGGCTTCCTGGACAAAAACAAATCCCGGAGAGGACAACACCCCCGTGTAGGCCGTGATCATCGCGTCGGCGAATCCCGTGCCGCCCGCATAGTGCGACTTGAAAAGCCCGAGGTACCGCTGCACGCGTTCCTCGTCCACCGGCCGGCGCAGCGCCCGCTGCATGAACCCGCGCAGTAGGCGCTCGGCATCCTGCTCCGGATTGACCGAGACAATCTCATACTTTGGATCCGGCTGCGTGGCGCCCCGTCCACGGCCACCGCGCCCGCCGCGTCCGCCACCAGCGGCACCGAAAGGAGACTCGGGCAGCGGGATCGCTCCCGGCACGTTCACCCCCGGCTCGTTTTCCGCAACTTTCTTCACCGGCAAATCCGCGAACAAGGTCTTGTAGGCTGCGCCGATGGACTCGTCCTGCAAGGGGCCTTCCACTTCCATCCAGCGAAAAGCAACGCCGGGCATTCCGTCCCGTTGCGCCAGCGGATTGGTCCAAATCCCCCGTGTCACGGTCGGTCGCGAGCGAAAGAACCTGGACGCGTCCACAATGATCGTGTCGTTGGCATAGAGTTCGACCTCGCCCAAATCGTGGACCGCCGGTTCGGTCGTCAAATCAAACGCTCCCAGTCGGCGATTAGCCTGCGCCCCCTGCGTCGAAATAGTGATGGGCTCGGACCCGCGACCGCCTGAGATGTCATCAAAATTGGGTTCGACCCAGCGAATCGCGGGCGGATGGCCCACCACACGATTGTTGTTGAAGGGCTGGAGGTGACCGTAGGGCCCGACCCAAATGCTGTAGCCGCTGAACTTTATCCGGTAGCGGCCCGCCACCGGCGCGCGATACGAGGTAAACCCAGTCGTCATGGCCGCCGGATAGTTTCCGTGCACCCAACCGACCGCTTCGAGATCACGTTTTTCGGGATCGGCGGGGCCAACGGTAATGGGGGCGCGGCGGGCGCGGACTTCAGGCTCGGGTATGCCGGCACCCACTAGGGGAGTGGTCGCGCGATTCGTAAAGGAAAGTCCTTGATCGTAATTGTTGAAACGACCGGCCAGCGCCCCTTGATCGCGCGCATAAATCCGGCGCGTGGCCGTCGGTATCTGCACGAGTTTCGCTTTGATCGCCTCGGTAACCGCATACTTGGCGGCGCTCATGTACCGCGCCATTTGCACATACGAAACCTCGAGGGCGTCCCCGACTTTATTGTAACGGTACGCTTCGCCATCTTCCGGCAACTGATCCTTCACCAGCAACCACGGCATCTGCAGCAGGTCGCGCAGGGCGTTTTCGTACTCCACCCGGTTGAGTCGCCGCTGCGTCGCGCGACCTTCCTTTGCCACCAACTCCCGTTCGAACGAAGCGAGGGTGGCCGCCAGTCCGTTCACGAATCCGCTCTGCTCCGCGGCGGCCGGACGTTTCTTTTCCTGCGGAGGCATTTCCCCGGCGCGCACCCGATCGTGCACCTTAACCCAGGTCCCAAAATTCACCGCATCATTCGGGGTGTACTTCAGCGACGTCAGATCCAAGCCGCCTTCCTTGTCGACGTCATTGTGACAGCTCGAGCAGTAGCGATCGGTGAAGCTAAAGGCCTCGGCTTCGCCAAAGGCCGTAGCCCCCGACAGCGGGCGGACCAAGGTTAAGGCCGTCCCAAGCAATACGCCGCCCATCAGGAACCGCGCCAATCGAGGGCGAATTGTTACCGCAAGGATTCTATCTAGAGGGGAATAGTGGCAATGACTCATGAGAAAGGGGCAGCTTGGACTAAGAAATACCAGGCGATCCGAACGTCACTCAGGTCGGGGCGCGTGCCGCTGATTCTGGACCTTTTCTCAGCCGTCCGGTGGCAACTCGAGCACAGCTTCGCTGCGCAGAAAAAACTTCACCGACCAACGCTGACCGAGGGGAAAACTGCGGGGCACCCAAACATTTCAAGCAGCGAAGTTAGGGCTTTCCGCAACGCACAGGCAACTCCTTTGTCGAAAGTCGCGCGACCCGTCCTCCACGAGTCATCCCGACCATTCAAATCCGATTCAGGCGGCCCTGTTCCATTTCCCGGGTATTGCGGACGAGGGCGAGCACCACAACCACCGCCACCAGTGGCAAGAGACTGGCGCCAATCAAGACCGGCGCAAATGATCCCGCATCAGCCGACCGACCGACGAGGAAGGTGGCGATGATGGTGCCGATGCCGGCCGCGGTTCCGCTGAGCCCGCTAACCGACGCCACGGAGTGCGACGGATAGATATCAGCCGGCAGGTTCAGGATCATGGTCGAAACCGCCGCGTAGGAGAACGTGGAGATCGCAAAGCACGTCACCAAGCCTCCAAGGGAATTCATGAAGGCGGTCGGAATCAGCAAAGCCATGCCCAATCCCCCCACCACAATGACGGCCTTTCGCGCCGCACCCACCGACCAGCCTTTTCGAATCAAAAGGCTGGAGACCCCACCCCCGGCAAAATTACCCACGTCGGATGCGACAAAGGGAATCCAAAAAACTAACAGGCTGCTTTCGAGCTTGAAGCCCTTTGAGACCAAATAAATCGCAAACCAGTCAGTGATGAAGAACCAAACCGGATCCGTCAGCGCCTTGCTCAGCATGATCCCCCAAGTCTGGGGCAACGCGAGCAGGGTGCGATACGGCATCGTGGCCACAGCCGTGGCCGGCGTGATTTCCGGGCGGTCGGAAAAGATCAGCGTCCGCTCGTCGGCGCCGAGACGCGGATGATCTTCCGGCCGCCGGTAAATCGCCCGAAACAGGAGCAGCCACGCAAAACCCAGCGAACCCGTAATAAGGAAGACGATCCGCCAGCTGCCAAACGCGTGATAGGACCAGAGCACCAGCGCGGGCGCAATGGCGGCGCCCACCGAGGACCCACTGTCAAACAACGCCACCGCCCACCCGCTCTCCCGGCGGGGAAACCACTCGGAAACCGCCTTGGTGGCCCCGGGCCAGTTCGCCGCTTCGCCCAGCCCAAGGAGGAAACGAAATCCGCAAAAGCTCCGCAGCCCGCTCGCCAGCGAGGTCAGCATCGCGGCCACCGAGTAAAAGGCCACCGTGAAGCTCAAACCCGTTCGCGTCCCCACGCGGTCCAGCAATCGTCCCGCCAAGGTCTGGCCGATCGAATAGGCCACCCGAAAAGAAATGATGAGCAGCGCAAAGTCCGTGTTGCTCCACTTGTATTCGAGCTTAATATACGGAGCCAGCACGCTCAGCGTCTGCCGATCGATGTAGTTGACGACGGTCGAAAGGAACAAGAGCCCGCCCACGATCCACCGCAGATTGCGCCAGGGGGATGGCGCGGAACCAGCCCGCGCCGCCGGAACGGAGGAAACCGGCTCCAGGCTCATGCCAGCGCCCTCCGGAAAAGCGCCGGCGCGCCCCTCGGTCGACTGGCGGCAGGACGGCAAAAAAACCACCGCCCGGTCGGATGCGGGCGGTGGTTTAAAGACACGAGACGGGAGAAATTAGGCGAGAAGCTGCGCGCCCCGATACGGACTCAGGTCATTTCCATCCCGCGGAAGGTGCCGGTGGAGGTCGCAAACTTGTCCGCTTCGATGCCCATGCGGTGCAGCATCGAGAGCAGGAGGTTCGTCAACGGATAGTTCCGGTTGTGCTCCCGGTCAAAGCCCAGGTGCTGGCCATG
>CANJNJ010000125.1 GCA_947474995.1 Opitutaceae bacterium | reverse complement strand
TCCTCGTCCTGCAGGGCCGCAACGACGAAGCGCTCCCCTGCCTTGAACGGGCGTGCACCCTCCGGCCCGACGACGCCGACATCCGCAATAATCTCGGCAGCCTCCTCGCGTTGCGCGGGCAGCTTGCCGACGGCATGGCTTCGTTTCGTCGGGCGCTCGAGCTGCAGCCCGGCCGCGCGGATATCCACAGCAATCTGATTCTGCTGCTGCAATATCACGCCGGGGACAACGAGGCGGTTCTCGCGACCGAGCGGCAGCAATGGCAACGGCAACACGCGCGGCCCCTCGCGGCGCAGATTCCGCCGCACGGGAATGAACGCTCGCCTGACCGCCGCTTGCGCCTCGGCTATGTCTCCGCGGATTTTCGCGACCATGTCGTCGGCTACAATCTCCTCCCGCTCTTCGCGCAGCATCGGCACGATCAATTCCAGATTTTCTGCTATGCGCAGGTTCCCCAACCCGACTCGCTCACGGAAAAATTTCGCGCCCTCGCGGACCACTGGCGCGATATTGCTCCCCTGAACGATGCGCAGTTGGCCGAGCAGGTGCGCCAGGACGGCATCGACGTCCTGGTCGACCTCGCGCTGCACAGCGCAAAAAATCGCCTCCTCGCTTTCGCCCGCAAGCCCGCGCCCGTGCAGGTGAGCTTCGCCGGCTATCCGGCCGGCACCGGGCTCGAAACCATCGATTGCCATCTCACCGATCCCTATCTCGAACCGGCACTCCCGGACGAACCCTCGCGGCCCGACGCGCCGTTCCGGTTACCGCACACGTTTTGGTGCTACGTCCCCCAAACCGTGGACCAGCCCGTCAACCCATTGCCCGCGCTCACCAACGGGTTCGTGACCTTCGGGTGCCTCAACAATTTCTGCAAAGTCACCGACGCGACACTTCGCCACTGGACGCAGGTGCTCCTCGCCGTGCCGCAGTCCCGCCTCCTTCTGCTCATTCCCGAGGGCCGCCCGCGTCAGCAGATTCTTGAGGCGATGACCCGCGCCACCATCGCCCCCGAGCGCATTACGTTCGTCGATCGTCAACCCCGCGAAAAGTATCTCGCGCTCTATCACCGCATCGATCTCGGGCTCGATACGTTTCCCTACAATGGGCACACGACCAGTCTCGATTCCTATTGGATGGGCGTGCCCGTCGTGACCCTCGTCGGCCCGACGGGCGTGAGCCGCGCCGGCTGGAGCCAGCTTTCGAATCTCGGCCTCACCGAGCTGGCGGCCCACCATGAAACGGACTTCGTTCGCATCGTGGCGACGCTGGCCCAGGACACCTCCCGCCTGTCCGCCCTGCGCGCCGGGCTGCGCGAGCGGATGCAACGCTCCCCCTTAATGGATGCGCCCCGTTTTTGTCAGGGCATCGAAAGCGCCTACCGCACGCTCTGGCAGCGATGGTGCATCCAGCCTACCGGCCGGTAAACGTACCAGGTGGGCCGGGCACTCCGTGCGCGGCCATCTGAAGTGAGATCGATCCCAACCCGGCCGCGCACGGAGTGCACGGCCCACCCGGTACAGTTCCCCGCAAGTCCATCTCGAAGGCGGAGAAGACTTCCCCGCCGCCACGCTTACGGCGCCTCGGCGTAGGCCGCCTTGATCCCTCCCGCGACCCGGTTGCGGTCCGGATATTTTCCCTGCAGTTCGTCGCCGATAACCGTGACGGCTTCGTCGACCGTCTTGCCCTGTTTTCTCAATTCGGCCGCCCGCGTCTGCAGGAGCGTGAAATAAGCTCGGTAGCCAGCGATGAGCGACCCATCACCCATCGGCCCATGGCTCGGCACGATTCGCTTGGGTTGCAGCTTATCCAAGGCGTTGAGGCTGGCCTGCCATTGCCGAACCGTGGAGTACGGACTCGCGAACGCCGGCAGGGGTTTCATGACCACATCGCCGGTAAAAAGCACGCCGTCCGGCTCCACGAGAAACGCCGTGTCTCCTCGCGTATGATTCGCGCCCATCGCGATGAGCGTCACTTTCACTCCGCCGAGATCCACCACCAGGGTGCGCTCGAAAAATTCGTTCGCCGCCCGAAACTGCGCCCCCTTGAGCAACTCGGCGACAAACGGCGACCGGCCACTGAACGTCTGCGCCATTTGCAGGCCAAACTCCTCGATGTCCTTCTGCTGCTCCCGCGAGCGAATCATCCAGGTTCGCTCGGGAAACGCCATCGCCCCGAGATCGTGCTCCGGATGAAAATGCGTGGTCGCCAGTTTCAACTCCTGGTTGCGACTGACCTTTTCGACCTCGCGCAGCACCGCCTGGCCATTCCGCACCCCCATGCCCGGATCGATCACCAGGGTCGCACGGCTGCCCACGATGATGCCGACATTGGGCACCATCGGCACGCCGGCGTCCGGAATGACGTGGACGTGATCGGAAATTTTTTCCGTCACGCCTTCGCGCACGAGCGGTTGAATCGGCTGCGCCCCGACGGAGCCAACGACCACCAAGGCGCCCAGCAAAATGACCGACGACAAAAGCACATTCGGGGTACGCATGATCCAGCGATAGGCCGGCGGCTTCCTCGCGTCGAAGAAAAATCTCTAACGTCGATTCACGGGGGGCACATCCCAAATTATGGACAGGCGGGTTCGTCGTTCCGCCTTTAGGCGGCAGGAGAAGCTGCGCCGACCGGCTAAAGCCGGAACTACGAACCAAGCCCGCCTGCTTGAATAGTGCGCGTGTCCCAAAAGCGGGATGCGCCCGATTCACGGTTCCACCACGACCGGCATGCCCACGTAAATCCGGTCGAGCAGCGTAACCGCATCCCAATTCGCCAGCCGAAAACAGCCATGCGACTCGGTGCGACCAATTTTCTCCGGATCCGGGGTCCCGTGAATTCCGTAGCCCGAACGGTTCAGTCCAATCCACGCCCGACCGACCGGATTGTTGGGTCCGGGCGGAATGATGAGTTTACGCCCGAGTTCCCGGGCCTCGGGCGATTCCGGGAATACGTCCGGATCAAACGTATAGTTCGGATCGCGCGCGGCCACGATTACCTCAAGTTCCCCCACCGGCCGTTTTTCCGCCATCCGCGCGATGCTCACGGGAAAATGCGCGATCACCCGGCTTTCGGCGTCGAACAGTTCGAGTTCGCGGTCGGCCAATCGGATAATCGCCCGCGTGGCGGTTCCCGCGATGGTCACGTGATCCGCGGCCGGCACGACAATCCGGGTGCCGGGCAAAACTGCGCCCCAATCCACGGCCGGGTTGAGGCGCCGCAGCAAATTTTGGCTGGAATGGTAGCGCTCCGAAACCAATTCCAAGCCCGTCGCAAACCCGAGCGCGCTCTGTTCGGACTTGCCCAGCCAAGTCGTCGCTACCGCCTGCAAACTGCCCAACTCCGCCGCCGTGAACGTGTGTTCGCCGAGCGCTGCGATGGTCGGTCTCAACCGCTCGCCCGTCTCGGGATCGAGGTTCCCGGTCTCCGTGATGCCACGGCCGCGCTGAAAAGCCCGCAAGGCCGCCGCCGTCTGCGGGCCGTAGACGCCATCGATCGCGCCGCACGAGAATCCGCGCCGGTGCAACTCCACCTGCGCCTCAAGCATGGAGGGAGCCGCCGGAGCCGCTTCCGCGTTCGCGGTCGGAAGAGCCGGATCCTGGCCGCGACTCACCGCCACTAGGATAAAACTCAGGAAAAGGCTGACGACTCGCAGATCCACCACGTCGAGATACTCGCTTTCCGCCCGGATGCAAAGCGGCACTGCGGCCCAACCGTCAGGAACTGCAGAGGGCCGTCAGCGCGCGCATGTCCGGCGCGCGCTCAAGATCGCGCACAAAAGCGATGATCCCCGCCGTCTTGGCCGCCGGCCACTTGGCATACCCGGTGCACTCGCGGAATTTCTCGGCGACTTCCTCGAAGCTCATCGGATTCGCCGGGCTGCCTTTCCCAAAGTCCGCCCGACCGGCGACGGTGCGGCCGTCCTTGAGCTGGATTTTGATGATCGTCGTCATCTTGTCGAAACCCGCGGCGTCCGCCTCGGGATCGGCGTAAAAATGCACGCGGCGGATCATGTCCTGCACGTCCGCGCGATTGACCGAGGCATCCGTGTACTCGGCGAGGCCCGCGCGGCCGGCGACGAGCAGAATCGCCATGCTGAACTCCATGCTGAATTTCGCCTGCAGCCCGTTCTTTGGCTGATGATGAATCAGCGTCGTTTGATTCTTGGTGTTGGTCCCCACGTCCACCTTTACCACGTCGGCCGGCTTGATGCCGTGGGCGCGGATCAGTCGCAGCATTTCCGTCATCCCCGGGTGCGTGAGTGAGCCGCACGGATGCGGTTTGATGGAAACTCCCGGCTGGGAAAACGTCCACGGTTTGCCCAGTTGCTCGAGCAGCATCGCCGCGTCGTAGCTGCCACCGTAGGCATGAAAAAAGCCGTTGTTCGCCTCCAGAACCGTCTCGGCTCCGTCCCAGCCCAGCGCCGCCAAATCGCTCGCGACGACGCCCGCCTCCGCCGCCTGACCCGCCTGTAACGGCTTGGAGAGTGTGCCGAAATTTTCCCGCAGCCCGCCCGCGTGCGTGGCGGCGATCGCGATGGCCCGGGCAATCCGGTCGACCGCAAAGCCCCGCATCTTCGCGCACCCGACGGTGCTGCCAAAAACCCCGAAGACTCCCGTCGAGTGAAAACCATCGCCGTAGGAACGCGGCGAGCACGCCTCGGCCAGTTTGCAGCAGACTTCCACGCCCACGTGATAGCTGAGCATGAAATCCTTCCCGTTCGTCGGCATCGTCTCCGCCAGCCCCAGCACGGGAGGCAGCACCGCCACGGTCGGGTGCATGAGCAGGCCGTAAACCCGATCCGACGCCACCGCCAGTTGCGTGTCGTCGAAGTCCTCGAGGTGAATGGACGTGCCGTTGGCCAGCGCCGCGAACCGCAGGGGCAGCCGCTTCGCCGTGCCAAGCACCGGCACCACGCCGGCGGCCGCCTGTGATTCAGCATATTTTTGGAGGATGCCCGCGCTCACCGACCCGCCGCTGGCGATCGCAAGGCCCAAACCATCGAGGATGGATTTCTTGCCCAGCTCGATCACGTCGGCAGGCAGATCGGCGTAGCGCGTATGCACGACGAATTCCGCCACCCGCTTGGTGACACCCTTGGCCGGGACAAAGTTTTCGGCCGAGGTCACACCCAAGGCCGAGGGCAGCACGCCCATGACGCCCATGGCGCCGCCCGCGCTGAGGGAATTTTTAATAAAGTCGCGTCGCTTCATGAATTTTCGGGGAGTAGGGAAACGGCCCGCAGGCTTGAGCCTCCCCCGACCGCGGTCAACGGGGGATGGCTCAGTCAGCCAGGAGCAGGCGCATCCCCGGGTTGAAGGCCCCGCCTCTCCCGAGGCGGGCTACAACGGCCGAGCGCTGTTTGTAGCCCGCTTCGGGAGAAGCGGGACAGGGCGGATTTCCCCATCAACCGGCAGATGCCTCCGCCGAGACCACCAACAACGAACCGGGCAACACGCGCCTTGCCGACCGCCGCCAGAACGGGTGAAGTTCTGCCATGCTCCTGATCCGCGTTGCCCCCCTCTTCGCCCTGCTCCTGCTTTCCGTTCGCGCCAGTGAACCTCCCGTCCAGCGCAGCGTTTTTGGTCAAGCCAGTGATGGCACCACGATCGAGGCCTACACCCTCACGAACAAGCGCGGTGCGGTCGCCAAGGTCATCACCTTCGGCGCCATCCTCGCCGAACTCCGGATCCCGGATCGCGAGGGCAAACTCGTCAACGTGGTGCGCGAGGCCGCGTTCTCCGAGGCCAACTATTCCCGCGCTTTTCCGCAGGCCGCCATCGTGGTGGGCCGCGTGGCTAATCGCATCGCCAAGGCCCGCTTCACGCTCGACGGCCACGAGTACCCACTGGCCGCCAACAGCGGTCCGAACCATATCCACGGCGGCAAAAAGGGATTCAGCAAAGTCATCTGGCAGGCCCAGCCCGCCGATGCCGGCGGTCGCGCGGCCGTGAAGCTCACTTACCTCAGCGTCGACGGCGAAGAGGGTTATCCGGGCAATCTCAAGGTGACGGTCACCTATGCCCTTACCGATGATAACACGCTGCAGATCGACTACGCGGCCACGACCGACAAACCGACGCCGATCAATCTGACCAACCACGCATACCTCAATCTCGCCGGCGCCGGCGACGTTCTCGAGCACGAGGTTTCGATCAACGCGGCGCGCTACACGATCTCTGACAGCGCGCTCATTCCCTCCGGCGAGATTCGCCCCACCGCCGGCACGCCGCTCGACTTCAGCCGTCCGACCGCCGTGGGCGCCCGCGTCAGTCAGCTCGGCGCCTCGCAGCGCTATGATCACAATTTCATCCTCAATCGCCGGGACGAACGCTCGCTCGAGCAGGCGGCCCGGGTCGCCGACCGGAAGTCCGGCCGGGTCCTCGAAGTGTGGACCACGGAACCCGCCGTCCAGTTGTACACGAGTCCCTTGGACGGCAAACTCCCCCCGCCCGGCGACGGCTTCTATTGCCTCGAGACGCAGCACTATCCCGATTCGGTGAACCACGCTGAATTTCCCTCGACTATCCTGCGTCCCGGCCAGGCGTTTCACAGCGTGACCGAATTCCGGTTCTCCACCGTGGCGCCCGAGAAACCGTAGAGTGTGTCCCAAACTCCACTTGTCATTCTGAGCGAAGCGAAGAATCCCTGCGGGACGTGGCCCCGAGCGCGGGGATGCTCAAACTGTCGCTTCGCGCGGTATCTTCGCTGGCGCCCAGAATGACAACCCGTGGACCTTTTCAAACGCCCTCTTCGTCCCACCCCACAGACCATGAAACTCCCCGTCGACGTCTCACGCCTCGCCCTGTTCATCGCGGTCGGTTGCCTCGCCGCCACCCCCACCCGCGCCGCTGACCCGGCCAAACCCGAACCGATGACCGTGCCCGGCCTGGGCCTCGCCATGGTCAAAATCCAGCACGGCACGTTTACCCTCGGCGATCCGCCAAGCCCCAACGGGCGCGTCGGCGATACCGAACCACAAACCAAGGTGACCCTGACGAAAGATTTCTGGCTCGGAGCCACCGAGGTGACGGTCGCGCAGTGGCGCTACTTCGTGAAGGCCACGGGCTATATCACCAGCGCCGAACGCAGCGGTGACGGCATCTGGATTTCCACGCTCGAGAAGACCCCTTCGCCCGATTATTTTGGCAGCGAGAAACGCGAAAAGCGGGAGAAGCGACCCGGCACCAACTGGCAAAGCCCCGGTTTCGCCCAAACCGAGAATCATCCCGTTGTCGGCCTCAGTTGGAACGACGCGAACCAGTTTTGCCTCTGGCTGAACGAGCGTGAAGGCACCGCGGGCCGCCTGCCGTCCGGCTACGTCTACCGGCTGCCGACCGAGTCACAGTGGGAATACGCGGCGACGATGGGTGGCCAGCCCGACCCGAAAAATCCGGACGAATACTCCTGGTATCGCGTCAACAGTGGTGGCACACCCCACCCCGTCGCGACCAAGCGCGCCAGCGCGTGGGGTCTCTACGACATGCAGGGCAACGCGTGGGAATGGGTGCACGACTGGTATGGCCGGTATCCGGGCGGAAGCGTGACGGACTTCGAAGGCTCAACCTCGGCCAATGCGCGCGAAATCATCCGGCCCCACCGGGAACGCCGCGGCGGCTGGGCCAATGATCCCGCCGGCCACGGCATCAGCACCACTAACCGCTGGAGTTCGTCGGGTCAGGATGAATGCAACTGGGTTGGCTTCCGCGTCTCGCTCGGGCCTCGCCCCGCCGCTCCTGCGCCCACGCCGGCTCCCGGTCGCGGCGGCGGAGCATGAGCCCGCGACCCGCACCTCTTTTCTCGCTCGTCGCCCCGACGTTCAACGAAAGCGTCAACATTGCAGCCTTCCTCACCCGCGTCTGCGGCGTGCTGGATGTCCGCCTGCCCGGCAACTATGAAGTCATTGTCGTGGATGACGACAGCCCCGACCGCACTTGGGACGTCGCCGCCCAAGCCGCCCGTTCTCTGCCGGCCGTGAAGGTGATTCGCCGCCAAAACGAGAGAGGATTGGCGACGGCCGTCGTGGCCGGCTGGAAAGAAGCGCAAGGCCGTTTGCTCGGGGTCATCGATGCCGATCTGCAGCACCCTCCCGAAGTGCTCGCCAGGCTGATCGATGCCATGGGAGCCGGGGCCGATCTGGCCGTGGGCAGCCGGCATGTCACGGGCGGCGGAGTGAGCTCATGGAGTTTCTGGCGGCGGATGATTTCGCGCGGGGCCCAGGCGATCGGTTTGCTGTTCCTTCCCGCCGCCCGAAGGATCGCCGACCCGATGAGCGGCCTGTTTATCGTGCGACGCGAGGTGCTCGATCTCACCGCGCTCCGTCCCGTCGGCTACAAAATCCTCCTCGAAGTTCTGGTGCGAAGCCGCGCGCAACGCCTCGCCGAGGTCGGTTACGTCTTCGAGGAGCGCAGCCAGGGCCGCAGCAAGGCGACGCTGAAAGTCTATGGGGAATACCTGGTCCAGATCTGGACCCTGCGTAAAGTGCGCGTCCCATCCAGTCCGCCGCCGCCATGAGCGTGCCCTCCAACGCTGGAACGGGAGCGCGCGAGAACCAGGCGGTGCCATCGCGCTGGGCAACGCTGGGCGTCTGCCTGTTTCTCGCCGGAGCGATCTGGGCCGTCTTCGGCCAGACGATCGGGCACGATTTTGTCAGCCTCGATGACGATGAGAATGTCTACGAAAATCCGGTCGTCGCCCAAGGCCTGAGCCTGCGCGCCATCGGCTGGGCCTTCACCCACGCCCAGGTAAGCCGCTGGGTCCCCGTCTCGACTCTGGCGCACATGGTGGACGCGCAACTTTACGGCCTGTGGCCCGGCGGACACCACCTGACCTCCGTGCTGCTGCATACCGCGACGGCCCTCCTGCTCTTCCTGCTCCTGCGCGAGTTGACGGCCGCGCTTTGGCGCAGCGCTTTCGTCGCCACGCTGTTCGCCGTTCACCCGCTGCACGTCGAGGCCGTGGCCTGGGTTTCCGCGCTCCAGTATACGCTGAGCGGACTCTTCTTCATCCTGACGATTTGGGCCTACCTCCGCTACGTGCGCCAGCCGACGCGCGGACGCTACGGCGTGATGGCGGTCCTTTTCCTGCTCGTGCTGCTGTCCAAGGAAATCCTGATGACGCTGCCCTGCGTGCTGCTGCTGCTGGATTTCTGGCCCTTGCAGCGCCTGCCAGCGCTGACCGCGACGGGGACCCCGATCGCTCCGGCCGAGCGTTGGGCGACTTTCTGGCGGCTGGTGGTGGAAAAAATCCCGCTGTTCGCGCTGTCGGCCGTTTTCATCCTGCCGACCTTCCTTTCGCGCCGGAGCTTTCTGCAACCGGTCGAAACCTTTTCCCTGCCGGTGCGGATCGGCAACGCGTTTGTCTCCTACGCCGTTTATCTCCGGCAACTGTTCTTCCCGGCGGGATTGACCCCTTGGTATCCGCACCCCGGCAGCAATCTCCCCGTCTGGCAGGTGCTGCTTTCGCTGTCCGTGCTGCTGGCTATCTCGGCGTGGGCCTATCGCTCGCGGCAAAAGCGGCCTTATCTTCTCGTCGGCTGGTTAGGGTACCTTGGCATGCTCGTTCCCGTCATCGGTTTTATCCAAGGCGGCGAGCAGGCCCGCTGCGACCGCTACACCTATTTGTCGCAGATCGGCGTGTATGTCATGCTGGCGTGGACGGCCGCCGAGGTGTTCGCCGGCTGGCGCCACCGTCGCGCCTTTCTCGCCGTGGCCGCGGCCGCCGTCCTTTTCCCCTTGGCGCTGTGCGCCCACCTCCAGGCCTCCTATTGGCGCAACAGCGAAACGCTTTGGATCCATACGC
Source organism: Opitutaceae bacterium (assembly GCA_947474995.1). GTDB lineage: Bacteria > Verrucomicrobiota > Verrucomicrobiia > Opitutales > Opitutaceae > ER46. The sequence goes on along the minus strand of CANJNJ010000125.1, from coordinate 6,050 downwards.
TCGCCTCCACCACCGACAATTACGTGGCGCATAACAATCTCGCCACCTGGCTCGCCCAGCGGAAACGGTTGCCGGAAGCGATCCGTCATTTTGAGGAAGCACTGCGGCTCAAACCGCGTTCGGCGGAGGCGCAGAATAACGTTGGCTACGCACTCGCTCTCCTCGGCCGGTGGCCCGAGGCGATCGGTCATTATCAACAGGCGCTGCGCCTCAAGCTCGATTTTGTTAACGCCCGCATGAATCTGGGCGACGCGCTCCTGGCTCTCGGCAAACCCGAGGAGGCGCAGGCCCAATACGCCGAAGCCGCCCTCCAGCATCCGGAGTTGTTCCAGCAACCTACGAAGCCGACCCGGCCGTAGAGCCTGACCTGAACTTGGGAGTGCGGCGGCTTGACCCCGCTTTTGACACGAGCTCCAGCTCGGCGCTATTTCCCGCAACGCGCCGGATCGCGCCGAGGAAAGCGGCGCCGGGTCGCCGCACGCCAAGCGGTCGGCTCCTTTGGCGAACCCACATCCCTCACGCTTTTCGTGAGGATTTCTTTGTCACAGAGCGCACCCAGTTCGGACCCAGAGTTCACCGAGCCAAACCCGCTGTCTTATACCAATTGCTCATGACATTTGGACTTTCGCGCGGCAGCGCGGTAGGGGCCGCTCTCCGAGCGGACCGCGGACGGCTCGGAGAGCCGTCCCTACCTCACAATAGTCCATTTCATAAGAGCCGTTGGTATTACTCGGTGGTCTCTGTGGCTGGGCTCCGTGTCCTCTGTGACTCACCGACCTTGGTTTGATTCAGGGGTTAATTTTCCGGGCCAATCGGCAGCTGCCCGTCACCTCCGCCTCCCGGCACGAAAAAGGCCGGTGGGCACTCGCCCACCGGCCTTTGCCTAAAACCGTTCAGCCCGAGCTTAGAAGTTCAGCTTGGCCGACAGCGTCACATTCCGCGGATTGATATAGTTGAAGGTGCCCGGCACGGTGCGGCGAGCCGGCGACGTGATATCCTCGCCAATGCGCGGACGAAGGAACGTGTTCGAGGTCTGCACGACATCGTTGATGCTGCTGTAAACCACGTTCCGGTTGTTCGCGAGATTCTCGACGTTCAAGTCGAACTGGATCGTCCTCGGGCGATATTTGCGGCCCGAATCCTTCAATTTCACCGTGTAGGACAGGGTTCCCGTCCACTTGATGCTGCTCGGCGCAAAGAGCGTCGTGTTACCGTCCACCGTGGGATCGTCAATGGCGACATTGGGATTGTTCGGGTCCCGGATCGTGTCGCTGGCCAGGTACCCAATGGCTGCTCCACCCCGGTATTGCACCCCGGTTCCGACCCGGAGGCCGCGGAGCGGTCCGGTCGACAAACGGTAGTCGGTCGCAAAGTTATAGATCCATTGCGTGTTGCCCGGCTGGATGCGCTCGCCCGTGTTGAGCAGGTTGGGCAGGGTGGTGTTCACGATGCCGTTCCACGTGGTGACCGCCAGATCTGCCTTCGTCTGATTGATCTTGGTCGGGTCATTCAACGCCGGATTGATCGACGCCTGGCTCTGCGAGTTGATGATGATACCGCCGTCGGTTAAAACCTGCCGCATGATCGCATCGTTGTCCTTGTAGAACTTGATGATATCGAGCTGCGAGTCCTTGATCGTCGCGTCGGTGTAGCCCACGTTGGCGGTCAACCGCCAGTTGCGCGTCAGGTTCGCGGTGGCTTCGACTTCATACCCGTTGCTGCCGTTGGCATAGGTGGAATAGGTATCGGTCGGGACCTGCTTGAAACCACGAAGGTTGATATCGGAATTATTGAGGACACCCGCGATCGGCAGCAGCGCGATGTTGTTCGTGCCGGGGCTGGCGCGGATCGTGGCTCCGTCCTGGTAGGATTTGAACCGGCCCACGGTGATGTAGAGCCGATTGTTGGGGAGGCTGAACCGAATTCCATAGTCCGTTCCACTCGCCGAGGTCGGAGGCACAACCGTACCGTCGACCCGTTGGCCGGGAGGACTGAAATTAAACGTCGTGCTCTTGTTGGCATAGACGCCGAAACCGTACCAGAGATTCAGGACACTGCCGTAGGTCCACGTGTTGACGCCGCTCTTGACCTTGGGCGTGCTGTAATCGTCTTGGAAGCGATCGTTCGCGTACTGGGCCAGGGCGATATTAGCATGGTCGCCCGGGGCCGAGTTATTCGTGACCGGCCGGCCGCGCGGCCGGGTGGTTGCATTTTGGGCCGGCCCGATGACCTTGCCCGTGGGATCCTTCGGCAGGAACGTGAGACTGTAGAAATCTGCCGGCGCCGTCGGCGCGTAGAGCGCAGCCGATTGATACCCATCCCAACCCGCTGGCGCGCCGCCCGCGGGCAGAACGCGCTGGATCTCGAGATCCGTCAGATCGCGCCGGAACGCCCCCGTGAAAATCAGGTGGTTCTTCAGCGTGTCGAAATTCGCCGAGGCCTGGGCGAACCGAGTCTGCTGCCGGCTGAGGTAATTGTTGTCCGGCTTGCGCAGATCGATGACCGCCCTCGGTTTGACCGACTCCCGGACTCCGTTGGTCGGGTTATAGACCGTGCGGGCGACTTCGTTGTTGTCGTACCAGACGCGCGGCGAACCGTCCGTGACGTACCAGCGGGTCCAGGCCCCGTATTCGCTCTGCTCCGAAACGTCGGTCCAGGTGCGGGCATCCGGCGCCAGGCTGGTCAAGGGCAGCAACACTGCAGCGCTCCAGGCGTACTGCCGGTTGAAATTGTAGCCGGCCAGCGTGCTGAATTTCAAATTACCGACACGGCCAAAACCTTTCTGGTAGACCATCTGCGCGCGGGTCTGCGACAGCGTGTAGTCCTTGTGCACCCGATAGGTCATCACATCGATGTAGGGCTTCAGGAAACCGGGGTTGGGCGAACCGTCCGGCAGGTCCCGGTTGATTTCGAGCTTCGTGTCGAGCAAGCCGCGGCGCTGCGTGTTTTCACCGAACTGCTTCGAACCGGTCACGTTGCCGGCGACTTCGAAATAGAGGCTCTCGGTCGGCGTGTAGGTGAAGAACAGCGACGCGTTCTTGGCTCGGGCGACCGCGCCAGGCAACGAATGGTTCGTCCACAGCCAGGTGTCCTCGCTCCGGGGCAGCCGCATATACGGTGAACCCGCGATGGCCGGCGTGTAGCGGTCCGCGGGCATGCCGATCAGGTCGTCCGCCCAGGCGGCGTTATTCAGGCTCATGCCCACGGTGTTCATGGGACGGCCATTGATATAATTCGTCGCCGTGGCGTTCTGCGCCGCACCCTTGGTTTGGTAGCGATTTTGGAAGTTCATGTACACGTGACCCCAGTCCGCGCTCTCGACGAACCGCTGCGGTTCGGCCGCGCTGAGACCCGCCTTCGCGGCGTCGGCCGCCGACATCGCGATCGAGGCGTTCTTCAGGCCGTAGGTGGCAAACGTCGTCTTGCCGTCCCACGCCGAAATCTGGTCGCGCATCGACACGCTGATCGAGCCGTCCATGTTGTTGTTCACGCCCAGTTCGGTCCGAATATTGAACTTCGGTGTCACCACGTACTTCATGGCCACGGTCACACCCGTGCGCGTCGTGAAGAAGTTGTCGCGCCAGTTGCCGCCGTCGTCGTAGAGCGCATTCACCCGGATGGCGAATTTCGCATTGATCGCCCGATTGATATCGGCGCTGAAACGATAGTGCTCGTAGGCCCCCAGGCGCACTTGGAACTCCGTGATCGACTTGGAAACCTCGGCCTGCTTGGTCAGCGAATTCATGGTTCCGCCGACGCCGCCGGCGCCGAAGACCGCCGAGTTGGGGCCGCGCGCCATGTCGACGCGATCGACATTATAGCTGTCCTGGGTTCCCGTCGTCGTGAAATAATTCTGGCTGGGCAACCCCATCTTGATGCCGCGCTGCCGGACAAAGTTGCTCGCGGAGTAACCGTACATCCGGGTGCCGTTGTCACCTTCGACGATGTTGGCATTCGTCGACCATTGCGCGGCCTCGACGATGTCCTGCACGTTGAAGGCATCGAGAAACTCCTTCGTGATGACCGAATAGGCCACCGGGGTGTCCTTCAGGGCCGAAGCGATGCGTCCGCCGGCCAGTGAGCTGGCCGCGACGAAGCCGACGTCCGAATCCGCGCTGACGCTGAAAGGATCCAGTTTGATCGTGTTCTCTGACGCCGGGGATCCAGCCGGCGCGTTCTGCGCCAGGGCCGAATAAACGCCGACGGCGAGGTAGGCCGCGGCGGAAAAAACTATCGTTTTGATCTGGTGTGGGTTCATGCGGGTTTGCTGGTTTGCTAAAAAGGACCCCGCGACCGGCAAGGCCGTTCGCTGGGCCACATGCCATGCGCGTTCACAAACCCGATTTCCAATGAAGGAAACCGTCCGTCGCTAGGCAGTGCTTAGAGTAGTAGGTTTGTGGCTTGGTCCGAAGCCGACAGCGACGGATGGAGAGGTATTGGCGTGTTCAAACAGTAACGCTAGGTCGAACGCCACTGATACGGTTTTTATTCCCTGACGGAAAGGGATCGTCAACGGCTAAATAGCCTCTGGCATCGGGTCGGACTGCCCATTGGGCAGCACTCATATTATGACATAGAACCCCCGTCTGGGCAGGTCTTCGGTATTCCGCGCCGAAATGCGTCCAGCGCGATACCCGCCAGGCGAGATGGCACCCATTTTCCGCAGTCGCCACCACGCGCAAAAAATACCACCAACTCGTGTCTGCCGGTATTCCCGGCGCCTGCCGTTTCCCATTCGACCCCTTCTGCATGAAATCGAGAGCCCACTTCGTCCCGCGAGCGTTGCTACTTGCCCTTACCCTGACGGCGACCAGCGCGGCGCAAACCGCCCCACCCGCGCCCAACCCGGCCCTCACCGCCCTGCTCGCGCGCGCCAAATCGCTCGAGTTGCCGACCCCGCACGTCCCGCCGCCGGGCGACCCGCTCGAGCACAACACCGTCGGTTACGCGAAAATCCTCTGCTCTGCCGTCTTCATCACCGGGCTCGATCCCACCTTTGCCGCGGAGAACGTCGGCTACTTCACCAGTCCCTACGCGGACCGCGCCAAAGTCGGCCCGCCGGTAATCGATCGGGAAAAGAAGGAGGTCCGCATCGCGCTGCCCGGAGGAAAGATTATCACCGCGAAATATCTCGGCGACCAGGGATGTGTGACGCTGCCGCCAGGCCAGGACACCGTTAATTTCACGCCGGTGACCGTGAAGCCGCAGCTGCCAGACGCTGCGACGCAGCCGTGGCCCATGGGCGATGTCTTGCCGACCGCGCCGTTTCCCAGGGAGATCGATCAAGCCAAAGTGCAGCGCGCCCTCGCCGCCGCCTTTTCGAACCCCGCGGGACTCACCGCCGGCATCGTCGTGACCTGGAAGGGACGACTGCTCGGCGAACGTTACGCCCCGGGCATCGATCGGCACACCCGCCTCGAGAGTTGGTCGATGGGCAAGAGCGTCACGGCGACCCTGCTCGGCCTCCTCGTCAAGCAAGGCGTCTATAGCCTCGCGCAACCGGCGCCCATTCCGGAGTGGCAGGGCCCCGCTGACCCACGCGCGAAGATCACGATCGCCGACCTCCTCCACATGTCGAGCGGCCTGCGGATCCTCGCACCGCAGGATCCCGACTACAATCCCGCCGGCCCCTACCCCGAACACGTCTATCTCTACACGGGCCGAATCGATGCCTTTCACTACGCCGCCACGCGGCCCCTGCAATGGCCACCGGGAAAAATCGGGCGTTATCACAACACCGATCCGGTGCTGGTGAACTACCTGATCCGCCTCGGCACCGAAAAACGCGGCGTCGAATACCTCTCGTTCCCGCAACGCGCCCTCTTCGACAAACTCGGCATTCGCACCTTCGTGATTGAGACCGATCCCTTCGGCAATTTCCTCACGCAGGGCTACGACTACGCGTGCGTCCGCGACTGGGCCCGGCTGGGCAACCTCTATCTGCAGGATGGCGTCTGGAACGGCGAACGCCTCCTGCCCGAGGGCTTCGTGTCGTTCGTCCGCACGGTCGCGCCGGCGTGGGCCGCCGATGGCAGGCCCAACTACGGCGG
>CANJNJ010000124.1 GCA_947474995.1 Opitutaceae bacterium | reverse complement strand
GAGGCCGTGAAGCCAACCGGAGACTCGCCAAGACATGACGCCGTTGCGATTTTCAAACCGGGTGACGTCGAATGAGCTGTCGGGCATATTAGGTTGCCACGTCAACTGGCAACCTAGATGACGATTTTTGCTCCTCAGAGGAGAAAATGGCGGAGAGGGAGGGATTCGAACCCCCGGTACTCTTGCGAGTACACGTGCTTTCCAAGCACGCGCATTAGACCACTCTGCCACCTCTCCGGAGGTGCGATAGACCATACGGATAGGGTCTATCAAAAAGCGAAGTTGTTTAGGAAGGGTCGTCGTCGCCGGACGGTCAACGTCAAACCCAAGCTGGGCCAAACTTGAAGGCCGGCATTCAAACGTGCCCCAGACCCTCGGGGGTAGGGTCTTTCGGCCTGGGCTCAGCTCATGCCGGCGATTCTTGAGCCATTCGGTGGGTGATCGCCCGTTCCCGCTTTTGGCTCGCCGGAGAGTCCGCGGTCGGAGGATAAGTGACGTCAGAGTAGATTCCACCACACCCTTCAAGCGCGTCCGGCCCCTGGGCAAGCCAGGGACCTGTCCAAACCCTAAACCGATGAATCCGATTCCCGCTTCCGTTCCTTCTTATTCCCGCCGTGATTTTGTCGGACTGCTCGCGAAAGCGGGCGCGGCCGTTCCCCTCGCGGGGCTGGTTGCCCAGACGCGGGCCGCCCAGCCAGCCGTCGCACCGTCGACTCCGGCCGCTTCCGGGGCGACTTGCCTGCACGTTTTTTCCAAGCCGCTCCAGTGGATGTCCTATGACGAAACCGCGGCGCTGCTCGCGGAGGCCGGCTACGGTGGTATCGACATCGGTGTGCGGCCGGGCGGTCACGTGTTGCCCGAAAAGGTCGAAACTGATCTCCCGCGCGCGGTCGAGGCCGCCCGCAAACACGGGCTGAAAGTGGAAATGATCGTCACGGCGATCACCGATCCGCGCGAAAAATACGCTGAAACCGTTCTCAAGACGGCTGCGCAACTCGGCGTGAAATGCTACCGGCTCGGTTACGTCAGCTACGACGACAAGGTCGGTGTGTGGGGCTCGCTCCAAAAGCACAAGGCGACCTTCCAAGCCCTCGCGGAACTCAATGCCCGCTGTGGCATCCACGGCGCCTACCAGAATCATGCGGGCGTCCGCGTTGGTGGGCCGGTCTGGGATCTCCATGAACTCGTGCGGGAGGCCGATCCCCGCTGGCTCGGCGTGCAATACGATGTGCGTCACGCGACCGCCGAGGGCGGCGAGTCCTGGCCGGTCGGCTTCCGGCTGCTGCAGCCGTGGATTCGCTGCACGGACATCAAGGATTTTCACTGGCAGCAGTCGACGGGCAAGGGGGTCATCGAGGACGTCCCGATGGGGGAGGGTATCGTGAACTACGATCTCTACTTCAAACTGGTCCGCGAGTTGAAGGTCACGGGCCCGATGTCCGTCCACTTCGAATACCCACCGTTCGAGCGCCTGAAGGAGCCGCTTCCGCCGGCGAAAAAGCGGGAGATTTTCCTCGCCGCGATGAAGAAGGACCTCGGCGTGCTGAAAGCGCTGATGGCGAAACAGCAGGTGACGTGACCTGCGCGGGCCGGCGCGGGTTCGCCGGCCGGTTCGCGCTTTTTGCTCCGGACGGGAGGAAACCGAGCCGTTTCTGGTTCCGTCCCGCCGGCGGGTCGGAATCCGATCCGTTCAAGCTTTCCGCCTAAAGGCGGGACTACAAACCAGGCGCTGATTCTTGCCGTCACGGGCAAGAGTCGCGCTTGCTGCCGGAACTGCGATGTTCCGGCTGAGCGTGTGGTAGCCGACTGATTGGGCCGTGCGACTGTTGGGCGGGACGCCTCGAAGGCACGCGGCCTACTTTGAACAGTCCGACCCTAACCCGGCGTCTGAAACGACAGATCCCAGTCGCCGATTCGGGTGAGCTGGCTGCGCGGGCGTTCGATCGGGGGACGACCGCGGGCCCGCCATGCCGCCAGTTCCTCCTTGTGGCCGAGCCGGCTGAGCGCGGTCCAGGACGGGTCGAAATTGATCCGGCCGAAGCAATCCCACATGAAGAGGTTGTCCACGCCCGCCTGGTAGAGGGCGTCCGCCCGGCGTTTGTAGTCCTCCGGCGAGATTCCCCGGGGCATCAGGTTGGGCGCGAGTTTGCAGGCCGTGCCCTTGGTCATTTGGACGAAGGGCACGACGTCGTTGGGGTTGTCCCACGCGACCATGCGACTGCTAATCCCGCGGACGGAGGAATACGGGACCAAAGTGTCGATCAGTCCCTCCTGCACCCAGGTTTTGAGGTCGAGGCCGAATTCGTAATTTTCCTCGATCGAGCTCATGACGACGGCGGTGATGCCGATCGGCTTTCGTTTCTGCTTTGTCGCCTGGGCCACCATCCGGCGGCGCAATTCCCGCATGAACTCGGTGAGCACGGCCGCGGAATGGGCGAGCCAGCGCGGATCTTTTTCATCCAGCGTCCGGGGATCGACGCCGTGCTTGGCCTTGAAGCTGTCGGTCAACACCGGCTCATAGCCCAGCACGGGCAGCCGGCGGTTGTAGAGCAGGCAAAGGCCGTCGACCGGGAAGGTCGTGACTTCCTCCATGAGGGAGTGCACGAAGTCGCGCACGCCAGGAATCGCATAGGAGAGGCGCGGCCCCGGACGGCCCTGACGGTCGTAGGAGCGCCACTCGGGATGTTGGTGATACAGGCCACCGGCGTTCCATTCATCCTCGGGCGCCGGGAAATAAAATCCGGCGACGCGGTAGGACGCGTGAAACTCGAGGCCGAGTTCGTGGCTGTAATCGATCGCGACCCGGAATGGATCGATCCCCTGCTTCTGGAAACCTTGCATCGTCTCACTGGCGAGGCGGTCGCAGAGGCGGTAGTGCTCGTTCATCCAGCCAAAGGTGTTGAGCCGACCCACCTTGCTGGGAAAGTTGGTGACGTCACCGGCGCCGGCTTCCCAATAAATCCGCGAAAAATCCGTATCCCGGTAGGGTTCGAGTTGGCGCTGCACGTCGGCCTTGGTCTGGAAATGGAGCATCGCACCGGAACTGAAGGCATCATCGGCGGCAAAAAGCCGGCGCGTGTCAGTCCGCTTCCGGTCCGCTTCCAGTTTGGTCACCTCGGCCGGCGAAAGTGGCACGAGTTTGATGTAGGCGAGCCAGCAGGGCAGGAAGATGTTGCCGAACTGGTCAGGGTTGCCGGGCAGGGTTTGGGTCTTGAGCTGGCGAAAGACGAGCGCGGCGTTGGAGCCATCGAGGTGAACGTAGCGCCAGAAGAGATCCTCGATGTCGGGCGAGTTGTAGGGGTGTTTCGACCACTGGATGTCATCCCACATCAGACCGGCCTCCGCTAGATTGTTGGGCGTGAGGATGGTGAAGACCGAGTCGCGCTTGAACCGCACCTGTAGCCGCGACTCCCAGTATTTGGAGACGATGCCGAACGAAATCGCGAACCAGCCGGTTTGGGGGAGCGTGTATTCGAGATCGGGCACGCCGGTGTTTTGACCGGCGGCGAGCATGGTGCCCTTGACCTGCGCGGTTTCAAATTCGTAGCGCCTCCACCGGTTGGGCTGCCACGTCTTGGTCATCGCGGCGGCCGGCTCGCAGCGGTCGAGATCGGCGAGATAGATCGGTTGGCCGGAACCGTAGGGGAGCATCGGGTGGGGTGGACCCGCGGGACTTTGCGGGGATTGGGCCGCGAGCGGCGGAGTCGTAAATTGCGCGCCACTCAATTTCGCGGTGGCCGCAGCGGCTCCGGCGAGGAGCGAGGTTTTGACAAAATCTCGACGGGTGGTCGGCATATTTTGGGGTGGAATCGCTGGAGGCATTTCCGGTCCGATTCGGGCGTAATTTTTGGAGTGCGGCGGCGTGCAGGCAAGGGGCAATTAGGCGGTGGCGCCGTCGTCGCCGGCGAGTGGTGCTCATGCAATACCAGTGCTTTGGGTTGCCCGTGACCTGGCCAGACCCTACGAGTGGGGTGTGCTGCCTCCGTGACTTCGGGCGGCACTTTCTCTCTCCCCGCCCTATGACGCACCACCCCGCCGGCAGTCGCTTCTCCGATGATTTTTCGTTCAGGGTGAACAACGGCTTCGACAACCCTAACCTCTGCCATGTTGGTTAGTGGTCTCGCGACACGCCCGATCCAGGTTGCGACCGCCAGTTCGTCACCAGGGTGCGGTAGTGAAGTCGTCCATGGCTGGATGCCGGGTCCGCGTGATCCGGGACCAAATTTACCTTTTTGATGAAAGCTCAAATCCCCACACCCTTTGCGGAACGATTGCGTGGGCCCGAACGGCTCTACGGCACGTTGCTGGTCAGCCCGTCGCCTCATTGGGTTCCCGTGGTGGCGGGGTTGGGTCTCGACTTTGTTTTCATCGACACCGAGCACATTCCTCTCGATCGGGAAAAGCTCGCGTGGATGTGCCGGGCTTATCGCGCCGAAGGGCTGCCGCCGATCGTGCGGATTACCTCGCCGGATCCCTTCGAGGCCTGCGTGACCCTGGACGGCGGTGCGGCCGGCATCATCGCTCCGTATGTGGAGTCGGCCGAACAAGTCGCGACGCTGGTCGGAGCCGTCAAGAAGCGCCCCCTTAAAGGCCGCACTTTGGCGCAGCATCTGGCTGGCGGTCCCCTTGAACCGGGCCTGAGCGACTACGTGAAGAAGGGCGCGGTGGAACGCACCCTGATCGTCAATATCGAGAGCCGTCCGGCGCTGGCGGCGCTCGACGAGATTCTCGCGGTCGAGGGCCTCGATGGCGTCCTCATCGGTCCGCACGACTTGTCGACGAGTCTGGGCGTGCCCGAGCAATACGATCACCCCAAGTTTCTCGCCGCCTGCGACGAAATCATCGCGAAGGCCCGCGCCCGGTCACTCGGGGCCGGCGTGCATGCGATCTATCCGAAGAACCGCCTCGACCACGAGGAACGTTGGGCCCGCCTTGGCGCAAATTTCATCGTCCATGCCGCCGACATTCTCCTCTTCGCCGAAGGGATGCGCCGCGACTTGGGCGAACTCAAGGCCCGGCTCGGCGATGGGGCGGCGGCGAGCGGCGCCGCCATCAATATCTGACTGCGCCCCCCGGCGGCATTTCATTCGGTTCCCAGCCATATCCATGCAGCGTCCATCACATAACGCGTCTTTCTCTGGACGCGAAAATCCGACGGATCTCGTAGTCCTGCTCGGGAGAGCAGGGACCGAGGGTTCGGTCGATCCGCTTTGTCCCGCTTCTCCCGAAGCGGGCGACGACGGTGCCGTTTCCTAGGAGTCAACCCACGCTTCCCGACATGAAAAATATCCGATTTCCCGCCTTGGTCTTCTCGATCGCCGCCACGGTGGCGATCGTCCGCGCCGCCGATTTTACCGGCGACGTCACCGACGTGCGCGTCATTCGCCACATGGACAAGCACCCCGGCTCGTCCGAACTCTGGGAACCTTACCTCGCCCAGTGGCAGGGCCGGCAGCTGGTCGCGGCCTTTGGCGTGAAAATTCCCGGCAAGACCGACATGGGTGACATCCTGGCCAGCGTGTCGGCCGACGACGGCGATACGTGGAGCGACCCCGTGATGATTTTCGATCACAACCAGCGCCAGGGCGCCATCCAGTTCGCCTACGCCAACGCCATTCTCTTCAAGGCGCCCGGCCAGGACGTCATGTGGGCCTTCGCGATGCGCTGTCCGATGAACTACCCGCACAGCGAGGATTCACAGCTGGTGGGAGCCTACAGTGCGGACGGCGGTCGTTCGTGGATTCCCGTGGAAATGTCGATGGGCTACACGGGCCCGCTCATCGTCGTCGCCGGTCCGTACCGCTTTGAGGAAAAAGGCGTGGCGCGTTATCTTTTCCCCGTGCACCGCAATACCCGCCGCAACGATCCGCTGGGCGGGCGCGATCACTTTGTGCTGAGCAGCACGAGCCTGCTGGAGTGGAATCTCGCGAATTTCATTCCCCAGCCGGTCACCGGCCCGAAGGTTTTCCTGCACGAGGGCAGCCTCGCCGAGGGCGACGCGCCGGGCGAAATCAAGATGGTGATGCGCACTGCCGACTATGAGGACGAGCGCAAGATGACCGATCCGCCGCGTGCGTTTTCCACCGTGAGCCAGGACGGCGGCCGCACCTGGAGCCCCGCGAAACAGGAACCCGATCTTTGGAATGCAAAGTCGAAGGCCTTTTACGGCCGGGCCGCGTTCGGCACCCACCTCTATGTCTACAACGACGGCCCGGCCTCGCCGGCTCCGACGGGGCGCATGGCGCTTCGCTACAAGCTGCAGCCGGCCGGAGGCGGGTGGGGCGAGGAAAAGACGTTTTACGATGCGGGCATCCACAATTCCTACCCGACGTTGATTGAGGTGGCTCCGGGGGATTTTCGCGCCGTGTGGGACAGCGGGACCAAGGACCGCACGCGCACGCACATCCATTTCGCAAAGTTCCGGGTGCTGGCCAAGCCCTGACCCGGGACGCCCGTGATGGTCTCTGCAAAATTCTTGGGCCCGCTACGCGCCGCCGCGGCCCTGATCTCGGTCGCCACCGGCGTTGGCGCGCTCGCGGCCGACTTTCCGCCCTTGGCACTCGTCGATTCCATTCGCATCAGTGGCGTCGACGTCGCGCTGAAATCACCCCCTCCGCACTTCGTGGTCCGTGGCGCGCTTGGGTTGCTCACGCACGAATCGCTGGACGGCCAGATTGTCCATCGAGCAACGGGCCCGGACATGATTTTCGAAACCCGCGCGACGATTACGCCCAACGGCGATTACCTGCTCATGTTTCCCGAAGGGCAACATTACAGCCACAGCAAGAAAGGGGAAAAAGTTAATCGCCTGCTGGCCTATCGCTCGTCGGATCGCGGCCGCACGTGGCAGGGCCCGACCGAGCCGTTCGGCATCGATTACAGCCAGCACGGGTTCATTCCGCTCGTCCCTCGCGGCACGAAGCGCCTCTATGCCTTCGGCACCCAGCCGATCGCCGGCGCTTACAATGCCGAGCACGGGCAGCAGGAAAATACGCCCATCGGTTTTCGCTGGTCCGATGACGACGGCCGCACCTGGTCGGCGGTCACGTTGATTCGCCCGCTCAACGATCCCGACTTCAAGGGCATGTCGGTCATGCGCATGACGGAGACCGAGTCCGGCGTCTGGCTGCTCGGATCCCACAATTCGGATTTTTCCCAGCGACCGCTGGTCACGCGCCAATACCTCCTGCGCTCCGCCGATCGCGGGAAGACTTGGACCGTCGCTCCCGACCGGCAGCCGAATGGCTGGTTCGCCGCTGGCTTCGGCCGGATGGATGAAGGCCGGCCGATTTCTCTTGGCGGGACCAAAGTTTTCTTCATGGCGCGGACCACCCAGGGGCACCTCTTCACCGCGTGGAGTGATGACGACGGCCGGACTTGGACGCCGCCGGCACCAAGCCCGCTCGTGCATCCCGACGCGCCGCCGATGCTGTTCCTGCTTTCGGACGGCAAGACCCTCGTGGCCTTTCACCATAATCGCGTGCCGGCCCACGAGGACGGCAACCTCAGCACGAAGTCGGAGAACATGACGGTCCGCAGCGAAATCTGGGTCTCGACCTCGACGGACGGCGGGCACACGTGGACCGAGCCGCGTTTCCTGCTGGTCAACGTGGTAACGCCGGACCTCGAGAGCCCGTTTCGAAACTATCAGTGTTCCTACCTCGATGTCTTGGTGGAGGCGGGGACATTGCACCTATTCATGCCCCATCGCTGGCAGCAGGCCCTGCATTTCACGCTGCCGGAGGCAGCGCTCGCGAAGCTGCCGACCCGAGCCCAGCTCGCGCGTTGAGGGAAATTATCACCTGACCAAAACCATGGCCGGCCCGCGATGAAGCCGTTTCAAATCCTCCTCCTTCTTGCCCTCGCCACGGGGAAAGCGACAGCGGCGAGAAACCGGCCCAACCTTGTCTTCATTCTGGCGGACGACCTCGGGTGGCGTGACCTGCACTGGGCGGGAAATCCTTGGCATGAGACGCCAAATCTTGACCGACTCGCCACGCAGGGCAGGACGCTTTACGTCCGCTTACGCCGCCGCGCCGATTTGCTCCGCTTCACGGTCCTCGCTGCAGACCGGCCGGTCGCCGGCTCGACGTCAGTTTGCGAGACGCGAGGCCCGCCTCCCGACTCCCGCTGCGAAATAGTTCAACCTTAAACCCGCTCGTTCATGTCGCTCCACCGCCTCGCTCTCGCCGCTGCCCTTGGTTTGGCTGCTCTGCCGCTGCTTACCGCGGCGGCCGTCGAAAAAATCGACGTCTTTGTCGCCGGACAGGACAGTTACAATACCTACCGAATTCCGGCGATTGTCCGGGCAAAGAGCGGGGCGCTGCTCGCGTTCTGCGAGGGCCGCAAGTCCGGGGGCGGCGACGCCGGTGACATCGACATCGTGCTCAAGCGATCCGTTGACGGAGGCCGGACGTGGAGTGGGCAGCAGGTCCTGTGGAACGACGGCACCAACACCTGTGGCAACCCGTGTCCGGTCGTCGACGACTCCACCGGAACGGTCTGGCTGGTGCTCACGCATAATGTCGGGAGCGAAGCGGAAAGCGCCATCATCCGCAAGGAGACCAAGGGCACGCGCACTGTTTGGGTGACGCATTCCGACGATCACGGTGTGACCTGGGTTCCGCCGGTCGAAATCACCCGCACGACGAAAGATCCCGCCTGGGGTTGGTACGCCACCGGCCCCGGCATCGGTATTCAGATTCAACATGGGCCACAGGCCGGCCGCCTCGTGATCCCGTGCGATCACAGTTACGATGACCCGAAGGGCAATGTCGCCAAAGGTCCGTACGAGTTTGGTTCGCATACGATCTACTCCGACGACCACGGAAAGTCCTGGCAGCTTGGCGGTCTCATCCGTCCCAAGGTCAACGAATGCCAGGTGGTGGAGAGCGGGGATGGGCGGGGCACGATCATTATGAACATGCGCTCCTACTTCGGCCACAATCGCCGCACGCAGGCGACGAGTTCCGACGGCGGGATCACGTGGTCAGGTCCCGCCGACGTGGCGGATCTCATCGAACCGGTCTGTCAGGCGAGCATCATCCAGCACGTGTCGGGATTGTTGCTGTTCTCCAATCCACCCGCGAAAACCCGAATCAATCTGACCGTGAAAACCAGCGCAGACGATGGCAAGTCCTGGCGGGAGCTCGTGCAACTGCACCAGGGGCCTTCGTCCTATTCGAGCCTCGTTTCACTTTCGGCCGCCGAGGCCGGCTGCCTCTACGAATGCGGTGAAAAGCGGGCGACGGAAAAAATCACGTTTGCGCGCTTCGCTCTGACCGAGCCGTCCGCACCAGCGGGAAAGAATCCGTGAGTTTTTCGCCCGCGCCAAACGAGTCGGAGAACCTGCCGGCCGCATGGATGTTGCAGGCGTTGGCCTAGCCCCGTTGGCTTGGTCCCCATGAGAGCCATCGTTGCGTGTCTGGGTGTTTTGGTCGGTGTCCACCTTGGTTCGGCGGCCGAATTGCCGCTCGTCAAAGTTCTCTCGACGGGTGGAACCATCGCGAGTCGCTACGACCCGGTGCAGAAGGGGTTCGTGCCCGCCGTTTCGGGTGAACAACTGCTGGAAGGAATTCCTGAAATAAAGGCCATCGCGCGGGTCGAGGTCGAGACGATCGCGACGATCGGCAGCTCCGACATCACGCCGGAAATCTGGCTCAAGCTTGCGCGCCGGGCCAACGAGGTGCTGGCCGATCCGGCGGTCGCGGGCGTCGTCGTCACGCACGGCACGGACACGATGGAGGAAACGGCGTACTTTCTCGATCTCACGATCACGAGTCAGAAACCGGTCATCGTCGTCGGCGCGCAACGCGCGGCGTCGATCAAGGACACGGATGGCCCGCGCAACCTCATGAATGCGATCCGCGTGGCCATCTCGCCCGAGGCCGTCGGCAAGGGGGCGATGATCGTCATGAACGAGGAAATCAATGCCGCGCGCGAAGTCACCAAGACCAGTACGCTGGATGTCGGCACGTTTCGCACCTTGGAGTTTGGAAAACTGGGTTACGCCAGCGAAGAGGGGGTCCGGTTTTATCGCGCGCCTCTTCGCCGCCAGACGATCCCGCTCGCGGCCGATACCCGGCTTGGCCGCGTGGAAATTGTGATGCATTACGCTGGAGCGGATGGTGCGCTGATCCGGGCGTTGCTCAGCCAGGGTAAACTCGACGGCCTGGTGATTGCCGGGCTCGGGTTGGGCCACGTCAGTGGTGCGATGTTCGATGCGATCGAGGAGGTCCGGGCGAAAAACATTCCCGTGGTTATCAGCACACGCGTCTACACCGGTCGCGTGCTTCCGCTGTATGCGTCGAAAGGCAGCGGAGTGTCGTTGGTCAAAATCGGCTGCGTCGAGGCGGATAATCTCTCCCCTCAGAAGGCCCGCGTCCTGTTGCTGCTGGCGTCGACCCGGACCAAGGATCCCAAGGAGCTTGCGAACTACTTTAACCATTAACTAGAACTGGGTGCGTAGCTTTCTTCCGTTCCCTTTGGCTGCGTTCTCCCCTCGCTGCCTTCCTCCCCAAAATGAAAATCCCCCACATCGTAAGTGTCAGCCAGTCGGTATTGCTCCGGTTTAATGCCGTCCTTTTCTTCGCCGTCGTTGCGGAGGGACTGGTCGGAATTCCCACCCACTCCCCGGCCGCTGAGCAAAGCGGCAGTCACAATGTGCTCTCGGCTGCGGAAAAATCCGCCGGCTGGCAGTTGCTCTTCGATGGCCAGGGCCTGAAAGGCTGGCGCGGGTTTCGCGGCACCGGCATTCCGGAAGGGCGTTGGAAGGTCGAAGACGGGATGGTCCACGCGTTGCCGGCGAAACACGCGGTCGGAGACCGCTCGGCGGACATCATCACCGAGCGCAAATTCGACAACTTCGAATTCTCCTGGGAATGGCGGCTCGCGAAAAAGACGAATAGCGGGATCAAATACTTCGTCACCGAAGCTCGCCCCAACACCCCGGGGCCGGAGTATCAGATGCTCGATGACTTGGGTGGAAAGACCGACCTGGCCTCGCGGCTGCACCAGACGGCGTCGTTTTACGAGATTCTGCCCCCGGCCCTTGACTCCCCGCGGCGCGCGGCCGGCGAGTGGAACCAGTCCCGCGTGGTCGTCAAGGGGAGCCACATCGAGCACTGGCTGAACGGCAGGAACGTGTTGACCCTTGACCTTGGCAGCCCGGAAGTGAAAGCCGGTCTCGCAAAGAGCAAATTCAAGGATGAACCCGGATTCGGCGACAAGATCGTCGGCCACCTGATGCTAACCCATCACGGTGACGAGTGCTGGTTTCGGGATATCAAGCTGCTCGAGTTGAAGTAGGTTGGGGCGACAGGGCAGCAGGCGGGCTTTCGGAGGACGTCTTTGTGGCTTTTCCTTCGCGAAGGCGACGAGCGGTGGGCCGTGCGCTCCGCGCGCGGTCCACGGACCGCGAGGTCGATCGTAAGGAAAGGCCGCGCCCGGAGTGCCCGGCCCACCTGGTACGAAGATCGTTGCGAAGGATCCTAACGCGGCTCCGCCGCGGCCGAAGAAGGAGGGCTGCGCACGGCCGTGGCTGAAAGAATGCCGACAACCAAACGGCCTCGACAGAGCTCGGTCCTCACCTAAATCGCCGCAAACCTGAACGATTCGGGTTAAAGTTGCCGTAAACGTTCTCCAACCGACCGTCTGCAACGGCGCCGAAGTTGCTGCGCTCTGGTGACCGGATGGGTCTCGCTTGGTTGGCACGGAGCGGGCTGTGGAGGCCGGATGGGAGGAATCAAGCAATACTGTCGCCGGCTTGCGTGCCGACTACTATGTTGGAAGTCTTAAGAGGTACTTTGAAATGCGACTTGCGCGGCCCGTGGTCGCCCCCAAGTCTGGGAAGGATTTTCCTCTCCACCACACTCTCCCACCATGGTCACCGCGAACACCGAACTGGGCTATAATAGCAAGATCGAGGGTGACGTGATCGTTTCCCGGGCCGATGCGGTCATCAATTGGATCCGCACGAACTCCATGTGGCCCATGCCTATGGGTTTGGCCTGCTGCGCCATTGAGCTCATGGCCGTCGGCGGTGCCCGCTTTGATATCGCGCGGTTTGGGGCAGAAGTGATGCGTTTCTCCCCTCGGCAGTCGGACTGCATGATCGTGGCCGGGACCGTGACCTACAAGATGGCGCCGCACGTGCGCCGGATTTACGACCAGATGGCGGCGCCTAAGTGGGTTATCGCCATGGGCGCCTGCGCCAGCTCGGGCGGGATGTATCGCAGCTATGCCACGCTCCAGGGCGTGGACCGTATCCTGCCGGTCGATGTTTATGTCAGTGGGTGCCCGCCGCGGCCCGAAGCGCTGCTCGATGCCCTGATGAAGCTGCAGGCCAAGATTAAACGCGAACCCTCCACCGGAAGGCTTTTTTCCGCCTGAACGTGTGGCGGTGTCCAGCACCGCCGTTCTCGCTCCTTCGATCATGTCCGCTGACACCACGACCGCTCTCAAGGCGAAGTTTCCGCAAGTCACCGACCGTCCCTCCTCGGATCATCCCGCGGTGAATGTGCCGGTGGCGGACCTCTTCGCGGCGCTGCAATACTTGCGGGACGAGAGGGCGTTTGACCTGTTGATGGATCTCACGGCGGTCGACTGGGCGGAGGGCGTTTCACCGCGGTTCACGATCGTTTACCACCTCTATTCCACCTCAAGTGCCTCGTATGTTCGGGTGGCGGCGAATTGCGCGAACGATGCCGGTCCGGCGGTGCCGAGCATGGTCAGCCTTTGGCCCGGCGCCAACTGGCATGAGCGCGAGTGCTACGACATGTTCGGAATTAAGTTTGAGGGTCATCCCGACCTGCGGCGGATTCTGATGTGGGACAGCTATCCTTATCATCCGCTGCGCAAGGAATTCCCGCTCGCCGGAATCGAAACCCCGCTTTCGGACCCGGAAATCACGCAAGAGACGGGAACCGCGGCCATCGCCGCGCCTATGGCGGGCGGGCCGTTCGTGGCCGCGCCGGGTGAGATCAATATGACCGAGGGGGAGCCGCGGGCCAAGGACGAGAGCTGGGCTGACCGCCGTGCCCGGCCCGACCAGACCGAACTCCGACAGGTGAAGGACTAATCCGCCGCCAACCATGTCTATGATTCCGAGTTCCTCCGTTTGTAGTCCCGCCTTTAGGCGGCTCCGGTCCCAGCCATGCCGCCTGAAGGCGGAGCTACAAACGCGCACGTTCGGCAACTGATCCGATGGCCACTGATTTCACTTTTCCCGACAGCGGAGCCAAGGTGGCGAGCGCGCGCACGGAGGCGGCGACCGGGGCGACGGGAGAATTTCAGACCGAGAAGATGTCCCTTTCGATGGGGCCGTCGCATCCTTCGACCCACGGCGTGCTGCGGCTGCAGATGGAACTCGATGGCGAGATTCTGACCAAGGCGGATCCGGTCATCGGTTATTTGCACCGCGGTGACGAGAAAATCGCCGAGAACATGACCTACAACCAGTTCGTGCCGTACACGGACCGGTTGGACTACCTCGCGCCGCTGGCCAACAACATGGCCTACGCGATTGCCGTTGAGCGCCTGGTGAAGCTCGAGGTGCCGGCGCGGTGCCAGGCCATTCGCGTGCTTACCGCGGAGATGGCGCGGATTTCTTCCCATTTGATGGGCTTGGGCGCTTTTGCCCTGGATGTCGGCGCTTGGAGCGTCCTGCTCTACTGCCTCGAGGAGCGCGAAAAACTTTATAAGCTGTTCGAAGAACTGACGGGCGCGCGGTTCACGACGAGTTACACGCGGATTGGCGGCCTCGCCCGCGACGTACCCGAAGGCTGGCTCGGCCGGGTCAACGTGTTCTGCGATCAATTTCTCCCCAATCTCGAGGAGATGCTGTCGCTGCTGACGCGAAACAAAATTTTCATGGATCGCACCGTCGGGGTGGGCGTCATCACGAAGGCCGACGCGCTCGCCTACGGTTTGACCGGCCCCAACCTTCGCGGCTCGGGCGTTCCGCTCGACCTCCGGAAGGACAAGCCGTACTCGGGCTACGAACAGTACGAATTCGACGTCCCGGTCGGCTCCACGGGTGATTGCTACGACCGCTACCTCGTGCGGGGGGAAGAGATGCGGCAGGCGGTGCGGATCATCCGGCAGGTCATCACAAAATTTCCCGGCGGGCCCTGGTATGCGACGGATGCGCGGAAGATTTTTGCACCGCCGAAGGACAAGGTCCTCACGTCGATGGAGGAGCTGATCCAGAATTTCATGCTCGTGACCGAGGGCCCGCAGATGCCGGCCGGGGAGGTTTACTTCGAAGCGGAAAATCCGAAGGGGATCCTGGGTTTCTTTATCGTCAGCAAAGGCGGCGGCGTGCCCTGGCGGCTGAAGATTCGGTCCCCCTCATTCTGTAATCTTTCGATCCTGCCCAAGATCTGTGTCGGCTGCCTGATTTCCGACGTGGTTTCGATCCTCGGCTCGCTCGATTTCGTGATGGGGGAGTGCGATCGATGAAGCGGCGGACCATGAATTCAGCCGCCATGAAACCAGGAATCGGAGGAGACCGCGCGATGCTGCGTCCCGCTCGTGGCTTCCTGGCCTCTGAATTAACCCCCTTTTGTTTGTGAACCTGAAACCCGAAACCCACCGCCAGATCGACGAGGTCATCCCGCACTACCCGGTAAAGCGGAGTGCGGTGCTGCCGTTGCTGCATCTCATCCAGGAGGACGCCGGCTACCTCTCGAACGAGGCGATCGAGTGGGTGGCGCAGAAGCTCGAGTTGCAGCCGATCAACGTCTACGAGGTCGTGACATTCTATCCGATGTTTCGGCAGCAGCCGATCGGCCGCCGGCACGTGAAAGTCTGTCGCACGCTTTCGTGCGCGCTGCTCGGTGGCTATAAGACCTGTGCGGCCTTTGAAGAGGCTTTCCACACCCATCGGGGCGAGGTTTCACCGGATGGCGAGGTCACGATCGAGTTCGTCGAGTGCCTGGCGAGTTGCGGCACCGCTCCCGTCGTGATGATCGACGACGAACTTCACGAGAAGGTCGACGTGGCGAAGGCGGGAGAACTCGTAAAGCAAATCAAAGCCGAGGCGGCGGCCCGGCGGTAACCGCCGGCAATTTCCAATTTCAGATTCCCGCTCACCGAAAATGCCCGCTCCCCAACAACGCCGGATAATCTTCCAGCACATCGACGAGCCCGGTTACACCCATGACCTGGCCTGTTACGTCCGCCATGGCGGCTATGAGGTGCTGAAGAAATCGGTCGCGCGAAAACCCGAGGAAATCGTCGAGGAAGTGAAGAAGTCCGGCCTGCGCGGCCGCGGCGGCGCGGGTTTTCCCTGCGGATTCAAGTGGACGTTGCTCGATCGCAAGAGTGGCAAGCCGATCTATCTCGTCGTTAACGCGGACGAGTCGGAACCGGGTACCTTCAAGGACCGGTACATCATGCACCAGGATCCGCACCAGTTGATCGAGGGCATCATGATCACGTGCTTCGCGAACAACGTGAAGCAGGCTTACATTTATATCCGCGGCGAATTTCCCCACGGCGCGCGGATTCTCGAAAAGGCCATTGCCGAGGCGCGGGCGGCGAATTTCTGCGGGCCGAACATTCTCGGCACGAACTACGGTTGCGAAATCTATGTGCACCGCGGCGCTGGCGCCTACATCTGCGGCGAGGAAACCGGGTTGATCGAATCGCTCGAAGGCAAGCGCCCCTATCCGCGCATCAAGCCACCTTATTTTCCCGCGGTGCTGGGACTCTACCAGTGCCCGACGATCGTGAACAACGTCGAGACGCTGTGTCACGTGAAGTACATCGCCGACGTCGGCGGTGAGGCGTTCGCGAAGATCGGCACGCCCAACAATACCGGGACGCGCATTCTCTGCGTGAGCGGGCACGTGCAGAAGCCGGGCTATTACGAATTCGAAGTGGGCAAAATCACCATGGGCGAGCTGCTCAACGAGGTGTGCGGCGGCCCGCTGCCCGGCCGGAAGTTCAAGGCGGTCATCCCCGGCGGCTCGTCGGCGAAGATTTTGAAGTTCGGCGAGACGTTCACGCTGAAAAACAAGGACGGCTCCACCCGTTCGCTGACAGTCGAGGAAATCCCGATGGACTTCGACACGCTCGCGGCCTGCGGCACGATGGGCGGCTC
>CANJNJ010000123.1 GCA_947474995.1 Opitutaceae bacterium | reverse complement strand
GGTCATCTATCGCAAGGAAGGCGAGGTCGATATCCTGGCCCTGCGTCGCGCCCTGCTGCGTAACCTGCCTGACACGAGCTATCTTCCAAATCTGGAATACTGGGGCAACAGCAACTACGCCCCGCCGGGCGAGAAAAAGTAGCGGTCAGTCCCACGGGGTCAGCCTCTCTCAACTCGGCGCCGCACAGGAGAACAAGCCGAGGACAATCCCGGACCAGAGGTTTCCTCGGCTCGACCCCGGATTGGTATTCTGTGCAAATCCGGAGTTTGGGTCTCAGATTTTCAATTTCCAATTTTCCATCGCCGCCCAGAGATCGAAAATTGAGCATTGAAAATCTTTAATCAGGAATCGGGGCCAGCCTCAGCAAAGCCAGTCGCAGGTGACGTGAGTTCGATTCGATATCCGGATCAGGTTTACCGTACCAAGCCCAGCCAGCGATCATCCCGGTGGGCTTCGAGGTTTCTGTTTTTCCCAGCCGGGGCATGAAGTTGACTCGCGCGACCGCCGGGAGCGTTCCGAACAACCTTTTAGCCCGCCGTGTGAGCGGCGGTACGGGAGGCGGTACGGGCCTAGTGCGATCGACCTTGTGGTTGGGTCCCTGCGCTCACGCGGAGGGCTACGATGAGACGCTTGAGCCGCTCGCTCCTGCTTTCCTGGCTTCTGAATTCCTCCTGCAGAAAGGATTAGAGCCCTGTCGCTTCGCCCGGTAACTTTGCTTCGCTGCCAATGACATCTCGCAGAGTTGTCATCACCGCGATGCACCCAAGTCTCTGCGACTTGGTCTGTTGTCTCAGAATGACAGACCGGAGAAAACTTCACCTCTACCGCAACACCCGCACGCGATGGGCCTCGCTGTCGCCGACGAAGAGCGAGCCGTCGGTGTCCACGAAGACGCCGTGCGGTCGGGCCAGCTTGCAGCGCAGGGGATCACCATCCGGGCCGTCGCCCTTTTCGCCGGTACCAGCAACGAGACGGACGATGCCGGTCTTCGCCTCGATCATTCGGATCACGTGGTTCTCCGTGTCGGCGAGGTACGCGTCACCATTGGCCGCGAGGGCGATCCCCTTGGGTCCGGAAAAGGTCGCCAGCTTCGCGGGGCCGCCATCGCCCGTGAATCCCTTCTGGCCGGTGCCCGCGACGAGGCGAATCTTTCCGGCCTTCAAATCGAATTTGAAGACCTGGTTTCCGCCGCGCGTGACGAGCCAGAGATTGCCGGCGGCATCGAAATCAATCGACCGCGGGCCGTTGAGTGGCGTGCCAGCAATGGGCGCACCGTCCGGCGTTTCGCCGGCCTTGCCCGTGCCGGCGAAGGTCGAGATGGCACCGGTCTTCATGTCCACCCGGCGAATGACGTGGTTGCCGACGTCACATATATAGAGGCTGCCGTCCGGCCCGAATTGAATGCTATGCGGCTGGTTGAGCTGCGCCTTGTTCGCCGGCCCGCCATCACCGCTGTAGCCCTTCCCGCCCCCGCCGGCAAATGTGGTGATGACCATGGTCTTCGCGTCGATCCGCCGGATGGCTTGGTTCTCCATGTCCGCGATGAAAATATTTCCCGCCCGGTCGAACCGCAGTTCATGCGGGAGGTTGAAGCTCGCCTGCAGCGCCGGTCCGCCATCGCCGCCGTAACCCTTCTGCCCGTTGCCCGCGACGGTGTGGATTCTTCCATCGGCGGCCACCTTGCTGATCACCTGGCCGGTATATTGGCAAAACCAGAGGGCGCCGTCCGGGCCGCGCACCACGCCAAAGGGATTGTCGACGTTCGCGGCGGTGGCGAGGTCCCCGCTCTTGCTGGGTCCCTGCTGGCCGGTGCCGGCAAACGTGGCGGTGGTCCACGAGGCGGAGGCGGCCACGGAAAAGTTGACGGCCGCGACCAGGGCAAAAAAGAAAGCGACGAGTGATTTCATGGGGATTTTGAGGGGTTCTTCAGCGTGGTAAGGGGCCCATGCGCGGTCAACTCCGGCCTCGGCGGGCCGGCTAGAGCCAGCCCAACGGCGTCTCATCGGTGGGCCGGGCACAGTTATGGAACGGGAGTTCGAGCCCAACGATTAGCCGCGCACGGAGTGCACGGCCCACCTTTCACGATCGTCGGACCGGGTAGGCCGGCAAGGAATATCAATAATCAGCCAAAAGATTGTCTTTCATCAGGGGACGGGTTTGGGTTTCCGAGGCTCCTGCTACCCCAAATGATGTGTCGTCGCGCCCCTGTCTGTCCGGCCGTGTTCTTGTTGGCTTTTTTCACGCTTTCCGGCTGCGGTACCGGACCGGTCTCGACGACCGCGCCCGGCGCCGCCGCCACGGTGGCGGCCAAGGCCACCCCTGTCCTCCCGGACAAGCTCTCGTTCAACGAGCACATCCAGCCGATTCTTTCCGAAAACTGCTACGCCTGCCACGGACCGGACTCGGGCTCGCGCAAGTCGGGACTGCGCCTCGACCACGTGGAGTTCGCGACGGCGCCGCACGAAAAAAGCGGGCCTGCGATTGTCCCCGGCAAACCGGACGAGAGCCCGCTCGTACAGCGCATCGAGTCGAAGAAGGAGAAGGAAGTCATGCCGCCGCCCGAGGTGCACAAGACGCTCCAGCCCGCCGAAATCACGCTCCTGCGCCGTTGGGTGGCCGAGGGCGCGGAGTATCAGCCGCATTGGGCGTTCATTCCGCCCGTGGCAAAGGCGCCGCCCGCCATCGCGTCCACGTCCGCCCGTCTAATTCGGAATTCGGTCGACGCCTTTGTCGTCGCCCGTCTCGCGAAAGAAAATCTCTCGCCCTCACCCGAAGCCGATCGCCGCACGCTGCTTCGCCGGGTCACGCTCGATCTCACCGGCCTGCCACCCACGCCGGCGGCGGTCGACGCGTTCCTCGCTGATTCGGCGCCCGGCGCCTACGAGCGTGTCGTGGATCGACTGCTCGCGAGCCCGCGTTACGGTGAACACCGCACCCGCTACTGGCTCGACTACGCGCGCTATGCCGACACGCACGGCATCCATTTCGACAACTACCGCGCCATCTGGCCGTATCGCGACTACGTCATCCGCGCGTTCAATGCCAACAAGCCGTTCGACCGCTTTGTGCGCGAGCAACTTGCCGGCGACCTGCTGCCTAATTACACCATGGAGGAACTCGCGGCCACCGGCTTCGTGCGCTGCAACCTGACCACCAATGAGGGCGGCACGATTCCCGAGGAAACCTACGTCAACCAGACGCGCGACCGGGTCGAGGCCTTCGGCGTGACCTTCCTTGGACTCACGACGGGCTGCGCCGCGTGCCACGATCACAAGTTCGACCCCATCTCGCAGCGCGACTTCTATGGCCTCGCCGCCTACCTCGGCAACACGGCCGACAAACCCTGGGATTCAAATATCTCCGATCCCGGTCCCGTGTTGCGTTTGCCGAAGGAAGAAAACCGCGCCACCGCCGAGGCCGTGCTGGCGCGCCGCGCCGCACTGCAGCTCCAGCTCGATGGCCGCCGCGCCACCGCCCGTGACCTCGTGACCACGTGGCTCGTCTCCGGCCAACGTCCCAAGCCCGTCGCCCCCGAGGCCCTCGAGCTGCGCCTGCGCCTCGACGAGGGCCGTGGCGATGTCGTGAAGAACTCCGCGCCCGGCGCGAAGGTCGGCGAGTTCAAGGCCGACACCAACCCGCTCGTGTGGGGCGAGAACACTTGGCTCTGGCCCTCGATGCGCATGGACATCTTTTCGCGGCTCAACCTCGGCGACCACGGCGACGTGGAGGCCGGCGACAAGTTCTCCGCCGGCGGCTGGCTGATGCTCCGCGCCAAGCCCGGCGGCGGCGTGCGCACGGGCACGGGTAGCGGTTCGCTCTTCGCGCGAATGGGAAACGACAAGCGCAAGGGTGGCGCCGGCTGGGAAATCTATCAGGATGGCGGCCTGTTCACGGTGAATCTCGTCCCCGCGACGGCAATGGATGACGTCGAACTGCCGGGAGCGAAACCGGCCGCGACCGACAATCCGCGCTACGCGCCCTCGGCGGCGGCCCCAAAACGCGGAATCACCGTCACGACCAAAGTCCTCTCGCCGCGCGACGAGTGGCTCCACGTTTTCTTCACCTACGACGGGTCCCGCAAGGCCGCGGGCGTGAAGCTCTACGTGAACGGCAAGCCGGTGGAGCTCGACGTGAAGCTAGACACGCTCGCAGCCAAGGACTCCATCCGCACGGATGCCGCGATGCACCTCGGGCGACGCGACGACTTCCAGCCGATGCGCGAGACGCGTTTTCAGGATGTGCGCTTCTACCGCCGCGCGCTCGCCGTCGACGAGGTGGCGCGGCTGCCCTTTGAGGATGTCGCCGCCGAAACCGTCGCCCGCCAGCCGGATCCGGCGAAATGGACCACCGACGAGGCCTTCCTTGTCATTGATCGCCATTTCCTCGGCGAAGTGGACGCGGAAACCAAGAAGCTCGTCGCCGCCGTCGCCGCGCACGACAGCGCCTTCGAGGCGCTGTCGAAGGACGGCGAACCCACGCTCATCGCCCTTGAGAAGCCCACGCCGGCGTACTCCGACGTGCTGAAGCGCGGCGACTATTTTTCGCGCGTCGAGCGCGTCGAGCCAAGCACGCCTCATTTTCTGCCGCCCCTGCCCGCCGGCGCCCCGCTGAATCGCCGGGGCCTGGCCGAATGGCTGCTCGCGCCCGAGCAGCCGCTCTTCGCCCGCGTCGCGGTCAATCGCATGTGGCAGGAAGTCTTCGGCCGCGGCCTTGTCGAAACCGCCGGCGACTTCGGCGTCATGGGAGCAAAGCCCTCGCATCCCGAATTGCTCGACTGGCTCGCGGTGGACTTTCGCACGAGCGGCTGGGACGTGAAGAAATTCTACCGGCTCCTTGTCACGTCGGCCGCCTACCGGCAATCGGCGAACGCCACGCCCGATCAGCTGGCGAAGGATCCGGGGAACAAGCTGCTCTCCCGCGGACCGCGTTTCCGGATGGATGGCGAGATGCTCCGCGACAGCGCGCTCGCGGTGTCCGGCCTGCTCGTGGAAAAGCTCGGCGGCCCCTCGGTGCGGCCCTACCAACCGCCCGGCATCTGGGAGGAGGTCGCGATGCCCGAGTCGAACACCAAGCTCTACGTGCCCGACAAGGGCGAGGGACTCTACCGGCGCGGCGTCTACACGTTTTGGAAACGCGGTTCGATGCCTCCGAGCATGGAGACCTTCGACGCGACCTCGCGCGAGGTCGTCTGCACGCGCCGGGCCCGCACCAACACTCCCCTGCAGGCCTTCGTGACCATGAACGATCCGCAATGGATCGAGGCGGCGCGAAAGCTCGCCGAACGCGCGCTGCGCGCGGCGCCCGATCCAGGCGGACGGCTCGACTTCCTCGCCCGCACGACGCTGGGCCGGTCGCTGGCGCCGCGAGAGTCGGCGTTCCTGGCGCGCCATGCCGAAACATTTCACGCCCACTTTGCCGCGGATCCCGAGGCGGCCAAAGCCATTCTCGCGGTGGGCGAATCTCCGGCGGATTCGACCCTGCCGCCCACCGCGGTTGCGGAGTGGGCGATGGTCGCGAGCCAGTTTCTCAATCTCGACGAGTTCCTTACCAAGTAGCGCGGCTCTCGGATCCGCCCCACCCCATCATGATTTCCGACCCCCACGATCCCTTCGCCCACCTTTGCTCCGACCACGGCGGCGAGCATCCGTCGGTGCTCAACCTGCCTTACGTGCCACTCGGCCTGAAACAGGAGTGGCTCGAGCTCGAGACGCGCCGCCATTTTCTCGGGCGCGGCTCGAAAGCCCTCGCGTGGGCCGGCCTCGCCACCCTGCTCGGCCGCAGCGCCCCGCATCTCCTCGCCGACACCGGCGCCTTGCCGGGCCTCCAGCCGCATTTTGCCCCGAAGGCCAAGCGCGCGATTTACCTCTTCATGGCCGGCGCGCCGTCGCAATTCGAAACCTGGGACTACAAGCCGAAGCTCTCCGACCTGTTCGACAAGGACCTGCCCGAATCCGTCCGCGGCGGCCAAGTGCTCACGGGCATGACCGCCAGCCAGGCCCGGTTGCCCATCGCGCCCAGTTTCTACAAATTCGCCCAGCAGGGCAAGGCGGGCCACTGGGTGTCGGAGCTGTTTCCCTACACGGGCAAGATTGCCGACGAACTCTGCGTGATCAAATCGCTCTACACGGAGGCGATCAATCACGAGCCCGCGATTCTCTCGATGACCACGGGCAACATGTTTCCCGGCAAGCCGTCGCTTGGTTCGTGGCTCGCGTACGGGCTCGGAGCCATCAACGAGGAACTGCCCACCTTCGTCGTGATGACGTCGAAGATGCCGGTGCGCACCAACGTGCAGGCGCTCTCCAACCGGTTGTGGTCGTCGGGTTTTCTTTCGCCGGAATACGCGGCGGTCGCACTCCGCTCCGGTGGCGATCCCGTGCTCTACCTGCAGGATCCCAAGGGCGTGAGCCGCGACGTGCGGCGCGCGGTCATCGACGGCGTGAACGATCTCAACCGCCAGCTCTTCGAGCGCGTGGGCGACCCGGAAATTAACACCCGCATCGCCCAATACGAAATGGCGTTCCGGATGCAGACCTCGGTGCCCGAGGTCACCGACTTCTCGGACGAACCGGCCTCGACGTGGGATCTCTACGGCCCGAAGGCGAAGGAGCCCGGCACCTACGCCTACAACTGCCTCATGGCGCGCCGGCTCGCCGAGCGCGGCGTCCGGTTCACCCAGATTTTCCTGCGCACGTGGGACAATCACAGCAATCTTCCCACCAACATCCGCGCGATGGCCGAGGACTCCGACCGCCCGACCCAAGGGCTGATCACCGACCTCAAGCGCCGCGGCATGCTCGACGACACGCTGGTCATCTGGGGCGGCGAATTCGGCCGCACGGTTTACTCCCAGGGCACGCTCAAGCCCGACAACTACGGCCGCGATCATCACCCACGCTGCTTCAGCATGTGGATGTGCGGCGCCGGCACCAAGCCCGGGGTGAGCCACGGCGAGACCGACGACTTTTCCTACAACATCGTGAAGGATCCGGTGCACATCCGCGATTTCCACGCCACGATCCTTCACCAGTTCGGGATCGACCACAACAAGCTCACGTTCAAATCCCAGGGCCTCGACCAACGACTGACCGGCGTGCTGCCCGCCAAGGTAATTCATGATCTGCTGGCCTGATCTTTCCCTCCCGGCGCTGCTGTCCGCCGTGCTGTTGGCGCTCGCGCCGTCGTTCGCCCAGGCCGAACCGGCGACGTATGCCGACCGGGTTGCGCCGCTGCTCGATCGCAACTGCACCGTTTGTCACGGGGCCGAAAAGCACAAAGCCGGCCTCCGGCTCGACAGCTATGCGGCGATTCTGCAGGGCGCGGAAAGCGGCGCGGTGGTCAAGCCGGGGGATCTCAAGGGCAGTGAGATATACCGCCGGATCACGCTGCCGACGCACGACGAGGATTTCATGCCGTCCGATGGCAAGCCCCCACTGGGGTCGGCCGAAGTGGTGCTGCTCGAAAAATGGATCGCCGCCGGTGCGCCCGAGACTGCCGCCTTCGAGGCGCCTCCGCTTCCGCCGGTGGTTGTCGTGCCGCCCGCGGCACCTGACTATCGTTCGCGCCTCGCGCAGGCGAACGAGTTGGCGCGAACCTTGGGCGTGCAGTTGGTGCCGCGGTCGCAGGTGTCGACCGACGGCCTCATTGTCCGCACCGCCAGCGCCCCGGCCCAGTGCACTGACGCCGTCCTCGCGAAGCTTGCCCCGGTGGCCGATCTCATTGTCGAAGCCGAGCTCGCGCGCACGCAAACCACGGACGCCGGCCTGCACGCCGTGGCCGCCTGGGTGAATTTGCAGCGGCTCGATCTGACGCGCACGGCCGTGACCTCGGCGGGCATGATCGCCCTCGCGCCGCTGTCGAAGCTCGAAGCGATCAATCTCACGTCAACCAAGGTCGACGATCAGGGTCTCGCCGTGTTGCAGGCCAATCCAGCGCTGAAAAAAATCTGGGTGTTCGCCAGCGCCGCGACGCCCGTGCCTTGATTTTGACCTAACATCAATCTGCCTTTGTTCGTAGTCCCGCCTTCAGGCGGTGCCTCGGCCACGTTCGTTCCGCCTGAAGGCGGGACTACGAACAAAACCCGCATTGCCGAGTCCGCCCGCGCGGTTCATCAAAAGCCAGCCGCCCATGTTCATCGTCCACGTCCACGTTCACACGAAACCGGAGCACGTTGCAGCCTTCAAAGCCGCCACGCTCGCCAATGCGCGCGCCAGCGTGGGCGAAGCCGGCATCGCCCGTTTTGACGTCGTGCAGCAAGCCGACGATCCCACGCGCTTTGTCCTCGTCGAAGTCTATCGCACGCCCGCCGCCGCCGCCGCCCACAAGGAAACCGCCCATTATGCCGTGTGGCGTGACACCGTCGCGCCCATGATGGCCGAGCCGCGCTCAAGCGCGAAATTCGCCAACGTGTTCCCGGATGATTCCGGCTGGTAGGAATTTTGGGCCGCCAAAACCCCATGCGCCTCGAATTTGCCACGGCCGGCCGGATCCTCTTCGGCCCCGGCGTGATCGCCGAAGTCGGGCCGATCGCGCGCGACCTCGGCCGGCACCCGCTGGTGGTCACCGGACGGAATCCGGAGCGCGGGCAGCGGCTGCTTGATCTGCTCGCCTCCGCCCAGCTTTCGACCACGACCTTGGCCGTGACCGGCGAACCCTCGACCGAGGACATTACCCGCGGTACGGCACTGGCCCGGGCGGCCGGTTGTGACTGCGTCATCGGTTTTGGCGGCGGGAGCGCCATCGATGCCGCCAAGGCCATCGCCGGACTCCTCACGAACCAGGGCGAACTAACCGATTACCTTGAAGTCATCGGCCGGGCTCTGCCTCTCACGCAGCCGGCGGCACCCTGCCTCGCGATTCCGACCACCGCGGGCACGGGGGCCGAGGTCACGCGCAACGCGGTCCTCGCGGTGGCGACGCAACGGATCAAGGTCAGCCTGCGCAGCCCGTACCTTTTGCCTCGTGTCGCCCTCGTCGATCCCGAACTGACGCACGATCTTTCGCCCGCGCTCACCGCGTCAACCGGCCTGGACGCGCTTACCCAGCTCATGGAGCCGTATGTTTCGTCGCGGGCGAATCCGCTGACCGACACCCTCTGTGTCGAAGGAATTCGCCGCGCCGCGCGCTCCCTGCGCACCGCCGTTGAGCACGGCCAGAACGCCGCGGCCCGTGAGGACATGGCGCTGGCCAGTCTTTTCGGCGGACTCGCGCTCGCCAACGCGGGGCTCGGCGCGGTGCATGGTTTTGCCGCCCCCATCGGAGGTCGGTTTACCGCACCGCATGGCGCAGTCTGCGCGGCGTTGCTGCCGCACGTGGTCAGGGCGAATCTCCACGCCCTTCGCGCCCGAGCCGCTTCCTCCGACGCCCTGCGCCGCTACGACGAACTCGGCCGGTTGCTCACCGGCCGGCCCCAGGCCGCGGCCGACGACGCCGTCCGCTGGGTCGAGGAACTCGTGGCCGGCCTGCACATCCCGACGTTATCCACCTACGGCCTCGGGCCGGCCGACGTTCCGCTGATCGTCGCTGCCGCCATGAAGGCCAGCAGCATGAAGGCCAATCCGATTCCGCTCACGGCGGACGAACTCACCGAAATTCTTCAACGCGCCCTGTAAAGCCTCCTTTGGGGAGACACCTGGCGAACCCTGCCCAGTTTCATTCCGTCTGCCATGAACCAAGTCATGATTATCACCGGCGGAAGCCGCGGGATCGGCGCCGCGACCGCCAGACTGGCTGCCACCCGCGGCTACGCCGTCTGCGTCAACTATCGCCAGGATCACGTCGCCGCAGACCGCGTCGTCGCTGACTTGCGCGCCGCCGGGGCCAGGGCCATCGCGGTCGCCGCCGACGTGGCGGTTGAGGCCGACATCGTCCGACTATTCGCCACGGTCGATCGCGAATTCGGTCCGGTGTCCGCCCTCGTCAACAACGCCGGAATCCTCGGCACGATGAACCGGGTGGAAACCGCCGACCTCGCCCGGCTGCAGCAGATTTATGCGACCAATGTGTTCGGGACGATTCTGTGTGCCCGGGAGGCGATACGACGCATGTCGCTCCGCCACGGCGGCCGCGGCGGCGCCATCGTGAACTTGTCCTCGGGGGCCGCGCGTTCCGGCGCGCCGGGCCAGTACATCGATTACGCCTCGTCCAAGGGTGCCATCGATACCTTTACGGTCGGTCTCGCCCGCGAAGTCGGGGCCGACGGCATTCGCGTCAACGCCGTTCGACCGGGATTCATCCGGACGGAAATTCACGACAGCACCGGCGAGCCGAACCGGCTGGAACGCTTGAAGGGACTCGTGCCAATGAAACGGGCGGGCGAGGCCAGCGAAGTCGCGACTTCCATCCTCTGGCTCTGTTCGGACGAAGCGTCCTATACGAGCGGCGCCATCATCGACGTCGGCGGCGGGAAGTAATCCTTTTTTCTCCACCCGCTCGCATACTCCTGTGCAACACCCGCTCTCATTCCTCGTCTGGCTCGCCGCGCTCGTTCCCATCGCCGTCGGCGCCCAGTCACCCGCTCCTGCCCCCACTTTGGCCGCCACGCCCAACGCGGATCCCGACGCGGGTTTCGCGCCCATCTTCGACGGCAAGTCACTCGCCAACTGGGACGGCGATCCGACCTACTGGCGCGTCGAAAACGGCGCCCTCATCGGGGAAATCACCCCCGAGACGATCATCAAGCGAAACACCTTCATCATCTGGCGCGGCGGCACCCCGGCCGATTTCGAACTCAAGGTCCAGTATCGGATCAGCGCCCGCGGGAACAGCGGGATCAACTACCGCAGCATCCAGTTGACCGACGCGCCCTGGTCGCTCGCCGGGTACCAGGACGACATCGACGGCTCCGAGCGCAACCAGCCGCCGCTGCGTCACACGGGCCAGAACTACGAGGAGCGCGGCCGCACCTTCCTGGCCTTGCGCGGTCAAATGGTTCGCGTCGACCCGGGGGCGAAGCTGGCCGTCATCGGTTCGGTCGGCGACGGGCAGGCCCTGACGAAATTCGTCAGAAACGAAGACTGGAACGAGTGCCACATCATCGCCCGTGGCCACGTGATCACGCACCTCCTGAATGGCCAGGTGATGAGTGTCCTGGTTGACGACGATCCGAAGAACCGCCGGGCCGACGGACTCATCGGCGTGCAGGTTCACGTCGGTCCGCCGATGAAGATCGAGTTCAGGAATTTCCGGCTGAAGACACTCTGAGGCCCTGCCTTCTCGGTCACGCCAAGATCGGCCTGAAAGGTGGACCGTGCGCGCCGCGCGCGGTCCGGCGGCGCGCGGCGCGCACCGCCCACCCGCAATGCCATCTACTTCACATTCGCCCGGAATATTTCGATCGCCCCGGCCACGAGCCGATTCGGATCCTGCGCGAATTGGCCGTTGTCGGTCTCGATGGCCATGACGCCGGACCATTTCGCCTTCTTGATTTCGGCGAGCACGCCTTTGAAATTCATCTGACCGGTGCCGATTTCCACGTCGAGCACCACGGGCTTGTCCGCCGCGCCTTCGACGCGCTTGTCCTTCAGGTGCAGGTCGAACACGCGACCCTGATACTCGCGAAACACCTTGGCCACGTCGTAGCCCGCCGCCGTCGCCCAGCCGAGATCGAGGCAAACGCCGATGCGCGGATCGCGCGCCGCAAGGACTTTTTTCACGGTTTCCGGATTCCCGTAAACCGTGCCGGTGCCGTGATTGTGGATGGCGAGCTTGATGTCGTACTCTTTCACGAGCTGCTCAAGGTTGTCCCATTCGGCCATGTTCTTGGGCTCCACCACGATTACCCGGATGCCCATCAGTTTCGCAAATTCGAACAGCTTCCGGTTATCCTCCTTGTCCATCGAGGTCGCGGTGACGCCAAACGTATAGCACACCAGCCCGTGCTGATCCAAAATTGCTTTCTTCCGCAGCGTCTCCTCTTTCGAGCCCTTCGGGTCGAAGTGCTTGCTGAACATCTGAAGGTACTTGAGATGGTGCTTGTCCGCGAAGGCCACGACCTCCTCGAACGACATGTTGCGACAGGTGTACGTTTGGAGGCCGAGGATCACGCCGGCGTCGGCCGCGCGCGCGGTTGGAGCCGCGAAGGTCGCCGCGAATGCGACCGTAAAAAGAAAAGGGAAGAGGATTTTCATTAGGGAGGAATTACGAGGAACCACGGCTCAAGACCGGGGCGGAGGCCAGCCAAGCGGCTTGCCCGTCGCGAATCGAGCCGTCTTTTTCCGCCACCACCTTTTCGGGGCTTGAACCACGAAGGTGCGGCGACCCGCTTCCTCGCGTCCCGGTATCTGCAATTATGCGCCCGCCGGACCCTTGTCCGCCACAAACGCCTCCATCGCCACCCGCGTAATATCATACTTCGCCCCGCAACGCGGACAGCGGATCTCGACTTTCGGCTCGGCGCCGAAGAGTTCCCCGGGATTCTCCTTCATCGCCGGCAGGAGCACTTCCATCATCCGTGGTTCATTGCAACCGCAGTGCCAGCGAAACACGCGCTTTTCCAGCAAGGTGAGCGTCTCGGTTTTCTCCAGCAGGGGAATCTGCTCCGGGGTCAGCGCGCGGAACCACGGCATGTCGCAGTCCGGGTGCTCGACCACGAGCGCGAATTCTTCTTCCGCCAGCTGAAAATACCGTGCGGCCCGCTGTTCGCTTTGCGCGTAATATTGCTCGACGGCAGCCATCGGATCGGAACCGGCGAAACCAACGCCGCTCCGGCGCTTGTAGCGGGTCCCCCGCACCACATCGGCGAAGAACAGATTTTCCGGACCTTCCTTCACGTTCAGATTGAAGACTCGGCCGGTGACGGAGCCGGTCGTGTTGTCCCCGGCGAGAAAGAGGTTCACGAGCGGCTGCTGAAAATTGATGGTCCAAGCCGAAATCTCGGTGCGCGGCTGGGCGGCGCAATGAAGCACGAAGGCCGCAATGGCGCGTTTGAACATCGCATCGTGGTCCTCCCCCAACTTCATTCCCTGCGTGGCGAGGTGCAGGTAATGGTCCACATAGATCTCGCTGAGCGAAGCCCGGGCGAGCAGCGCGTTGCGGCTGCGAATAAA
Organism: Opitutaceae bacterium; assembly: GCA_947474995.1. Taxonomy (GTDB): domain Bacteria; phylum Verrucomicrobiota; class Verrucomicrobiia; order Opitutales; family Opitutaceae; genus ER46. The sequence continues at coordinate 3,112 of CANJNJ010000123.1, read as the reverse complement.
ATGCGTGCACACCTCGAGTCCGGGTTCGGCGAGATTGGGCGGTGTGATTTCGGGCATCCTTCACCCTCTCCTTGAACCGCGCCCATGTCCAGCCACCCACCCCAATTTCGGGGTCAATTTCCCATGGCCAATTCCGTGTCACGGCCGCGACATGAAATTGGCACCAAGGCTTCCCCTCGCGATGACTCCACAAACCGAAGAGCTCCTCTACTACCTGCTCTGGACGGCAGACCGGCTCATGCGGCCCACCTGGCGCAATTTGAACGATTCATTCGAAACGTGGGCCTGGCGCAATCGCCTCTCGCGGCGACTCGCGGAACTGGCGCGCCGCAAACTCATCGAACGGCACCCCGAACCGAGCCTGGCCAGGATTGTCCGGCTCACCCAGCAGGGTCGTCATCTCGCCCTCGGGGGCCGTGATCCCGTGAACCAGTGGAACCGGCCGTGGGACGGCAAATGGCGTCTGATTCTTTTCGATGTGCCTGAGGTTCAGTCCCGGCTGCGACAACAATTTCGGCGGGTGCTCCGCCAGTTTCACTTTGGGCACCTGCAGGGCAGCGTGTGGGCCAGTCCCGATCCGCCCGAGCGGGTCCGGACCCTGCTGGGTGAATCCGACGTTGAAGCCAAAGCGCTCCTGGTAATCGAAGGCCGGCCCGCCACCGGCGAGACGGATCAATCAATCGTGGACGGGGCGTGGGACTTCCCACTGATCCGGCGCCGCTACCTGCGCTATTTGTCGTTCCTCGACGCGACGCCGCCGCAAGATTCCCGTCTCATCGGCTGGTCCCGTCAGGAAAATAATTTCTGGCAAAATGCCGTCGGCGTCGATCCCCTCCTGCCCCGGGCATTGCTCCCCTCGGAATATTTAGGGTTCGAGGCCCTGCGCCGCCGTCAGTCGATCTTGGCCAAACTCGCCCGCCAAACGACAATTTCCTAAGCGCCAATTTCATGTCACGGCCGTGACATGAAATTGGTCAGGGCGGATCGTGGCGGTGGAGGGGGAAATTCTGTCGTGGCCGACTGGGCGCACGGGACGGATTCGGCGCGTGGGCGGCCAACAAATCCCGATTCGCCGCCCGCGTCGCCGCGAGGGCGATGTTCTCCAGCAGGGCCTGCCGCCGGGCTGGTGCCGCGTCCAAGTTGGGCGGCGGTCGAACCAAAGCGAGCGTCTCCCCGCGCCGGACGAGCAGGCCCCAGCCCGCGGGAATTTCCGCCTCCGCAAAAATATTATCCTCCGCCACCAGGTAGAGAAAATCGGCGCAAGCGTACCGGAACATCTTCGCAAACTTCGTTCCCTTGAGCACCCGGACCTGCACTTTGGCCAGTTCCGCCAGCACGGCACGGTACGTCCGGTGATCGAGACCGGAAAAATCCCAGGTATCAAACTCCGGAAAGAGCGACTCGCCCCGGCGCAAGTCGGGCTGGTGCACCGCGAGCAACTCCTCCAACTTCGCCCGCCGGGCGACCAATTCCCCGAGTTGGCGCCGCGTCGCCGCCTCGGCATGCGCATCCTTCAGCAGGTCGGCCCGCGCTTGCTTGCACTCAAAGATTGCGGTCCGCGCCGTCCGGTCGGACCGCAGCGGCGCGTGCGCACAAACGTCCGCCCGGTAGCCGCTCGCCGGCACCCGCACCTCCGTGCCCACAATGGCAAAGCCATTCGCCTGCGCCCAGAGGAGCGCGAGCGCTTTCAACCGCCGATGTTCGTCCGATTCACCGCGAGCCATCAGTCCGACACTGGCGGAAAATCCGTCGCAACCAAAGCGCGAAGGCGTGGGTCGAAACTTGCGGCGCGCACCCCCGAGTTGTCGGCCCCACCCCTCCCCAAACTGGTTGAAGAGGATCGTCATTCTGAGCGCGGCGAAGAATGACAAAATGAGTTCTTATTCGAATTTTCACACGGTCTCTCTCCAGGCGACCACCGCCATCGATCGCTGGCGCGCAGGCCACTTGGGGAGAAGCGGGAGGGGCTCGGCGCTCAACGGCGCCCGACAGATACGCCCCAACTATTGCGCGTTGATTCTTGTCCGCGGACTCCAACGTTTTTTGGGGTTGCCATTCCCCATGCTCAGCACGCCATGCATGGGCTGCTCGCAACTCCCGGTGGGGTTTTTCTTTCTTCGCAGAAATTGAGCATCCGGATTTCCACTCCGTCCATCCGACCGTCCATGAAACGACTCCCCCTGTTTTTTCTCATGACGCTCACCTCGTTCGCCGCGGCGCATGCCCAGACGGTGGTCGGCCTTTGGCGCATGGGCGAGGACGACGTCGGGGCAGTAGCCGGCAATGCCGTCAATAGCCCCTCCACGCCATCGTTCGGGACGGCCTTGGGCAAGTCGGGGGGAGCCCTGACCTACAGCAGCAACACTCCGGGCGCCGCGAGCAGCCTGGCGGTGTCCTTCAATGGCGGTTACTACGCGGCCACTCCGGCCAGCGGTCTTGGCCTCACGAACAACTTCACCCTCGAGACCTGGGTGAATTTTACTTCGGTCAGCACGACCCAGTGGGTCATGGTCGTCGGAACCAGTTTTTTTTCAGTTGGCATCCAGCTCGACGGCACGACCGGAAAAGTCGGCGGTGCCGTGACGAATAACACCACCGGCAACTTCGCCTTTGGCCAAAGTTCGGCGCTCTCGACCTCGACGTGGTATCACGTCGCACTCGTGGTCGATAATGTCGGAACCGGGACTTTCTACCTCAACGGCCATGCGCTCCCCAATCCTGCCACGATCGGGACCTTCGGCAGCCGATTCCTGCTCGGCGCCGATAGTGAAGGAGCCGCAAAATTGAGCGGTCTTCTGGATCAGACGGATGTGTTCACTTTCAGCACCGGCACCTTTTCGCCATCGATGCTGAACTATTCCACCTTTGCCGTGCCCGAACCTTCCACCTCCGCGGCGCTCGCCGGCATCGCAACCCTGGGGCTCGCCGTCTGGCGTCGACGCTCACGCGTCACGCGCACATAAGGAAATCCCGGCCTTCAACGTAACCCCGACCCTGGAGTTTCTCGCGGTTGTAGTCACGCGCGCCGCGGGTCGTTACATAGCTCAGCACAAAGATTTCGCCGGGTGGAGGCAGTGATTCCGCGCCGATGACGGGGACGCCCGTGCCGCCG
>CANJNJ010000122.1 GCA_947474995.1 Opitutaceae bacterium | reverse complement strand
GGCGTCGAGGCTGCGCGGGCCACGACCGTCGCTGAATTCGCCACGCTCCTTACCCGCGCCCTGGCGACCAAGGGTCCGCGCTTGATCGAAGCCCAATTGTGAAGGTGACGGAGAATGCGTTGCGGCGGTTCTCGACGAAAAGCGTGTCCAGTGGAGGGGCGCACTCCGTCGCGGCTGAATTTTCGCGCCAACGCAACGGCCTCGGTGGAACTCGGCCCTTCATTGGCGGGGCGGGCAAAAGGGGTCACGGGCAAAAGGGGTCACACGGGCAAAAGGGGTCACGGGCAAAAGGGGTCATCACGGGCAAAAGGGGTCATGCTCGAATAATCGACAACGCGCCCTGACACGGGCAAAAGGGGTCATGCTCGAATAGTCGACAACGAGCCCTGGAAAGACGCGTTTTTCTGTCCCCACTCGAGCGACAGCGCCAAGAGTATGGGTTCACGCCGCGCAGGACGTCACAAAGCTGCGCGCGCTTCCCGCCACTTTTGTCGATTATTCGAGCATGACCCCTTTTGTTCGGCTTCCTTTTGTTCGGCTTCGGCCCTCCATTGGCGAAGCTATCGTCACCACCCTCGCCGGTTACGACGACCGTCTCGCTCCGATCGGCCGCTTCCGGGCCTTGCGGAAGCTCCGCTGAAATTCATTGAGCGTGGTCTTCATGTTAATCTGACGATCTGATGGGAGGTTTTCTGGCAACCAGACGCCTCGATCGCCGCCATCTTTCGCCTCAACGGAGAGCTTGTTTCTTCACGGCCTTCACTTGTCCTTGTTGGTCGGATCATACTTCAGCGGCGACGGCGCCTCTTTCGTGCTGAGTGTCCGCGTCGGGTGCGTGCTGTAGATCCGGGCGTTCTCCTCGTCGGCGCCGGGGACCAGGCAGAAATTCTCCATCCCCTGCCGGATGTTGAGCACCTGCCAGGCGAGGCCCGCGAGCTGGCGATCGTTCTTCTGGTCGATCATCTGCTGCAAGCGCCGGCCACCCTCCGTCCCGAAGGCGAGGATCGCATTGCCCACGGGCCGAAAGCCCCATTCGAGATCGGTGCGCTTCGAGCCGTCGCCAAACTCGCGGAACTTCGCGGCGAGCGCCTGCAATGCTCGCTCCTGCGCCGCGTTCAAGCGGATCTCGCGCAATGGCCCGGTGACTGTTTCCAAAATGCTGATGGCCGACTCGAGTCCGTACCGCGGTTTGACCGTGCACCCTTCCACCAGCGCGATGGCGAGCGAGACCGCGGCGCGATTCTGGATGATCACGTCGGAATCCGCCAAGGCGTGGTGCAGCGCCTCGACGGGCTTGGCCTCGTTTCGAAATGCCTGCAGCCCGTGGGCGGCGCGAAAGCGGACGTAAAGATCAGGATCGTCCAGGGCCGCGATCATCGCCGGCAGCGCAAGCCGGTCGCCGCGTCCGCCGAGGGCGTACAACGCCATCCGGCGCATCACCACGTCCGGGTCGCTGGCCAGCGCGAGAACTTGCGGCAGGTAGCGCGCATCGACGGAGGTGAGCGCGCTGCTGACGGCCTCAAAGATCTGGAACTCCCGCACCCGCCGCACGACGTCGATCAGCTTCGCGACGCTCTGCGGGCCGGGGGCCTCGGCGAGCGCGAACACCGCGGCGGCCCTGACGCTCCGCTCCGGATCCGCCAGCGCATTTTCGAGCGTCGGGATCGCGCTCGGATCCTTTAGTTTTCCCAACGCGCGGATCGCCTGGCGACGCACGAGGATATTTTCGTGCTTCACCAGCGGCAGGATTTTCCGCGCCTCGATGGAAGCTTCGCCCTCGGCGACCTGGGCCAGAAAGCGGATGACGGCATAGATGTCGGGGCCAGCCAGGACGCCAGCCTCCTGTTTCGGGTAAACCAGCTTCAGGTACGAGGCGTCGTCCGTGGCGAAAATCTGCAGCCGCATACCTTGATCCGTATACGGCTTGAATTCCTCGAGCGCCGGATTACTCGTGAGCGCGGAGACGGCAACCGATGTGCCGCGGGTAGTCTGCAGCGCGTTTTGGATCGAGCGGTAGCGCAGCTCCGTGGGGGTGTTTCCGCCGATCAGAATATCGTCCACGATCCCCTCGCGCACCCAGCGCTCCCAATCCAGATAGATCCGGCCGGCCGTGAGGAGATACTGCGGGACGTTCCAGCGATCGGTGAAATTGGGCTCCCGGGGATTGAGCCGCACGCCGAGTTTTTTGCCCCACCCCTGCAGCGCCGTCTTCAGCTCGCGGAGAAACTGGGTCACATACTCGCCGCGCAGGTACCGCCAGAGCGACCGGTCGAACTCCTGCGTGCGGATGTCCACACCATAGCGGCGCTGGTACTCATCCACGACCGGTTGGTTGAAGCCGAACTCGTCCTCAAACCGCAGCCCGTAGTTTTCGGCGAAGGTGAAGAAGGTGATGCCGTCCAGATGATCGCGGTCGATATAGTGAAGATACATCTCGATCAGCGCCTTTCGCGCTTCCGGATACGCGAGCTCGATCGGGCCGTTCTGCGCGTGCGTGCCGTAGCGATCGACCGGCATCCATTCGGGATGCGTCAACGTGAGGTTTAACTGGCCGTAGTAGGGGTATTCCTTGCACCCGCCACTGTCGGCGGGCCCCCCAAAATCGAACAGGGGCGCCCAGAGGAAGACCTCCATGCCGCGCTGATGCGCCTCGTTCACGAGGACCTGATTGAGGTGCAGATCCTTCATCAGGTGCCGCTCCCACACCTCGAAGAATTCGTGGTAGACGAGGTTTTCTTTTCGGATCAGGCCGAAATCGATCATCATCTCCTCCTGTTGGCCGCGCCAGTAGACGCGCTTGATGTTCAAGACCTCGGACCACATGCGGACCGAGTCGCGAATGCTCCCGGGCGAATCGATCGGCAGCCATTTGTTGCCGAGCCACCAGCTGTCGCCGGCGCTGATATAGACGTCCCACTTCGCCTGCGCCGGCGTGGCGCCGACGCTTCGCTGCACTTTTGCGGTGGAACTGGTTGGCGGGTTCTGCGCGAGGACGACGGGCGCCAACAAGAGTATCCCGAGCAGGGGAGCGAAGCCGCGGCGCAACATCCGGTGTGCCTGAGCCGCAGGGGGAGGAACGCGTTCGATTTTCATGGGGTTGGCGCTGGGGTGCCGGGCGAGTGCCGGGATTTGATCATGGCGGCGACCGCCTTCTTTTGCGGGGTCGAGAGCGCGTCCGTTTTCTCCAGGAAGTCGGCCGCGGCCGCCGCGTCCTGGCGCGACCAGATTTCAACCACGTGCGCGAAAGCCCGCGCGCGCAGCTCGGAATCCTTGATCAGCGGCAGCGCGGCGAGGGCGACCGGGCGGCGCACATAGCGGTAGGTGGTGTCCGTCGCGAAGAGCCAGACGAGCGAATCCAGTTCGGCACTGGGCGCGCGGGTGTGCAGCCATCGCGCGGCCGCCGTCACATCCTGATCGGCCCAGCGAGTGAAGACCTGGTCGCGCGCGGCGCCGCGATTCGGGCCCGCCGGCAGCGCGTCGGCCCGAACCATCGCGGCCGCGGGTTGGCTTTCCGCCCAAAGGGCGATGATCGACCTGACCGCGAAATCGCGCCCGCCGGTCGCCGGTTGGGCTTCGAGCCAGGCGAGCGCCTTTTCGGGCGAAGTGCTTTTCGCCCGGCGGCGGGCCTCATTCTCGAGGGCGAGGTTGTCGATCGCGGGCGCGCCGACTTTTTCCGCCGAGATGTTTTTGTGCTCCACGTGGTCGTCGCCCATCGGGAATTTGATGCCGGCCTTGCGATACAGCCCCCACTTCGGGCGGTACTCATTCGCCGCGGGGCGCGACATCGCGACGCCGGTCTTGCCCTGGAAGTCGTCGCCATCAACCGAGATCAGCAACTCGCCGTCGGCGTTAGGCGAGGTCTTGATGCGAATGCGGACCGTCTGCCACGTCGCTGGTTTCCAGGGAAATTGGCGGGCAACGATCTTCGGGCCGGCGGGATTGGCCTCGACCGTTGCCGTGTTGCCACGGATGGAAAGCGTTACGAGCGGCATGGAACTGTCTCCGTTGATCGCCTTGAGTTGGAAGAGGTGGCAAAAACCGTTACTCCCCCGAAACGTCGCATTGGCGCGCCAAGTGGTGGAGTACTCGAAGGTGTCGCCATCGAGTTGAGTCGGGCCGAGTCCTTTCACCTCGGCGCGCTGGCGGTCCGGGTTGGTGGTGTCGCGATCGCCATCCCACCAGTCGGAACTGTACCGCAGCGCCATCCGGAAAGTGCCGCCACCGACGTCGGTGATATTGGCGAAAGTGTCCGGCTCGAAGCGCGTCGTCGCGGGAAAATATTTCACCAGGCTTTCTTCGATCGCGGCGAAACTGCTGAGACCGGTGGCGGTCGCGCCTGGGAGCGAGCGGGCCATCGTGCCGGCGGCGACGAGGAGACAGCAGATCAATCGGCGTTGGGTCATGAGCGTGGAGGCTTGGACAAACGGTGCAGGAGGAGGGCGGACGCAGGGGCGGATCGATCAACCCCGGGATTGGGGGCAGATCTGAATAAGATCGGTGAATCTATTGGCATCGGCCGTCGTCAAACGCGATGTCTGATAGGTGAATCGAATCCGTTTGCCCTTGGCAATCGGCGGCGATTTACCTCAAGTTTGCCTCTCCCCCCTCAACCCAACATGAAAATTCGTAGCATACTGTCATTCACGTTAATTTGCGCCCTCGCCACCGTGCTGGGTGTTCACGCCGCGGAAAAAGAGGTCTCGACCGAACTCGAGGACAAGATGGATGAGATCAATGGCGCGTATCGCAAACTCGGCCGCCAGGTGGCCGATGCGACCAAGAACGCCGATTCGATCAAGCAGGTTGGAGTCATTCGGACCAACGCGATGGCTTCGATGAAGCTGGAGCCCAAGAAGACGAAGGAAGTTCCGGCTGCCGACCAAGCCAAGTTCAAGGCCGACTATCAGTCGAAGATGAAGGCGTTTGTCGCCGATCTCGACAAACTCGAGGCGGCGCTCAAGGCCGGCAAGAACGACGAAGCCGCCACGATCCTTAAGACGCTCAAGCAGGATCAGGAAGACGGCCACAAGGAGTTCCGTAAGGAAAAGGAAAAGAAGGGGAAGAAGAAGGCGCCTGACGCTGAAAAGAAGTAAGCGGGATACGACTTTTACCAAGACGCCGCCGGCCTGGTCCGGCGGCGTCTTTTTTGTGCCAGCGAAGTAACGCCGGTCTCAGGCCGGCGGTCGGCGTGGGCCGTCGGGGTCCGGAATCACCAATCCCGTCCAAACGGACTCCTCCGTAGCCAAGACGTTGGTGGCGGCCCTTCGGGGGCTAGGTTGAGCAAGACCGCTCACCCCGAAATGTGGGCTACGAATCGGATTGCCCTGAGGGGGGTAAATCGCCTCTTTCTGCTCCCCGGCAATTCTGCCCACCCTTATCCCATCCATGAAAATCCGCCTACTGCTAGCTACATTAACTTGTGCGTTGGTCGCTGTGACCAATGTTCATGCCCAAGCCCCCGCCCAGAAGCGCCAGTTTGAAACGCCCCTCGGCGACCAAATGGCGAAGATGAGCGACGCGCTCAAGGCTCTGAAGGGCCAAGCCGCTGACGCCTCGAAGAACGCCGACTCGCTCAAGCTCATCGGGACGATCCGCGATGCCGCTAATGCCAGCATGAAGCTGGATCCGGCGAAAAAGGCCGATATTCCCGCCGCCGACCAGGCGAAGTTCGTCGAGAGCTACCACGAGGGACTGAAGAACCTAGTCGCGCAGGTCGGCAAGGTGGAAGCCGCGCTGAAGGCCAACGACAACGCCGGCGCTGCGAAGCTGCTCGACGAGGTCGATGCCGCGCAGAAGGCTGGCCACAAGGAATACAAGCAGAAGAAGCAGAAGAAGGCCTGAGCACGGGCATTCCCGTTAATTTTCAACGCCGCCGATTTTTCGGCGGCGTTTTTTTGTGGGTGGAGAAAAGGTCCCCGTCGATCTTCCAGCCGATCCTGAGGTGCTCCCCGGTCTTCTGCGTCTCGTCACGAAGCGGCCGAAAGGTGGGCCGTGCTCTCCACGCGGGGCCAGGCGGCGCACGGAGCCGTTTCGACCTGCTCAAGGCCCCGAGTTTGTCGCGGGGCGCACCGCCCGCCCGGTACGCCTTCAGCCGGTATTTGCATGGCGTAACCCGGAACGTCATCGACCGCGAAGAGGAGAAGCCCTGCGGTCGGCTGTGGCGGTCGCTTGGATTCTTCGCTGGCGCTCCGAATCACAAACCACGAAGTTCACCAGCAGCACAGGAAGAATCCCTAAAAAAATGAGTCAGCCCACTATCGCATTGCTCGGTCTCGGCATCATGGGAGGCGGCATGGCGCGACGCCTGCTTGGCGCCGGTTTCCCCCTTACCGTCTATAATCGCAGCCGCGCGAAAGCTGACGCTCTGGTCAGCGCGGGTGCCCGCGTCGCCGCCACGCCGCGGGAGGCGGTCGCAGCGGCCGACATCGTTTTCAGCATGGTCGCGGACGACGGTGCTTCGCGGACCCTGTGGTTGGGCCCCACCGGAGCGCTCGCGGGTGTCCGCCGCGGCGCGGTGCTCGTGGAGTGCAGCACCCTGACCGTCGCGTGGGTCAACGAACTGGCCGCCGCGATCACTCCCACGGGTTGTGAGTTTGTCGATGCGCCGGTGACGGGCACCCGGCCGCATGCCGCGGCCGGCGAGCTGAATTTTCTCGTTGGGGGATCGGCGGCGGCGTTGGAGAAAATCCGACCGGCGCTGGCACCCATGAGCCGCAGCGTCACCCACCTCGGGCCGACGGGCAGTGGCGCGCTGGTAAAGTTGATCAATAATTTTGTGTGCGCCGTGCAGATTGCCTCGCTCGCCGAGGCGCTGGCCTTGATCGAGCGCAGTGGGCTCGATCGGGCCAAGGCTCTCGCGGTGCTGACCGAAGGAGCCCCCGGCAGTCCGCTGGTGAAAACGCTGTCGGCGCGGATGACGGCGAAAGACTACACGCCGAACTTCATGCTCAAGCTGATGGCCAAGGACATTGGCTACGCGATCCAGGAAGGTCGGGCGCGCGGTCAGACGCTCGCGACCGCGGAGGTCGCCCTGCAGTTGTTTCAGCGTGCGGTGGCGCAAGGGCGGGGAGATGACGACATGGCCGTCATGATCGAGCCGATGCGGCAAAGTGGATCCTGAACGTTCTCTTTAACAGGGATTCCGCGATCACGAACGCGGGCCGAGTACGAAACTTCCCGCCGCTCCCTGGTGCGAAGCTCTTGAAGGGTGGGCCGTGCACTCCGTGCGCGGCCAATCGACCGTGTGGTCGATCGTGTTGATGGTCGCCGCGCGGAGCGCCTGATCCACCGGGCACGGGGTAGCGCGCGGGGAGTGTCGCGTTGACAGGGGCGCGCCGGATCTTCAAGCCCACCCGACGTGTTACCCCAATCTGCGGCTGTCCCGACCGGCGCCCCGGCGTCGCGGGCGCGTCATGTGATGTTCGCGTACGTCATCACCCTGGCGATCATCACCTATATCGATCGCGTCTGCATTTCCCAAGCGGCGCCCAATATCCGGCACGACCTGGCCCTGTCCGAGACGCAGATGGGCTGGATTTTTTCGGCGTTCACGATCTCGTACGCCCTCTTTGAAATCCCGGCGGGCTGGATGGGGGATCGCTACGGGCCGCGGAGCGTGTTGATGAAAGTCGTGTTGATGTGGTCGGTGTTTACGGCGGCCACCGGGGCGGCGTGGAATTATTTGTCGATGGTCGTCTGCCGGTTCCTCTTCGGGGTGGGGGAGGCGGGCTGCTTTCCCAACGTGACCAAGATCTTCACCATTTGGCTTCCGTCGAGCGAGCGCGTGCGGGCGCAAGGCCTCCTCTGGCTGAGCGCCCGCTGGGGTGGGGCGTTCACTCCGCTGCTCGTGGCGGCGGTCTTGGCGATGGTGAACTGGCGCGTCGCCTTCGCGCTTTTCGGCTGCCTGGGTGTGATTTGGGCGGTCGGATTCTATCGCTGGTTTCGCGATCGGCCGGCCGATCATCCGGGGGTGAACGCGGCGGAACTCGCGCTCCTCGATGGCGCCGAGCGCAATGCCCCGAGCCACGCGAAGATTCCGTGGGGCCGCCTCTGCTCGAGTCCCACGGTGCTCCTGCTGTGGCTGCAGTATTTCTGCATGTCGTACGGCTGGTATTTTTATATCACCTGGCTTCCGACCTACCTGCGCGAGGCGCGCGGCGTGTCGCTGGAGAAAAGTGCGGTGCTCGCCGGGCTGCCGCTTTTCTTTGGCGGCATCGGTTGTTTTGCCGGCGGCTGGATCGCGAAGCGTCTGGCCGAGTCTTCGGGCGACGTACGGCGCGCGCGCAAACTCGTCGCCTGTACCGGGCTATTTGCCGCCGGAGCGATGCTCGTGCTTGCCACGCGCATCAACGATCCCGTTTTCGCGATGGTGGCCCTCGGCCTCGCCAGTTTCTCCAACGATCTTGCGATGGCGCCGGATTGGGCCGCGTGCATGGACGTCGGGGGCCGGCTCGCCGGCTCGCTGTCCGGCAGCATGAACATGATGGGCAACCTCGGCGGGGCCGTCGGCCCAGTGGTGGTGGGCTATATTCTTCAAAGCACCAAGGTGACCCCGTCGTCGCCGCCGACCCTGGCGGGCTGGACCACGGCCTTCCTCGTCGCGGCCGCCGTCTACGTGGTCGGTGCGATCGCGTGGATGTTCATCGACCCGGTCACGCCCTTGGAGGATTTTTCGCCCGAGTCGAAAAAATAGATTTTCGCGCCGCGCGAAAATCCTTAATACGTCGCCCGTCCGCCGGAAATATCGAACACGCCGCCCGTGGTGAAGGAACAGTCCTCCGAGCACAGCCACGCCACCAGCGCCGCGACTTCGTCAACCGTGCCTGGGCGGCCGATCGGAATCTTCGACAGCATGTAGTTGATGTGCTCCTTCGACATCTGCTTGAGAATTTCCGTTTCGATGACGGCGGGGGTGACGCAGTTCACGCGGATGCCCGTGGTCGCGAGTTCCTTGCCGAGGGATTTGGTGAGGCCAATCACGCCGGCCTTGGCCGCGCTGTAGTGGGAGGCGTTCGGGTTGCCCTCCTTGCCGGCAATCGAGGCGATGTTGACGATTCGCCCGGTGTTGCGCGGGAGCATCAACGGCACAATCGCGTGGCAGCAAAGAAACACGGCAAACAAATCGAGTTCCATGACGGCCCGCCATTCCTGCGTGCTGCACTCCCAAAGTTTTTTCGAAACTCCGGCGATGCCGGCGTTGTTGACCAGAATATCCACCGCCCCGAAGCGCTGCTGGACCGCGGCGGCCGCGGTCGCAACCTTGGTCTCATCGGTGACGTCGACTGTCAGCGTCTGAACCTTATCCCCGGCATTGAGGGCGAGGGTCGCAGCTTCGAGGGCGGCAGGGTCATTGTCCCAGAGGCTGCAACGCCCGCCGGAGGCCAGAATACGGCGGACGATAGCGAGACCGATGCCGCGCGCGGCACCGGTGACAACGGCGGTTTTGCCCTGAAGATCGATTTGGTTCATGAGGAGGTAAAGAGGCGTGAGTGTTCACGGATTGGCGGCTGACGCCAGCCGTCTCTTGCGGGAAAAAGGGAAGACGGAAGGATTTCGGCTGACAATCGCGGAAACGAACGAAGCGTGGGGGAGGCGACCTGACGAGGTGCATCCGGCGTCCCCTTCCGCCGCCTCTCGCCGCGCGTTCGCCGGTTCTCCACCCCATGAAAAAAATCCCCGGGCTGCGCTGGTATATCGTGGTGATGTTGTGCCTCGCGTCCGAGCTGAACTATCTCGACCGGCAAACGCTCTCGGTGCTCGCGCAGACCATTCAGGATGAAATGCACATCACCACGGTGCAGTATGCCGACATCACGTTCGCGTTTCTCCTCAGCTACACGGTGATGTACGCGGTGAGCGGCCGACTGGTGGATTGGCTGGGCACGCGGCGCTCCTTCCTGATTTTTGTTTCCGGCTGGTCGATCGCCAGCGCTTTGCACGCCCTGGCTCGCACGGCCGGCCAGTTCACGTTCTTTCGGGTGCTGCTCGGTGCGACCGAGCCCGCGAATTTTCCCGGCGGAGTGCGTACGGTGACGGAGTGGTTTCCGATGCGCGAGCGCGCCTTGGCCGTGGGAATTTTCAATTCGGGCACCGCGATTGGCGCCGCGGTGGCGGCGCCGCTGGTAGCCTGGATCACCCTGATGTGGGGCTGGCGATACGCCTTTGTGCTTGGCGGAGTCCTCGGCTTCGTCTGGGTGATCGTCTGGGCCGTCGTGTACCGGCGGCCGCGACAGCATCCTTGGCTCGGGGCTGAGGAGCTGGCGTTGATTGAAGCGGGCGATCCGGTGGCGGTGGGAGAGCCGCCCCCACCCGTGCCGATTCGCCGGTTGCTGGGCATGAAGGCCGTTTGGGGCTGCATCGCCGCGAGGGTGCTCACGGATCCCATTTCCTATCTGTTTATCTTTTGGACGCCAAAATTCCTCCAGCAGGAACGCGGGTTCGATCTGGCCGACATCGGCCGGTACAGCTGGATTCCATTCGTCGGTCTGGCCGCGGGAAACATTGCCGGCGGCCTGGTGCCGAGTTGGTTGATGCGGCGCGGCTTCTCGCTCAATCGCGCCCGCAAAACCGTCATGTTCGCCGCGTCGTGCACCATGCCGGTGTGCTTCCTTCTCGTCACCCGGGTCCCGAGCGCGGCGATGGCGGTGGCGTTGATCACGGTGGCAATGTTTGCGCATGCGGCGTGGGCCAACGTCACGCTGCCGGCCGAAGTGTTTCCCTCCCACGTCGTCGGCGCCGTGACCGGCTTTGGGGGCATGTTCGGCAGCCTCGCCAGCGCGTTTTCGCAAAAGGCGATCGGGTGGACCGCGCAAAACCTGTCCTTCGCCCCAATTTTCGCGGTGGGTTCGGTCATGCACCTGACGGGCTTCGTCCTCGTCTGCCTGCTGGTCGGCGAACTGGGGCAGGTGCGCGACGTGTCGGGGCCCGACTCCCGACCGGCTGCGCCGGCGGTTACTTGAGTTCGCGAACCTTGAAATTCTTCACCCACGTCTCGTCGCCGTGGTAGGTGAGCATGATGTGACCGGTGATTTTTTCGCCGAAGCCCGGTTCGTTCTTGAACTTGCTCTTGGCGATCCCGGCTTTCACCTCGGGACTGCCGAGCTGGCAGTCGACCACCTTCTGGCCGTTGAGCCAGTGCTCGACATGATTTCCGCGCACGACCACGCGTGACGTGTTCCATTGGCCAATCGGGCTCGTCTTGTCGGCGGCGCCGGGCAGCACATCGTAAAAGGCGCCGGTGTGGTGCGTCGGACCCATCTTGCCATCAGGGTGATTCGCATCGTCCATCATCTGGTATTCGGGCCCGGGGGCGCTGGGGCGCTCCTCGGTGACGAAATATTTGATTCCGCTGTTGGCCGCCTTCGAAATTTTCCAGTCCCAGCTCAGTTCGAAGTCGTTGAATTTTTTCGCGGTGATGAGTTCGCTCTTGCGAAACTGCGCCATCGGGATGTCGGACATGTCATACTTCACTTGCTTCGCGTGAAGCATCCCGTCCTTAACTTCCCAACCGAGGTTTTCCGGGAGACCCTTGAGCCGGTAGCCGCGCCAGCCGTCGAGGGATTTGCCGTCAAAGATCAACGTCCAGCCGGCTGTCTTCTCGGCCGTGGAAAGTTGGTTGTCGGCCGCACGAGTCGCCATCGGGCTGAGCAGCAGGGAAATGGCTAAAATGACAGGGTAGGATTTCATGGGGAATGGAACTATGGGGAACCTCGACGGCGGTTGGAAAGCTTCGATTACTCGCGGGCTGGTTTCAGGCGTTATTTCTCGTCTTGGCACTTGTCTTCATCCGATCGGGCACCAAGGTTTGTCTCGAAAGTTCCTTAGTTATTCCCCCTCATTTGTCGCGGTTGGAATGTCATTTGTGGTCCCGGTCTTGGGATAGCCGTGATATCTATTTGCGCCCTTTGGTTTAATGAAAAGAACCTCCCTTCCCCCTATGAAAACCCCCGGTATTTTTGGCGTACGTTTCAGGTCAGTTGCGGCCAAGGCCACGATGTGGTCGGCGGGGATTGCGGCGCTCGGCCAGCTCCAGACGCTGCGCGGTGCGTCGGCGTTTTCCGAGTCGGAGCTGTTTGCGTTCACGGATCGTTATTGCTCCAATTGTCACAACGATGTCGACCGCGAGGGCGGGCTCGACCTGACGAGTATGAAATACACGCCGGGTGACGCCGCGAATTTTGCGACCTGGGTGAAGGTTCACGATCGCGTCAAGGCCGGCGAGATGCCGCCGAAGGAAAAGAAACGTCCGAGTTCCGGGGAAACGACTGCCTTTGTCGGTGGACTGAGTTCATCCCTTGTCACCACCGAGCAGGCCATGGTTGCGCAAAACGGCCGGGCCGTCCGGCGCCGGTTGAACCGGGTCGAGTACGAGAGTTCCATGCGCGACTTGTTCCAACTTCCGTGGCTGCAGGTCAAGGACCAGCTGCCGGAGGACGGCGAGGCGTTCAAGTTCAACAAGGTCAGCAACGCCCTCGATGTTTCGTTTGTACACATGTCACGCTACATGCAGGCCGCCGAGTATGCGATGCGCCAGGCGTTGAACGTTAAATTTGTCCAGCCCGAGCCCACGACCAAGCGTTACTATTACCGCGAAGATCGGGCGTTGCTCCAGAATCTCACGGGCCAGCGATTCGACCGGCAGAAATTCCTGGCCCTCGGCGACAAGGCCCAACCGGAAATCCGGCAGGCGGCCGAAAAGGTGCGGCCGAACTACCTCTTGAAAAAAGAGGGCGAAGAGGAAACGAAGCCGCCGGTGCTCACGGTCGGCGATTCCGACCCGGCGACGCGCGAGTTGGAGGCGGTCGGCTGGGTTTCCAGCAACTACGTGACCGGTTTCGACTCGAAGTGGAATAATTTCCGGGCGCCGGTCTCGGGCCGTTATCGGCTCCGTTTCAGCGGCTACACGCTCTGGGTCGGCCCCGGCGGTTCGAGCCGCTCGATGTCGACGGGCCCTGATCGCAAGGAAGTCATCCGCCCGCCCACTTGGTACCGGCCGAACTTTGACGACGTTCAGCACGGTCGTCGCAACGAGCCGATCATCGTCTACGCGCAGGGTGGCATCACCAACCGGCGGCTGGGAGAATTTGATCTGACTCCCGAGCCCATGGTCAACCAGCTCGATGAAGTCTGGCTGCTCGCCAACGAATACCTCGTTACCGACGCCGCGCGATTCTACCGCTCCCGCCCGACGGGTTTTCAAGGCGGGTTCACCAACGCGCTGGCCCAGAAGGACGGCATGCCCGCCGTGGCGTTCCGCTGGATGGACGTCGAGGGCCCGGTGCGGGACGAAAGCACGACCGCCGGTTACAAGCTCCTCTTTGGCGATCTTCCTCTGCAAAAGGCCGCAGCCGACGCGCCTGGGGTGGAAATCGACGTCATGGGCGCGGGCGGCGGCCGCGGCGGTCGGGCCGCGGGCAACGCCAATCGTGGATCGGGCTCCGTCACCGTCATGGCGAAGGCCAAGGTGGAGGTCGCCTCCGCCAATCCGCAGCAGGACGCGGAACGCCTGCTTCGCTCCTTTATGGCTCGCGCCTATCGCCGGCCGGTGCAGGAAGCAGATGTCCAACTTTTCCTCGACCTCATCAAGCAGCGGATGGAAGCCGGCCTCGGCTTTGCCGGCGCGATGTTGGCGGGCTACACCGCGGTCCTCGCGTCGCCGGAATATGTCTACATCGATGACAAGCCGGGTCGCCTCGACGACAACGCGCTCGCCACGCGCCTCGCTTTGTTCCTGTGGAATTCCGAACCCGATGTCGCCCTTCGCGCCCACGCCGCTCGCGGCGAACTCCACCGGCCCGACGTGTTAAAGGCTGAAACCGATCGGTTGCTCGCCGATCCGAAGTCGCACCGGTTCGTCGACGCCTTCCTCGACTACTGGCTCGAGATCCGACGCATCGACGAAACGACCCCTTCCACCACGCTTTACAACGACTACTACCTCGATGACTCGTTGACCGAGGCGGCGACCGCCGAGAGCCGGCTGTACTTTACCGAGCTTCTCCAGCGGGATTTGCCCGCCCGCAACGTGGTCGATTCGGACTTCACTTACCTCAACGGTCGGCTCGCAACTCATTATGGGATTCCAGGGGTTGACGGTGTGGCGATGCGCCGGGTGACCCTGCCGCCGAAAAGCGTGCGCGGCGGCATGATGACGCAGGCGAGCGTGCTCAAGGTGACGGCCAACGGTACGACCACGTCGCCCGTGCTCCGCGGCAAATGGATCATGGAACGCATCGTCGGTTTCGACATGCCCCTGCCGCCCGCTTCTGTCCCGGCTGTCGAGCCCGACATCCGTGGGGCCACCACCATTCGTCAGCAGCTCGACAAACACCGGGCCGATGAGAGCTGCGCCATGTGCCATCGTAAAATCGATCCTCCGGGATTTGCCCTGGAGAACTTCGACGTCATGGGCGCATGGCGCGAACGTTATCGTGCCACGGCACTCAACGACGCGCCACAGCCTGGTTTCGGCAAGAACGGCTGGCCCTTTGCTTTTTACCTGGCCCTGCCCGTCGACGCTTCCGGTCAAATGTCGGATGGGAGGGCGTTTAATGACGTAAGAGATTTCAAGCAGCTACTGTTAAAGGACGAGGCGCAGATTGCGCGGAACGTCTTGCGGCAGATGTCCGTCTTTGCGACGGGTGCCCCGGTGCGCTTTAGTGATCGCGCGAAGATCGAGCAGATCCTGCAGAGCGCGAGCGCGAATCATTACGGGGTGCGAACGCTCGTGACGCAACTCGTCCAAAGTGACCTCTTCCAGAACAAATAAGCGCCTTGTCCCCAGCTCCAAAATTTCTTTAACCTAATCCTCAGTGCCTCGCCCCCTATGAAAACACCTGCTTCCGTCCCATTCGTCTCGACCCGTCAGCGACTGTCCCGCCGCCATTTCCTGCGCGCCTCCGGGGTGGCCCTGTCGCTGCCGTTCCTCGATGTGATGCGGCCGACGTTCGCCAAAGCCGCGGAGTCGTCCTCGCCGTTGGCGCCCGGGGCCAAGCCGCGCCGGATGTTCGCCATCAACAACAATCTGGGCCTGCTGCCGCGGAACTTCTTCCCCGAGGGTCAGGAAAAGGACTACAAGCCGTCGCCCTATCTGGCACTGCTGCAGGAGCACCGCAAGGACTTCACGGTCTTTAGCGGCGTTTCCCACCCGAACGTCGACGGCGGGCACCCCGCCGACGTGTGCTTCATCACCGGCGCGCCGCACCCCGGTTCCGGCTCCTTCCGCAATACCATTTCCCTCGACCAGTTCATTGCCGAGCGCATCGGCATCATGACGCGGTTTCCGTCCCTGACCCTCTCGGTCAATACGCGGGCCCGCAGCTTGTCCTGCACCGGCACCGGCGTCGCCATCCCGCCCGAAGACAAGGCCTCCGACGTCTTCAAGCAGCTTTTCCTCCAGGGGAGCCAGGCCGAAGTTGATGCCCAGATCCTCAAATTGGACACCGGCCGTAGCATCCTCGACACCGTCGCCGTCCAGGCGAAGAGCCTGGAAAAGGGCCTCGGCGCCCAGGATCGCGATCGCATTGATCAATACTTTACCAGCGTCCGCGATCTCGAGAGCCGCCTGAAGGCTTCCCAAGGCTGGGAAAAGAAGCCGAAGCCGGTGGTCAATGTTCCCGCGCCGATCGATCCGACGAGCCCGGCCGCGTACATGGAAAAAGTGAAGGTCATGTACGATCTGGCGCGCCTGGCGTTCCAGAGCGACTCGACCCGCGCCGTGACCCTCATGCTGGACAGCGTGTCGACGCCCGTCGTCGAAGGCATCAAGGACACCTCGATCACGGAAACCTACCACAACCTGTCGCACCACGGCAAAGCGGACGACAAGCTGGCCCAGCTCAAGGCGCTGGACGTCGGCCACATGAAGCTGCTGGCGAAGATGTACGGCGAGTTCAAGTCGATCTCGGAAGGCGAGGAGAGCCTGCTCGACCGCACGATGATCCTCTACGGTTCGAACTTCGGTGACGCGAACCAGCACACCTGCTTCAATCAGCCGATCCTCCTCGCCGGCGGCGGCTTCAAGCATGGCCAGCACCTGGGCTTTGACCGGGAGCACAACCGGAACTATCCGTTGACGAACCTCCTGCTCTCGATGCTGCACCGCATGGGCATCGAAGCGGACAAGTTTGCGACCTCCACCGGCACCTTCCGCGGGATGGAAATGACCTGAGT
>CANJNJ010000121.1 GCA_947474995.1 Opitutaceae bacterium | reverse complement strand
GCCATGCCAACGATCACCTTGTCCTTCACGACCAGCGGCGCGCCGGTGGCGGCGTAGCCTCCGGCCGCCGTGTAGTCGCCCATCGCGACGTGCCACAGCTCGCGGCCCGACTTCGCGTCGATCGCGACCACGTGCATGTCGAGCGTGTTCATGTACAGCGTCGTGCCGAGAATCGCCAGGCCGCGGTTCACCTTCCCGCAGCAATTGAAGGTGCGCTCGGGGTTGCGGTATTCGTACATCCACAACTGCCGTCCCGTGAGGGCATCCAGCGCGTAGACGGCGTTTTCGGGCCGGGTCAAATACATGATCCCGTCGACCACCAGCGGCGTCGTCTCGAATTTTTCCGCGTGCCGCCCCTGGAAGAGCCACTTCACGTGCAGGTTCTTCACGTTCTGCTCGGTGATTTGATTCAGCGCGCTGAAGCGCCAGCCATTGTACGTGTGAGAATACATCAGCCAGTTGCCCGGCTCTTGATCCGCCTTCAGCAGGCGCTCGTAGGTCACCGGCAGACCCTGTCCGCTCAAAGGCCGGGTGGCCAACGTCAGCAGCAATGCCGCGACGGCTCCACCAAACCAAAACCGCCAAACCTTTGGCCACAAAAAGGCACGAAACGGGCTGGAAGCTCCGGCGGAAATCCCCCGAGCGCCTATAGGCGCCACGCACGTTTGCGTCATCGCCTTGGAATTTTTGTGCCTTTTTGTGGCCACTTGCTCTCTCCCGATGGGGTGCGGCCGCTGCGGTAGGTTCATTGGGTTCCCTTTAACGAGTTCAAATAGGCGATGAGGTCGTTGAAAGCTTTCTGATCGATCGCCGCGTAGGACGGCATCAGCGAGGGCCTGTCGTAGCGGATCTCCTTCACGTTCTCCATGAGGAACGATCGCAGGTTGTCCGTCGTGTCGCGCACCTGGAACGACAGGTCGTCGCGATTCAAGCGGATGCCCGTGATGGTTGCCCCCGACTTCAGCACGATTTCCACGGCCCGGTAGGCGATGGGGACATCGGTTTCCGGCTTCGCAAGCGACTCGGCCAGGAACTTCAACCCGCGGCGGCGGCCGACATCGGTCAACTCCGGGCCGAGGCTACCACCCTCTTTGCCGATGCTGTGGCACGCCACGCATCTCATCGACTGAAACAACAGCCGGCCCGCGGCGGCATCGCCCGGCGCTTTTTCCAGCAGGCCCTGCGAGCCCAGCCGTTTGACGAACCCGACCATCTTCCACACTTCGTCGTCGGTCACGCGCACGGGCGCCATGTCCGTCCCCGGGATGCCAAAGCGGATCGACGCGTACAACTCCGGATCCCGGCCGCCGCGCCGGTAGAGGCCGGCCGTGAGATCGGCGCCGCGACCGCCCTCACCATTCGCGCCGTGGCAAACCGCGCAATGTTTCTGAAAGAGGGCCGATCCCTGCTGGATGTCGGCGTCAGACGAAAAAGGATTCGTCTGAGGGATGGCAGCCGTGGCGGATGGGCCGCCAGCCAGCGCAGCGTTCTGGGGCGCCTGCGCCCGCAGATCGGCGGCGAAGGTAGTTACGCAGCAACAGATCCAAAAAATATGGCGCATAGAACTCTTCGGTGGGTCTCCTGAATTCAGCGCCCATCAACGGCGTGGAAAGGCCCGGCTGTCAATCCACGGTGAAGCGGAAAAGGGTACTCGAAAAGAAACGTGTCTGGGCTCGAGCCCAAACCCTTTTACAGGAGGTCAAGCCGAGGTCGGGCAGAGAGATCGGAGGACGATCGATTGAACAACGGACGGGAACAGCGATGAAAATTGGGTCCGGCAGCATCCCGATCTTCCCGTTTCCATGATTTTTCGGCTCGGCCTCGGTTTATCCTCCTGTGAAATCAGAGCCGGTCGCAAGGGGAGCCGGTCGCAAGGGAGCCGGTCGCAAGGAGTCGAGTCGTTAAAATTTAAAGGCGCCAACGTTCAGGCCGAAAAGTAACACATAACGACTCGACCCCTTCGGGTTAACCGCAATCAACGGCGTAGAAATGCCCTGCTGTCAATCAGCCGGCGAACCGGACGAGTATGCCGCGCGGTTGCCACGCGTTTTTCACGAAGTCGTGACGGCATTGCCGCTGGGTCGTCACGATTTGCGATGAGACTGAGACGTTCGCTCGTTCCATGAATTCATTTGCGGCCAATTCCCCCCACGCCGGGGGAGACCCTTTGGTTTGGCCGCCGGTAAGTTCTTCCGGGCGGGCAAGACCATCGCGGGCAACGGCGACCCGCCGGCGCCAGTAACGATCAACGGCTCCTGAAAATGAAAACTTGTACCCAACCATCACCTGTGAAGCGCAACCGGTTTGGACCGGTCGGCGTATTTATTTTATTCCTCCTCGCCTTGCTTTCACCGCTGGCCCAGGCGCAGCGGAATGAGTCGGGGATCATCGAGGGCCAGGTCATTAATCAGGCCACGGGCGTGCCGTTGGCGGGCGCCCATATTGTGTCCACCGCGGACCCCCGGATCAGCACCCTGACGAGTGCCGACGGCCGGTTTCGCTTCACGCAGGTTCCCACCGGCGTGCAGACTTTTGTGGTCGACTACACGGGCCTCGATTCGACCCGGGCCGAAACCGTGGTCACTGCCGGTCAGCGCAGCCTGCTGAACGTGCAGCTCGGATCCGAGGTCTACAAGATGGACAAGTTCAGTGTGTCCGAGGTGCGCGAGGGACAGGCGCGGGCGATTAACCAGCAAAGGATGGCGGAAAATATCCGCAATGTCGTGGCGACCGATGCGTTTGGCAACGTGGCCGATACCAACGTGGCCAACCTGCTCGTCAAATTACCGGGAATCACGCCGGTCTATTCCGAGAGCGTGGCCTTCCGGGTCCGGGTGCGGGGCGTGGATCCGGCGCTGAACTCGGTGGCGGTCGATGGCACGCTGCTCGCCGGCGCGGCCACGCGGGGCACGAATCGCGGCTTCGAAATCGACAAGGTGTCCACCAACTCGATCGAATCGATCGACGTGGTGAAATCGCCGACGCCGGACATGGACGCCGATGCGATCGGTGGCGCCATCAACCTCCGGACAAAAAGCGCGTTTGATCGCCCGAAGCGTGATATCCAATACAGCCTCGGGGTAAATACGTTCACCAAGCGGACGGAAGAGACCTATCCGTCCGTGAGTTTCTCCTACTCCGACATCTTCGGCGCCGACCAGCGGCTGGGGGTAGTCCTGACCGGGAGCTACAATCGCCGCTCGGCCCCCCGGTTTGTTTTCCGCACGGACTGGCTCAACCCGGTGCTCGATCGGCCCGCGGTGCAAAGCACATTTCAAATTGCCGACGACGACATCCGGCTGGATCGCACGGGCATCGGCGCCAAGGTCAGCTACAAACTGACCCCCGGCACAACCGTTTTCCTCAACACGATGTACAACGGGTTCGAGGATCTCATGCGTCAGCGCAAGCAGTGGATTCGCGCGAACACCAGCGCCGTCACGGAATTCAACGACAACGTCACCCAGTTCAACAACGGCCAGATCGAGTACGAGATGGAAGGCCGCACGCGGACGGTAAAGACCTGGATGATCCAAGCGGGCGGGAAGACGGACTGGAACAACTACCAATTCGACTACGATGTTTCACGATCCGATTCCTACGGCCGGGAGCTGCGGGAGGATCTCGACCTGCGGATGAACGGTGTCGGCTACCGCATCGATCGTTCCCGCGACAATGATTTTCCGACCTACGTGCAGACGTCCGGGGGCGACATCAAGAATTACGACAATTATTTCACGCAGAACCTCGGCGCGCAGAATTTCCAAGCCTGGGACCAGGTGAGGGGGGCGCAGTTCAGCGTCCGGCGGGCGCTGGACACCACGTGGCCGTCCCATCTCAAGGCCGGTTTTCGTTATCGCGGCCAGATGAAACGACAGCAGCGGGAGCAACCCTCGTGGACGTATCTCGGGCCCGACTGGATCGCGGGTCCCGTCAACGGGCGGAGCGACGACAATCTCAATCGCTTCCAGGATGACGGCCACCACTACGACCCGCTGCTCGGGAAGTATCCGTGGCCGTCGTGGCCGGACTGGTTTGCGATGCACGAGGAGCGGCGGGTGCGGGGCGCGCTGTTTCGCTACAACGAGGATGTGTCGCGCACGAACTCGCTGCAGAACAACCACACGGCGCGCGAGGACATCTATTCGTACTTCCTGATGGGCGACGTGAAGCTGGGCGGGCTCACGGCGCTGGCGGGCGTGCGGGTGGAGCGCACGGACACGGCGGGCAAGAGCCCGGTGCAGAACGCGAACGCCAAGACCATCTTGGAGCGTTGGTCGACGACCAAGACGGTCAAGGGTGGCTACACCGACACGTTTCCCGGGCTGCACCTGCGCTACGAGGCGACGCCCCGGTTGCTCTTGCGCGCCAGTGCCTCAAGCAGCATCGGCAGGCCCCAGTTCACGCAGCTCATTCCCACGGCCCAGGTGGATGTCAGCAACGGCGTCGTGACCCAGAACAATCCCAGCCTCCGCCCGCAGTTCTCCAAAAACTACGACCTCAGCGCCGAGTATTATTTTCAGAGCATCGGCCTGATCTCGATCTCGGCCTTTCGAAAGGACATGAGGGACTTCGCCTTCGCCGTCCGCGACGTGGTCGGCAGCGGGCCGGACAATGGTTTCGACGGGCAATACGCCGGCTTCATCCTCAACACGCGCGGCAACGGCGGGTGGGCGCGGATCAACGGGCTGGAATTCAACTATTCGCAGCAGCTCACATTCCTCCCCGGCCTGCTCAACGGGTTCGGGGTCTATGGCAACTGGACCTTGATGGACACCGAAGGCACCTATGCGACCACGACGGTTTCGAAGGACCTGGCGGGTTTCGTGAAGCGCACCGGCAATGTCGGGCTCTCCTATATCAAGCATGGCTTCACCATTCGGACGTCGCTGACGTATGTCGGAAACTACCTGTCGTCGTTCAACGCCGACCCGGCCCGGCAGGTGTTCGATGCAGCGCGTTCCTCGGTGGACTTCAGCATTAAATATGCGTTCCGGCCGAAGATGAGCTTGTTCGTCGACGCGACCAATATCCTCAACGCCACCGATACCCAGTACATGGGCCTAAGGAATCGACCGGCATTCACGCAGTTTTACGGCGTGCACATGAGCGCTGGCCTCAGCGGCTCGTTCTAACCGGAGACCATCCCATGAATCATTTTTTTATTCCCGGTCGTGGCCCGAATGGGCTGCGCCTTTGCCTGCTGGCGGGACTGTTTTCCGGCCTCACCTCCCTCGGATTTTCAGCCGGGTTGCTGGCCGGGCCGGTCGTGGGCCACACCACGACCACGACCTCCAGAATCTGGGTGGAGACCGACGAAGCCGCCACGGTGCGGATCGAATACTGGGCCGAGCCGCACTACGACGACAACAAGCTCCAGAGCTATGATTCACCCATCCAGCGCGGCCGCGCCGAAGCCAAGACGCTGGCGGCGGCGCCACACACCGGGATCGTCGAACTCTCCGGGCTGAATCCCGGCTGGATGATCCACTACTCGGTGATGGTCGATGGGCGGAGCATCCGTCCGCTAACCCCGCAGGTGTTTTGCCTGATGACACCAGAGGCGAAGGATCAAAATTCGAGCAACGTACCGAATTTTACGGTCGGATTCGGCTCCTGCATTTTCACCGCCCGCGTCCCGGTGCAAAATATCTGGACGCAGGTAATGCGGCACCGCCCGGCGGCCTTCATTTTTCTCGGCGACAATGTCTACCAGCCGAGCAAGCCGGCGGCATTCAAGACGGATCGCGACACCATCCGCTACGCCATCGCCAACCTGAATCGGGTCGTGCGGAACGTGGCCGGACTGCAGACCGTGTTTGCCACCACGCCCTGTTACGCCGTGTGGGACGATCACGATTTCGGGCCCGACAATTCCGATGGTACCTTTCGCGCCAAGGAGGAGCTGCTCGACATGTTCAACCTCTACTGGGCGAATCCGGCGGCGGGGACACGCGAGGTCCCCGGGATTTTCCACTCGTTCCGGATCGCGGACGTGGAGTTCTTCCTGCTCGACGATCGCTATAGCCGCGATCCGGATGACGCCCCGAATCGCAAGACCATGCTGGGCGCCGGGCAGCTCGCGTGGCTTCAGCGCGGGCTCAAGGAGAGCACGGCGACCTTCAAGGTGATCGCCAATGGCGGTTCGATGGTGGTCGACCAGCCTCGCGAGGAGGCCTGGTCGAATTTTGGCACGGAACGGGACGATTTCCTCCGCTGGATGTTCGCCGAGAAAATTCCGGGAGTGTTCTTCCTCGCGGGAGACTGGCACGTGGGAACGCTGAACAAGCTGCAGCGACCGCAGGATGGGTATCCGCTCTACGAGCTGCTGAGCTCGAACGCGGCCGCCACACTCCCGCGCGTGGTGCCTCCGGGCGGGGCCTCTGACGCGGCCCAGAAATCGGGTGCCAACCGCAACCGGCAGGCGGCCGGTCCGGTCGTGCGCGATTATAATTTCGGTGCGCTGCGGTTCGCCGGCCCCAAGGGCCGGCGGACGGCGACGCTGCAAATCATCGATGAGGCGGGCGCCGTTCGCCTCCAGCAGGTCCTGACCCAAAACGAACTCCAGGTGGCGGAAAAAGTATCAGGGCAGGACTGACGGAAATGTCTCTTCGCCTCGCGCCCCCGACGGTCAATGACTGCCGGGGGCGCGATCACCGACACGGAAACCGGGCGTGAGCCTCAGGTCATTTCCAAACCCTTCATCGTGCCCGTCGAGGTTGAGAACTTGTCTTGCTCGATGCCCATGCGCTGGAGGATGGAAACCATCAGGTTGGCCATGGGATAATTTCGCTCCGGCGTCGTGTCGAACGCCACGTGCTGCCCGTGCTTGAAACCACCGCCGGCGAAGATGACCGGCATGTTGGTGTTCACGTGCGTGCTGGCGTCGCCCAGGTTCGAGCCGTAAAGGACCATGGTGCGATCGAGCAGCGTCGCTTCCTCTTCTTTCACGCCCTTCAAGTCGGCGTAGAGTTTCGCCAGCAGCTTCATGTGCATGGTATCGAGCGCGCGCAACTGGCTCAGCTTGTCGGGCGCTTTGCCGTGGTGCGACAGGTTGTGATAACCATCGGTCATCTTCACGTCGGGAATCCCCTCGGGCGTCGGCGTGTTCACGCTGTCGAGCATCAGGGTGATGGTGCGGGTGGAATCGGTCTGAAACGCGAGCCGCGATAGATCATACATGATCCCCACCTTCTGCATGTATTGCGCCGGGCTGGCGGGATCGACCGGTTCCTTGGCGTCCACCTTCGGCTTCGGTTTCTTCTCCCAGCCTTGCGAGGCATGCAGGCGATTCTCCAAGTCGCGCACACTACTGAAATATTCGTCGAGGCGGTCGCGATCGGCTGCGCCAGTCTTGCGCTGCAGTTCCTGCGCGCGGGCGCCGATGGTGTCGAGGATGCTGCGGCCGACCTGCAACCGGAGAATTTGCGCTTCCACTTCGGCCGGGGAGCCCTGGACGAAGAGCTGTTTGAAGACCTCCGACGCCTTGTCCTCTGGCGGCACCGCCACACCGGTGCTGGAACAGGAAAGGCTCCGGCTGCGGGTATTGACTGCCAGGGTGATCGAGGGAAAGCGGGTTTGGATCCCGATGCGTTCGGCGATGAGCTGATCGACCGAGATCGTATTGCGGAACGAGGCGGAACTCGGGTGCATTGCCCCCGTCAGGAAACAGACGTCGCCCGGGTGCCCGCTATCGACGCCGACATAGGAGACGCCGCTGAACGCCGTGAAATCGTTGCGGTGCTCCTGCAGCGCCTCGAGGCAGGGAGATGGAACGTAGTCCCGGCCCGCGCCTGTCGGGAAAAAGTGCATTGGCACAAACCCGAGATTGTTGCAGATGGCTATAAACCGGCGGGGTTTCGCGCCGGGGGCCAGCGGCGAATCCGTGGCCGTGGCAGCGCCAAACACCGGTCGCATCGTGTCAAGGAACGGCAGGGCCAGCGCCACGCCGGCGCCCCGGAGGAAGTGGCGGCGAGAGAGGGGAGCCCGCGTCGAGATGAAAGGAGCTGAGGCAAACGTCGGATCGGGATTGGATTTCATGGCGCGGATTGGGCGACGAACGGGAAACAGTGGAAAACCAGGGTCACGCGGAGAAGCGGGAGCGCGGAGAAAACCAAGACAAGGCTGCCCACTCCGCGTTCTTCGCGGCTCCGCGTGAGGCCGGTTTGGCAGGGTTGATTGGAAATTGTCTCACGACCGAAAATTATTTGTTCAGAAAGAGATCACTCTGGATCAACCCGTGCACCAAACTGCGCACGCCGTACTGGCGGGCCTTGGTGCCTTGCACAATTTGCTCGACGGCCGCGCGTTCGCTGAAGCGTTCCGAGGCGCCCGTGGCGTACACCAGGAGCTGCCGCGTGAGATTGCGCGCCAGCTGGGCCTCGTCCCGCAACAGCAGGGACTTGAGCTCGCGGACATCCTGGAAAGCCCGGCCGTCGGGCAACTGGCCCGCGGCGTCGACGGGCAGCGCCAGGCGGAAAGTCAGCGGCGCACCGTTCTTGCCGAAGCGTCCCATCGTATCGAACAGCTCGGCCGGCGACTGCGCGCGGTAACGGTCACGCCACCCACCCATCACGTCGAAGTTCTCCAGGGCAAAGCCGGGCGGATCGATTTTACGGTGACAGATCGCGCAGCTCTCGTCGGCCCGGTGCTTGTCGAGCTGCTGGCGAATCGTTACGGCCCCCCGCAGATCCGGTTCAACGGCTGGGACCGCCGCAGGCGGTGGCGGCATCGTGAAGCCGATCACGCGTTCCATGATCCACTTGCCCCGCAGTACCGGGGAGGTCGTCGTGCCGTTCGCCGTCACCTTGAGCACGCTGGCCTGGGTCATGAAGCCACCGCGGACGCTACCCGCCGGCAGCGCCACCCGCCGCATCGCCACGCCTTGCACGTCCGGAATTCCATAGTGCTCGGCCAGGCGCTCGTTCAGAAACGTGAAATCGGCCTCGACCAAATTTCGCGCCGGCAGATCGCGCTGCAGCAGGTCGGTGAAGAACAGCTGCGTCTCGTCCACGGCGTTTTCCGCCAGCGCATCGTCGAGATAGTAGTCGTTGTAGAGCGTCTCGGAGGGCGTCGTGTCGTTCATCTTCCGCAGGTCGAGCCAGTAATCGAGAAACGCCGCCACGAACCGGCTGGCCTTTGGATCCGCCAGCATCCGATCGGTTTCAGCGCGGAGCACGTCCGCACGATGCAACTCGCCGCGGGCCGCCCGTTGCCGCAGGGCCTCGTCAGGAGTCGAGTTCCACAGGAAGAGCGCGAGGCGTGTGGCCAGCGCGTGGTCATCGAGCCGACCCTTGGGCTCATCGACAAAGACGAAGTCAGGTGACGCCAGGATCGCGGTATACGTCGCGCGCATCGCACCGGCAAAACCGAGTCCGGCTTTGAGGCTTTCCCGGAAGAGGGTCAGGTAACGCTGCGTTTCTTTCTCTTCGGCCGGCCGCCGAAACGCCCGCGGCAGGAATCCGCGGAGCAGACGCTCACCGTCCGCCGCAGGATTGGCCGCGTCGACGTCCACGTTCGTTGGCTGCAGCGCGGCAAAGCCTCGCCCGCCACCACCACCGCCGCCCCGGCGCCCGCCGGTCGCCGTATTGACGACTTGGAGCGGCACGCCGGGCCCTTCGGTCGCCACTTTCTTCATCGGCAAATCGCCGAAGAGTAGGCGGTAGCCGGCGCGCGACGACTCGTCGTAAAGGGGGCCTTCGACTTCCATCCACCGAAACGCGACCGCGGGCGCTCCGTCGCGCTGCGCCAGCGGATTCGTCCAGCCGCGCGGCACGGGCCGGCTGCGGAAGAAGCGCGTCGCGTCCGTGGTCAGGGTCTGGCTCCCGAGCAGCCACACTGCGTCGAGTTGGTACACGTGGGGCTCAGGCGTGAGATCGAAAGCTCCCAGCCGGGCCCCGCTCAGCCCGCGCGAGTAGACCACGATGGGCTCATCGCGCCGGCCGGGAGAGACCTCGTCGTAGTTGGCCATCCACCACCGGGGGATGTCGGATTGCGCCTTCGCGAACCGGTCCATCCCGTCCCATTTCGGTCCCTGGCGCGATCCGTCGGGACCCACCCAAAGCGTGTACCCACTGAAGCGCACGCGGTACCTGCCCGTCACGGGTGCCTGAAAACTGTTCCACCCGGTGGGGAAAGCCTCGTAGTTGCTCGCCACCCAGCCGATGGCCTCGAGTTCCCGCGTGGCCGGGTCGCTCTCGCCCACCGTCATCGGCGCCTTGTGCCGGATGACGTCGGGCTGCGCGCTCATGCCGAGGACGGGAAACTTCATTCGTTCGGGATGCCCGAGCAGCCGTTCACTGGGATTAATCACCGTGAGGTTGGGCGTCTCGCGCGCGTAGTAGCGCTTCGTGGTCGTCTCGGGCCGGACAAATTCCACGGCCATGACCGCGCTGATGGCGGTTTCGGCTGCCTCCATATACTGCTTCATGTGCACGAACGAAACGCCCAGCGCCTCGCTCGACTTGTTGAACCGGTTCGCCTCGCCATCCTCCGGCAGCTTACCCTTCACCTCGAGATACGGCGCCTGAAACAAATCGCGCACCGCGTTCTCGTATTCGGTACGATTCAACCGGCGCTGCCGGGCCCGGCCGTCGCGTGCCACCACCGCGCGGTCCGAGGCGATGAGCGAAGTATTGAGTGCCTTCACAAAGGAATTCAGCTCCGTAGCATTGGGCCGCTTCTTTTCCTTCGGCGGCATTTCCCCGGCCTGCACGCGGTCGTGCACCTTGACCCAGGTCAGGAAACTGGCCGGGTCTCCGGGTGCATACGTGAGCGTCGTGAGATCGAGGCCGCCCTCGCGGTCGACGTCGTTGTGGCAGCTGGAGCAGTAGCGGTCGGTAAACGCGAGTACGTCTTCCGCTGGCGTGGCGCTCCGAACGAGTCCAATTACGGCGAAGGCGAACGCCGCCGCGACGCACCGCCGAAGACGACGACTCCGCGAGCTCTTGAAGGCATCCATGGGGTGCCGGAGCGTGGGGGGCGATCTTCAGGAAGTCCAGCCGCGGCCAAGCGTGGGCGATGACTATCGTACCGGGTGGGCCGGCCACTCCGTGGGCGGCCAATGGGTGGGTTAGATCTCACGGTCGACGGCCGCGCCCGGAGTGCCCGGCCCACCTCTGAAACGCCTGACGTGGATTTGTTGCGCGTTTAATCCGTGATCAAAAATGGCTGGGTTGTTCGGTGACGAGCAGCGGTCGTGGGTTAGCACCGTTGCAGACAGTCGCCGCCGTCCGAATCCAAAGTTATCCCGGAAATTCTGCCCTCGCTTGCGCCGTCGGATCGACGCCTTGGCAAATCCGCTACCGCTTGCGCAAGCTCGGCAGGCCGACCCCGGTGGCATCGAAGCCGCCGTCAACGGCCAGCGTCTGGCCGTTGATATACGTCGCGGCCTCACTGCACAGAAAAAACACCGCGTCGGCAATTTCCTGCACGGTGGCGTAGCGGTTCAGCGGAATGGCATCGTGATAGCTCGTGCGAATGTCGGCCGAGTGCACGAGTTGGGCCATGGCGGTTTCCACGGGACCGGGCGCGATGCAATTCACGCGGATGCCCACGTTGCCCAGTTCGGTCGCCTGTTGCTTGGTCAGGTGAATGACCGCGGCCTTGCTCGTGCCATACGCGACGCGCAGGGTGCTGGCCCGCAGCCCGGAAATGGAGGCAATATTCACGATGCTCCCGCGCCCGTGCTTTTTCATCAGCGGTGCGGCCGCCTGGCTGCAGAGAAACACGCCGTTGAGATTGACGGCCAGCACCTGGCTCCACTCCTCGAAGGACGTTTCCAGGATCGGTTTAAAGATCGCGATCCCCGCGTTGTTGACGAGGGCATCGAGCCGGCCAAAGCGTTCGTTGACCTGCGCGATGGCGGCGGCGACCTCGGCCGGCTTCGAAACATCACACACCACCGGGAGGACGTGTTCCCGTGGCTCCAACTCAAGCCCCGTCGCGCGCAGCCCTGTGGCATCGATATCCAAAAGGGCCACGGCCCATCCCTCTTTGAGAAAACGTTCCGCGGTCGCACGGCCAATGCCGCGGGCCGCGCCTGTGACCACCGCCACTTTGACAGTATCCATTGCGCGAAGCGTCCGGGGTTCCGCGGGCTTATCAAGCCCTCAATCCCGTGGAACTCAAAGCACAAGGGGCCAAGACCGCCGCTGCCATACTGTAAGAGCGCGACTGATAAAGGCCCTTCGATTGTCATTCTGAGCGCAGCGGAGTTACCGAGTCGGTCGCTTCGCGCGGTATCTTCGCGGCGCTGCTGATGACGCCTCGGAATACGTCAGGCAAAAACCCACCGAAGGCGTACCGGGTGGGCCGGGCACTCCGTGCGCGGCCAGCGAACCTGAGATCGAGCCCAACGCTGACCGCGCGAGGAGCGCACGGTCCACCTTGCGGCGCCTTCTAAGAAGGTCGCACGGTTGTTCGTCACCGCCGCCAGAAACTCAACCGCGCTTGTAACGGGTAACGACTCGAGCCTCTCCTCGTACTTCAAATCAGGGCCGTTCCGCGATCTGGATGTTTCGAAACTCGATCTTCATGTCCATGTCCTGATGGACTTGGACGCTGATCGGGGCGGCGCCGGTGTATCGCGGATCGTAGTAAGACGAGACGCGGTGGCCGTTGATCGAAACGAAAAAGGCCGGCCCGACCGCATCGATCCGGATGGTATTCCAGTTGCCGGGAAAATAGTACTTCCAAGCGTCCTTCGCCAAACCTTCATCGGGATAGCCGGCCCCGCCGGGCGTGAACGAACCCGTCAGTTCAATCTTGTTGGCATGCGACGTGCCGATCTGCACCTGCAGGCCGGGGGAACGAAACGTCACGCCGCTGTCGCCGGGCGGCAGGTACTTTACGTCGAACTGCAGGATGAAATTGGTGTAGCTCTTGTTGGTCGCGAGGGTGCTGCCGGTCTTCTTCGCATCGCTCTGTCCGACGAGGACGCCGTTTTCCGCGCGCCATAACTTGAGATCTCCTCGTTCGGTCCAGCCGGTCAGATCCTTTCCATTGAAAATGGAAACGTAATTGGGCTCCGGGATGGCGGGCAGGGGAGCTCGGCCGGCTTTCTTGGTGGCACCCGCCGGCCCTTTGGCGGCGGGTTCGGCGGCAAAAAGCGCGGTGGCGCAACACGCGATCGCGCAGAGCGCGATCCGTTTCGTGACGGGGGAGATCAGCCGGGTAATCGAATTCATGGGGATGGGGGAGGCCCGAGGTTCGATCCCGTGGGCGGGGGATTCAACCCTCAAGTCGAGCCATCGCGGCGTAAAGCCGCTCCTACACGGAATCAATACATCACGAAATCGAACAGGCGTGTACCCACGGCGACGAGCAGGTGCTGCTTGCCGTCGAGGAGGTAGGTCTGCGGCGCGTTCGTGATGTTGCCGATCCGGGTGTGCCAGATCAGGGCACCGGTGCTGGCGTCGAACGCGACGAGGTTGCCGCTGCCGTCACCCGTGAACACGACGTTGCCCGCCGACGTCAGCACGCCCGATCCGCCACCGCCGCCGCGCGGCCACTCGTGGCGCCACACGGATTTTCCCGTCTTGTAATCGATCGCCTGAAACGCGTTGCGCGACAGGCCCAGGATCACGCGCTCCTTGCCGCCGAGGCCCATCGATCCGCGAGGATCGGGGTCGGTCAGGTAGAGCAGGTTGAAGCCGTTGTTCTCCTGCGTGTAGAAAAGGCCCGTCTGCGGGTTGAACGCCGGCGGTTGCCAGTTGGTGACGCCCCCTTCCACGGGCGAAACCAGCGAGCCGGGAATGATGGCCTCTTTGAGCGGGTTCCCTTCCGGTTCACCGGTGTCGCGGACGTTCAGCGCCCAGTTGGTCGTGGTCCCGTACTTCGCGGTGACGAGGTGCTCGCCGGTCACGCGATCGACGGTGAAAAAATACCCGTTGCGCGAGGCGGTCGACAGGAGTTTCCGCGGCTTGCCGTTGATTTCTCCGTCGAAGAGGATCGGCGTCTGCGCCGAATCCCAGTCGTGGGTGTCGTGCGGCGAAGTCTGGTAGTACCATTTCAACTTGCCGGTGTCGGCATCGAGCGCGATGAGCGAACACGTAAAGAGATTGTCGCCCTTGCGCGACACGCCGGTGTAGCCCGGCGTCGGGTTGCCGGTGCCGAGGATGTAGAGGTTGGTTTCGGGATCGTACACGCCGGGAATCCAGTGCTGGCCGCCACCGTGTCGCGCCGCATCCAGGCTCGGCCAGGTCTCGAGGCCGGGATCGCCGGCTTTCATCGGCACCGTGTAGGTTTTCCACAGCAGTTTGCCCGTGTCCGCGTCGAAGGCCTGGACGAATCCGGGCATGTCGAGATCGTTGCCCGTGCCGGCGATCACCTTGTTGCCGATGACAATCGGCGCCATCGTCGAGAAGTACTGTTCGTCGAAGGAGGCAATTTCCACGTGCCAGCGCTCGGCTCCCGTGCGGGCATCGAGCGAGACGAGGTAGTTGTCTGGTGTTTCGAAATAGATCGCGTTGTGCCACATCGCGGCCCCGCGACTGCCAATGTGCGTGCCGCCGCGGGTCTTCCAGTAATAGTGCCAGAGTTCCTGGCCGTCGCGGGCGTCGATCGCCCAGGCGTGATCGGGATCGGTTACGTAGAGGATGCCGTCGACCTGCAGGATGGAGGCCTTGATCGCGCTCGCGCCCACGAAGACTTCCCCGGTGCCTTCGCCGCCGATGACGGTGCGAAGTCCGCCGCCGTTGCCACCACCGCCGCGACCGCCACCGTTGCCGCGGCCGCCGCCACCGCCTGCGCCGGAACCGGGCACGGCGGACGTCACCTCCATGGTCCAGTTGAGCGTGAGGTGTTTGACAGTGTCGCGGTTGATCTGGGTCAACCGGCTATACCGCTGGCCCGAGTAGTCACCGGAGTAGGTGGGCCACGATTCGGCGAGCGGTTGCTTGAGCGCCGCGGGATCGAGTCCGCCCTGGGCGGCGGGACTCTGGGCCAGGAGGAGCGCAGGCGCCACCGCCATGAACCCAACGAAAAGGAAATTCTTTGGCTTCATTTGAGGGTCGCGAGGTAAGCCGTCACATCGTGCATTTCCTTGTCCGTGTACACCGACATGAGGTCGGTGTGGGCCGCTCGCGGGTCGTTGATCTCGACCCGGGGCGTCGCGCCGTGGCGGGCAAACGAGCGCCGTTGGCCGTCGGCCGTGGTGAGGGCGACGATGAAGTCATCGACGCGCACCAGCGTGCCCTGCACGCGCTCGCCCGACGGCGGCGTCACGGTCGCCGTGACAGGTTTGGAGGGCGCGCTGCTCGTCCGGCCGCCCACGCCACCGCCGGCCACCCAGGTGGTTTGCAGTGTCTTGGGATCCGGGATACGCGACGCGAGGCCGCTCAGATCGCCGGTGGCCGAATGGCAGGAGCTGCACTTCGCGGAGAAATACGCCTGGCCGGCCGCGGCGTCGCCCACGAGGATGTTGAGCACCACGGGGGGACCCGGCGGTGGCGCGCCCTGGCCGGGCGCGGTCGAGGCCACGTGGTGGATGAATTCGGCCACGGCCCGCACGTCGTCGCCGGTCACCTGCGGCAGGGGCGCCATGACGAGGGACACGCCGGGCGTGGATTTGCCGTTGCGGACAATCGGCTCGATGAGTTCGCCCTTGTCGTCCTTCAGCACGATGTCCGAACGGAGCAGGTTGGGCCCGCCGACATCGCCGCCGCGGAGGTCGGCGCCGTGACAGGCCCGGCAGTTGATCTCGTAGATGGCCTTGCCCCGCGCGATCAGGGCGGGATCACCCGGGGGACGCTGCTGGGCGGGGAACGGCGGACGGGCACCCGGGCCGCGGCCAGCCCGGCCCGTTGGTGCGTCGCCGGGCGCTCCGGCCGGGGCCTGCGCCTGCAGGGATATCGCACCGCAGGCGGTCAGGAGCGCGGCGGCGGTGGTCAGGATGCTGGCTAGTCGCATAAACACCTCGCTGGGGATGGGCGGGTTGAAATGAGCGCGGAAGTCATGGGGGCAGTCGGAGGTTGGGCCGGACGTTGGCGGGCGGACCGGAAAATGTGTTTTCCCAAGGAGGGGTCAAAGGAAAGCGTGGCGGTTCGCTGAGAAAGAAAAGCCCTGCCGCTGTCACGGTTCCGGGTGGGCCGCGCACTGAAAACCCTGAGCTTGCCGAACGGGCTCCGTGGGCTGCCAGTCGTTGGGCTCGATCTCACGTTCCACGGCCGCGCACGGAGTGCCCGGCCCACCCGGATTGTTTCTCTCCGAGCCACCGAGTCACCGCCCTCCGCCCGGGAAACGTCGCCGGAAGCCTTCGTCGTCACCAGATACGAGCCCGACGGCATCCCGTTCGCATCCAGAACGCAACCCGATGCCCACCAGTCGCGCTCAAGTCGCGGTTAAGTCGCCGCTAAGTCGCGCCCAAGTTGCGGCTAAGAGCCTATCCGGATATCGAATGGAAACGACGTGACGTGTAGCTGGCCTCGCTGAGGCCGGCCCCGGGGTCAGCGACCCCGGCTACAATTCCCAACGATTCTGCTGATATCCGGATAGGCTCTAAGTCCAATGCCGTTAAGGCAAAGTACTGTACATTGGTGGC
>CANJNJ010000120.1 GCA_947474995.1 Opitutaceae bacterium | reverse complement strand
TGCGTCATTGTCCGGCCATCTCAAATCTCAAATCTCAAATCTCAAATCTCAAATCTCAAATCTCAAATCTCAAATCTCAAATCTCAAATCTCAAATCCACGGCCCGCCCGTGGGGAAAGGGCGACGAACTGGAACTCGTCGCCGAAAGCGGCGCCAGGTCGCCGCACTCCAAAGTGCCGGCCAGACCGGCGCTACGTGGCTCAGCGGTCTTCGCCGCGCCGCTGCGTCGCTGCGGGAGTAGCTCCGCCTGGATTGAACGCGAGGATTATGAGCAGCTCTTTTCCTTCGTTCCGCCCCGCGCTCTCAAATCTCAGATCTCAGATCTGAAATTGGAAATCTGAGATCACGCGCGCGTCTGCCGACGGCGCGAAAGGGCGCTCAATCCCGCACTTTTATTCCGAGGATCCGTGCCATGGTGCCGCCGTAGACGTTGCGGCGCGTGGACTCGGGGACGACGCAGGCGTCGAACATGTCTTCGTGCTGCGAGCGGACAACATCGAGGTGCTCCGGTGGTTCGTCCGTGCCGAAGACCAGTTTTTCAAAGGCGTACTCGGTGTCCGACGCGCTGTGCTGGCTCGGGCCTTCCCACCACATGATTTCTTTCAGGCGACGCAGGTTGCCCTTGAACTTGGTGAGCGTCGACCCCGTGACATCGAGGTGCACATTCTTGCACCAGCGCGCCACCTCCGCGGCCTCCTCATAATCCGGGTTGCCGAGGTGGGCCCCGATGATTTGCAGATTCGGAAATTTCGCCGCGATGGTGATCAGGAACTCAGCCCGCATCCGGGGCATGCCCAAGGCGCCAAACCCCGCGATCCCGGTGTGAAAGAGCGCCGGCCATCCCTTGGCCGCGATCTTTTCGTAAATCGGAAAATAGCGTTCGTCGTCGTAGTTGAAGCGCGGGTTGCGCAGTTCCCCGGCGCCCTTGCAGCCCATGGCCGCCAAGCGATCGATCTGGCTCAGGATATCGGCGTCATCGAGCAGGAGGCGGGCAAAGGGAATCACGACGTCCGGATATTGCTTCGTCGCCTCGGCGACCGCGGGAAAATCCGCGGTGAAGGCGTTGACGCACGCCATCGCATTTCGCTCGCGGTATAAATTCACCAGCGTCGGAAAATATTCCGGAGCCTTGTTATAGTGCATGTGCACATCGATGGTGAACCGCTTCGGCTGGAGCCGGCCGCCAATGGTGACGGGCGTGTCCGCGCCCAGCATGCTGGTGCGGCCGAGGGCCGCGAGACCGGCGACGCCTCCGGTCAATTTCAGAAAGCGGCGGCGCGACAGGGAATCGATGGGAATCATTACAGGTGTGGGTTGAGGGTTGGGGAAATCGCGGCGCAGCGTAAGCGCGCTCTTTCCCGGCGGACAAGCCTATCTGCGGCGGTGGGTTTCACGCGGAGCCGCGGAGCCCGCGGAGAAATTCAAAACAAACTCATGGATTTTTGCCCGCTCCGCGTTTTCCGCGGGTCCGCGTGAGATTGGTTTGGCACGATCTATTTCAAAACAGGCTGTTACGGTGAGAGGGCTTCGTGCTTATCCGGCGCTGAAATTCGCGTATCTTCGCGGCCTTCGCGGTCCCTCAACAGTACGATTCCGGCAGGCCCAGTTCCCTCCTCTAAGAGTGCCGACTCACCGACAATCAAGAGGGATTTGAGTGACCTATCGCGGCGTGGAACTGCGCAAATGCAAAAGCTTAGCCAGAGGCCCGCTTTCTGCTTTTCCTCGCGCGCCATGATCGTTGCCCCCAACTGTTCCCGTGTTTGCTAGATCGTGTTGGCCCGGGCCTTGGCGGTTAGGGCCAGCAGCGTGTTCGCCCAAGTCATTACTTGGCCAGGGACGGGCGACTAGTCTCAATGCGGCGAATTGGTCGTCGAACCCAAGTTTGCCGGTCTCGACCAGCAATGTGCCGATCGCCGGTGGCACGGTGACCCTGAGCGATGCCCGGGCGGCCGACCAACTCAGCTTTGTCGGTGGCACGCTTAACGGCGCGGGCACGCTCACGCTCGGTGGCCAGTTCGCCTGGAGCAGTGGTTCGCTCAGCCGCACCGGCGTGCTCAACGCCAACAGCGGCCTGGCGCTCACCGGAGACGTCGATTTGCGGGCCGGCCACACGCTCAATCTCTCCGGAGTTTCGAGTGGAGTGCCGGCACGTTTTATCACGGCACGGGCGGAATCCTCAATAAACGACCCCAGACCCTCCTTCGGAATCGTCAGAACGTGTATCACTACGGGGGGGGGCAGCGAACCCCGGCAAGCAAAATGGTAGACGACTGATCGGGCGGACTCAAATTCGATCTCTGAGCGTCTTTCGCCGGCCTCGCGGAATTGAGCGTCGCAGGCCCGTGGCCGCCGTTTTCGTTTACGGTTCCACCGACAACGAAACTGGGCGCACCGTGTGCGACCGTTTGTTGTGGCCAAACGGCTGCAATAAGCGAAAACGCTGTGGTAATGAGCGGCCCCAAGCCCATGACCGGAAATCCCCATTGCCCGAAGCGGGGAATGCGGGCGTGGCCGCTTCGGTGGCGCGCCGTTCGTGAATCCGTCTTGTTGGCCGGCTGCGCGGGCGGGTTATTTTTTTCACCCGGAGTGACCTGGAGCCAGACGACGTTCACGTGGAATGGGACCAGCGCGAATTGGAATGATACTACCCGCTGGGCGCAGGCCGGATTTTTCCCCAATCTCACCACCAGCACCGCAGTTATCGCGTCAAGCGGCACGATTACGCTGAATGTTTCCCCGACGATCGGTGCGCTCACGCTGAGCAATGGCACGATCACCGGCGCCAATACGCTGACGCTCAGCGGGGTCGGATCGACCTGGACTGGCGGTGCAATCACCGGCGGCGTCACGCTCGCTACGGGCAGCGCCGGGGTGCTGGGCATTACCTCAGGCAACCCCACACTCTCCGGCTCGTTGGTCAGCAACGCCGGCACGGTCAATTTTTCACCGCCAAACTACCTGAACCTCACTGGCACGGGCACGCTCACCAATCTTTTCGGCGGGCTCTGGGATTTTAAGAACGACACGGCCTTCAATAATACCGGCGCCTGGGGTTTCGACAATCAGGCCGGTGCGACCCTGCGCAAGTCCACCACCAGCGCCGGCACCCTGGCGTTCAACGTGCCGCTCACCAACGCCGGCACCATCGATGTCGCCGGAGGCATTTTTTCGATTGATCAGGGCGGTTCCGCGACCGGGTCCTTCATTCTCGCGGCCAACAGCACGCTCAGATTCAACTCCAATTTCACGCTGAGTGCTGGCTCCGCCTTTTTCCCGACCGGTCAGATCCAACTCGCAAACGGCACCCTCACGCTGGCCCGCGGCTCGGCCTTCGCGCCGGCGGCGAATTTTTCCTTCACCAATGGCACGCTGACCGGCGCGGATGATTTTAATACCGGGAGCGGTGTCACGACGACCTGGACGGGCGGTACGATGACCGGCGCTGGGATGACGAAAATCCTGGGCGGCGGCACCCTTGCGATCAACACCGGCAACCCGACGCTGGCGGGGCGCAGCCTCAGCAACGCCGGCACGGTCAATTTTTCTCCGCCAAACTATCTGAACCTCACTGGCACGGGCACGCTCACCAATCTCTCGGGCGGACTCTGGGATTTTAAGAACGACACGCCCTTCAATAATATCGGCACCTGGGGATTCGACAATCAGGCCGGCGCGACCCTGCGCAAGTCCACCACCAGCGCCGGCACCCTGGCGTTCAACGTGCCGCTCACCAGCGCCGGCACCGTCGATGTCGCCGGTGGCATTTTTTCGATCGACCAGGGCGGCTCTGCGACCGGGGCCTTCACCCTCGCGGCCAATAGCACGCTCAAATTCAACTCCAGCTTCACGCTTAACGCCGGCTCCACCTTTTCCTCGACCGGGCTGATTCACCTGGCGAACGGCACCCTCACGCTGGCCCGCGGCTCGGCCTTCGCGCCGGCGGCGAATTTTTCCTTTACCAACGGCACGCTGACCGGCGCGGATGATTTTAATACCGGGAGCGGTGTCACGACGACCTGGACGGGCGGTACGATGACCGGCGCTGGGACGACGAAAATCCTGAGCGGCGGCACCCTCGCGATCAGCACCGGCAACCCGACCCTGGCGGGGCGCAACCTCAGCAACGCCGGCACGGTCAATTTTTCTCCGCCAAACTACCTGAACC
Source organism: Opitutaceae bacterium (assembly GCA_947474995.1). Taxonomy (GTDB): domain Bacteria; phylum Verrucomicrobiota; class Verrucomicrobiia; order Opitutales; family Opitutaceae; genus ER46. Next base: position 12,585 of record CANJNJ010000120.1, on the reverse strand, counting down.
TCACCGGCACGGGCACGCTCACCAATCTCTCGGGCGGACTCTGGGATTTTAAGAACGACACGCCCTTCAATAATACCGGCACCTGGGGTTTCGACAATCAGGCCGGCGCGACCCTCCGCAAGTCCACCACCACCGGCACGCTTTCGTTCAACCTGCCGCTGACCAATGCCGGCACCGTCGAGGTTACGGCCGGCACGCTCTCGTTTCCCGGTTCTTTTACCAACAACGGTGGTACCCTCAAGGTCGCCGGCGGGAACCTGTCGTTTGCCAATCCGCTCGACGTCGGCACCGGGAAAATCGTCGGCACCGGGACCATCGCGGCGTCCACAGTAACCGCCGGCGGCGTGGTCGCGCCGGGTAACCCGACCGGCATCCTCGCGGTCACCGGAAATCTCACGTTGCAGTCCACCGCCTCGAGCGAGTTCACGATCGGAGGCGCGACGCGCGGCACGCAACATACCGCGCTCGATGTCTCGGGTGCGGCCACGCTGGCGGGAGCCCTGCAGCTTAAGTTCACCAATGCCGCTTACGCCGCCGTGCAGAACAGCGACACGCTCACGCTGGTGAATGCAGGCTCGGCCACGGGCGCGTATGGCAACGTCACCAGTGGCAACCGCCTCAACACCGCCGATGGCGCCGGCTCGTTTATCGTGACCGTCACGAGCAGCCTAGTCACACTGTCGCAGTTCCTCCTCGACGCCATGACGCGCATTTGGCTGGGCGGGGATCTGAACACCAGCGGCAATGTCACGCCCTCCCTCCTGAGCTCAAGCACGGTGCCGGCGGGGACGAATTTCGCGATCTACACCGCCGCCAACCACGACTTCAACGCCACGGCGTTCGTCAACAACGGCACCGTCGACTGGACTGCCGGCGACATCCGCAGCGGCAACGGCGGTTCGTTCACCAACGCCCCCGGCGCCACTTTCAACGATTACCAGACGGCCGGTTATGGATTCAACAATGCCAGTCTCGGCGGCGCCTTCACCATCACGAACAACGGCACCTACGTCCGCAACGGTGCGAGTACGACCTTTTTTCAAGTGCCGTTCAACAACAACGGCACGGTGACCGCGACCGCTGGTATTCTCAGTTTTGACGCCGGCGGCACGATGTCTTCCACCAGCGTCGTCAACGCGGCGGCCGGCACGAGTGTTTTGTTCACCAGCAACTATGCGCTGCAAACCGGTTCCCAGTTGATCGGGGCGGGCGCGTTCACCCAGAACGGCGGCACTCTAACGGTCGATGGCACGCTCACCGCGTCGGCCTTTAACTGGAGCGGGGGCAATTGGAACGCCCCGACCACCGGACTGACGACGACCATCGCCGCGAGCACGGTCCTCAATCTGGGGAACGCGGCGAATCACGACTTCAACCAGCGCGCGATCGTCAACAACGGCACGGTGAACTGGACCTCCGGCTACATCCGCAGCGGCAACGGGGGTTCATTCACCAATGCCGTGAGCGGCACGTTCAACGACAGCCAGACGACCGGTTATGCGTTCAACAATGCCAGCCTCGGCGGCGCCTTCACCATCACCAACAACGGCACCTACGTCCGCAACGGCGCGAGCACGACCTTTTTTCAAGTGCCGTTCAACAACAACGGCCTGGTCACCGCCAAGGCCGGCGATCTCAGTTTTGACGCCGGCGGCACGATGTCTTCCACCAGCGTCGTCAACGCGGCGAACGGCACGAGTGTTCTCTTCAGCAACAACTATACGCTGCAAACCGGTTCCCAGTTGATCGGGGCGGGCGCGTTCACCCAGACTGGCGGCACCCTGACGGTCGATGGCACGCTCACCGCGTCGGCTTTCAACTGGAGCGGGGGCAATTGGAACGCCCCGACCACCGGGCTGACGACGACCATCGCCGCGAGCACGGTCTTCAATCTGGGGAACGCGGCGAATCACGACTTCAACCAGCGAGCGATTGTCAACAACGGCACGGTGAACTGGACCTCCGGCTACATCCGCAGCGGCAACGGAGGTTCGTTCATCAATGCCGCCGGCGCCACTTTCAACGATTACCAGACGGCCGGTTATGCATTCAACAATGCCAGTCTCGGCGGCGCCTTCACCATCACCAACAACGGCACCTACGTCCGAAACGGCGCGAGCACGACTGCGTTCAGTGTGCCGTTCAACAACAACGGCCTGATCACCGCCAAGGCCGGCGATCTCAGTTTTGACGCCGGCGGCACGATGTCGTCCACCAGCGTCGTCAACGCGGCGAACGGCACGAGTGTGCTATTCACCAACAACTATACGCTGCAAACTGGCTCCCAGTTGCTCGGCGCCGGCACGTTCACGCAGACTGGCGGCACCTTGACGGTTGACGGCACGCTCACCGCGTCGGTCTTCAATTGGAGCGGGGGCAACTGGAACGCGCCGACCACCGGGCTGACGACGACCATCGCCGCGAGCACGCTCCTCAATCTGGGGAACGCGGCGAATCACGACTTCAACCAGCGCGCGATTGTCAACGAGGGGACGATCAATTGGACCTCCGGCTACATCCGGTCGGGCAACGGAGGTTCGTTCTTCAATGCCGTCGGCGGCACGTTCAACGACAACCAAGCGTCAGGTTACGCGTTCAACAATGCCAGTCTTGGTGGCGCCTTCACGATCACCAACAACGGCGTTTATAATAAACTCGGTGCCAGCACGACCACCGTGTCCCAGCCGTTCATCAACAACAATGGCGCGATTTTCGTCTCGGCTGGCACGCTGCAGTTTTCGTCCACCTTTCAGCAGACTGCCGGCACGCTCAACCTGAGCAATGGCGGCACGCTCCAGTTCGACAACGGTCTCAACCTCGCCGCCGGTGCGCTGAGCGGCAGCGGCACCGTCATCGGCAACGTCTCGTCCTCGGGCTTGATCTCGCCCGGCAACCCCCTTGGTACGCTCAATATCTCCGGCACCCTTTCGCTCCAGCCCACCTCCGTTCTCCTGCTTCAAATCGGCGGAACGGCGTCGGGTGGTTCTTACGATTTATTGAGCGTCTCGGGCACGACCGCACTCGGTGGCACCCTCCAGCTCGCCTTTGCCAACGGCTTCGCGGCGGCGGTTCAACCCACCAATACCTTTTCGCTCATCACGGCGGCCTCGTTTACCGGAACCTTCTCCAACGCGCCGGTGAGCGGTCCGTGGATTCTGGCGACCACTGACGGCCTCGGCTCCTTCCAGGTTAATTTTTCCGGCACCGCGCTGACCCTCAGTAATTTTACCGCGATCCCGGAGCCGGCAGCAATCTGGACAGCCGTCCTGGTCGGCTTCGTTACTGCTGTCGCGATTGGCCGGCGGCGCAGGGATAGGAATGGGGACGGCCGAGGGCAGGCCCGGGCGACGCTCAACGCTTAACTTTTAACGCTTAAGTTTGGGAAACGGATGAAAAAGCTTGGAGATTGGACTTAAGCGTTGGGCGTTAAACGTTAAAAGTTAAGCGTTGCGCCGAAGGCCGAATGTCCGCGGACGCCTGCGGAGAGGCGTCCCTACCATAAGGCCCCGATAGGCCGAAGGTCCGCCTCCTACCGGTCGTGGATCGCGCCGTCGGGAAACTTCAGGCTGGTCCAGGGCTTCGCCCGATACGGCCGTTTTTTCGCTTCGGCTTCGTTTAACTCGAGTCCGAGACCGGGGCGGTCGGGAGGGAGGGCAAAGCCATCCTGATAAACGGTGTTTCGGCCGTTGAAGAGGTCGTCCCACTGCGGCAGCTGGCCGCCCGAGGTCTCGAGCACGGTGGCGCAGGGCGTGCTCATGCAGAGGTGCATCGAGGCAAACATGCACACGCGGCTGTTCGGGTTGTGGGGCAGCAACTCGACGCGGAAGGATTCCGCGAGCGCGCCGATCTTTTTCACCTCGGTGAGGCCGCCGCAGTGTACGATGTCGGGCTGGACGAAATCGACGAGGTGGCGGGAGCAGAGCTCGGCGAACGGAAACTTCGTGGTCATCCGCTCACCCGTGGCCAACGGGGCCTTCGTGTGCGCGCGCAGGTGCGCGAGTTCGTTCATATCCTCGAGTTGGGTCGGCTCCTCGATGACAAAAGGGTGAAACTCCTCGGCCCGGTTGCAGAAATCCACCGCCATCGGCGTCGTGCACACGCCGTGAACGTCGATATGGATGTCGAAGTCGGGCCCCACCGCCTCGCGGACGCGCTTGAGCAACGCGATGCCCTGGCGGATCGCTTTGGGCCCGACCATCGTGCCGTCCTCATCCGTCGGCAGGAATGACGATTTCGAGCCAGACCAGCCGTCCTGATTGATCCCCACCCAGCGCGCCACGAATTTGTCCTCATCACTCAGCTTCGGATCGATCGGCTGCAAGGTGTGCTTCACGTAGACCTTCACCTTGTCGCGGGCGCGGCCGCCGAGAAGTTTCCAGATCGGAACCCCGAGCGCCTGGCCGAGAATGTCCCAAAGTGCGACGTCGATGGCACCGATCGCCGACATCAGAATCGGGCCGCCCCGGTAACGCGGCCCGCGGAACATCGCCTGCCAGAGGTACTCGATGTCGGTCGGATCTTTGCCGATCAGGTAGCGCTCGTGCTCCTCGATCGCCGTGGCGACGGTCTGGCACTTGCCCGTCATCGTGCCTTCGCCGAGGCCGACGATGCCTTTGTTCGTGTAGATTTTGACGAAGACGTAGTTCTCGTCGCTGTTCGGGCCGGTATCGACGAGGAAGGTTTTCAGCCCGGTGATTTTCAGGCCGGTGGCGCGGGCCTTGTCCTCGGCTTCGCCGCCGAGGAGGCGTCCGGTCGGGACCGCGGCGGCGGCACCGACGGCTGCCAGGCACCGAGGCGGCTGAGGAAGGCGCGGCGGGGGAGAGGGTTGGAAGGGTCGGTCGTGTCGGCCGAATGAGCGATGGAGTTTCGTTTCATGGGGAGCAAGCGGCAGGGGTAGCCGTTGGATCCAGTCGAATAACCCGCGGACGTTCAGGGCGTGGTAGTTTCAGCGTAAAGGCGGAGGGCGTCGATTGGGAATCTCGCGGGCGCGGTTGCATTGGAGTGCGGCGATCTGGCGCCGCTTTTGCCGACGAGGACTTGGTTTGGCGCCGTTTTCGCTTGGCGCACGCTGGAAAGTGGCGCCGGGTCGCCGCACTCCAATGTATCGACTACTTTGCGTAGGGCACAGGGGTCCGACGAAAAAGAGCCTGAAGGGCCCTAAATTTGGGGGGTCGGCTGAAGTTTTGATTGCCTTCGAGGACCACGACCGTATGACCTGAACCTCTTTTCCACTACGCCTGCCTCCAATTCCGGGGTGACAGGGGGAACGAAATCCATGTCATTACAGTTCAAACTTAACGTTGTCACGCGCGCCCAGACGGGCCGCAGTGCCTCACGCCGCCTCCGCAAGGCCAATCGCGTTCCCGCTATTCTTTACGGGAAGCACACGAAGCCCGAGTTGCTCTCGATCGAGGGACCCGAGTTCGTCCGTCTCCTTAAAGGAGTGGGTGACCGGGCTGTTCTCGTCGAACTCGAACGGACCGACAAGGCCGACAAGGCGCTTTCATTTTTACAGGAAGTTCAGCGCGACCCGATCACGGACAAGTATCTTCACGTCGACCTTCAGGAAGTTAAGGCGAACGAGAAGTTCGAGATTCGCATCCCGGTTCACCTCGCCGGTGAGTCTTATGGTGTGAAGAACCAGAGCGGCGTGCTGGAAATGAACACGCACTTGCTGCGCATTCGTGTTTTGCCGAAGGATTTGCCCGAGTCGATCACGGTTGACGTATCGGAACTGAAAGTCGGCGAGACCATCAAGGTCGGAAGCTTGAAGCCGGTGGCCGGCGTTGAGTTCCTCGACGTGAAGGGTCAGCCCATCGTTTCGTGCGTCGAGCCGGTTGCGGAAATCGTCCAGGAAGTCGTCGCCGCCGCGCCTGTCGAAGGTGCCGCCGCCGCTCCTGGTGCCGCGCCTGCCGAAGGTGCCGCTGCCGCTCCTGGTGCCGCCGCGGCTCCCGCCGCGGGCGCCAAGGCCGGCGCTGCGCCGGCTGCCGGGGCCAAGCCCGGTGGCGCAGCTCCCGCCGCGGGCGCCAAGCCCGCCGGTGGCGCGGCGAAGGCTGCCGCTCCCGCCAAGAAGTAAGTTTTTTCCACCCGTCTTCGCCGCCTGACCGTGGCGGAGACGGGATTGTTCTTTGAGTCATGTCCATCTCTCTGGTTGCCGGTCTGGGCAATCCGGGCCGAGAGTACGAGCAGACCCGCCACAATCTGGGGTGGGTGGTGCTTGATGCCTTCGTCCGGAAGCACGGGCTCGCTTGGAAGCAGGCCCCACAATTCGAAGCCGCGGTCGCACGCTGGGATTATGCCCCGGGGCGAACGCGCTGGCTAGTCAAGCCGCTGACGTTCATGAACGAAAGTGGCCAGGCGGTCGGTGCGCTGGCGCGGTTCTACAAGATCGCGCCGGAGGCAATTGCCGCGTTGTACGACGACCTCACGATCGACCTCGGGTTGGTCAAGGTTACCGTCACGGGTAGCGCGGGCGGCCACAACGGCGTAGCGAGCCTCCTGGAGCACCTCGGTGACGGCTTTGTCCGCTACCGGATTGGGATCGGCCCCAAGCAGCCGCCTCAGATGGAACTCACTGACTTTGTCCTCGGAAAATTCACTCCTGAACAACACTCTCACCTCACTCAAAAACTCGACACTCACATGCAGGGCCTCGACTTGCTGCTTACCCGCGGCGCCGAGGTCGCCATGAACCAACTTAACCGCAGAGACGCCAAATGAACTCCACCAAACGCAATTACCGCGCGACCTTCATTCTCGATAACCGGGGCCGCGAAGAGACCATCGACCAGCTCCTCGACGGCGTGAAGAAAGTCATCGCCGAAGTACAAGGCGAGGTTTCCGCCGTCGACAACATCGGCAAGAAGGACTTCGTCCGCGTGACGGACAAGAAGTTCACTGGTGCGACCTACGTGCACGTGAACTTTGCCGCGCCGGCCGCCGCGCCGGGCCAATTGATCGAGCGCCTGCGTTTGAACAACAGCGTTTATCGTACGTTCATCCAGTCGGCCTGATTGGCGCCCGCGCCATCCCCGCCATGCCTTCGCTCAACAAAGTCCTCCTGATGGGCAATCTCACGCGCGACCCCGAGTTGCGCGTGACGCCCAAGGGCACGCCGATTTGCCAGTTCTCGCTGGCGATCAACCGGCAGTTCAAGATGGAGTCGGGCGAGAGCCGCGAGGAAGTGATTTTCGTGGATATCGAGGCTTGGGGCAAACAAGGCGAAACGATCGCCAAGTACATGACCAAGGGTCGCCCGCTCTACGTCGAAGGCCGCCTTCGGCTCGACCAGTGGGAGGACAAGAACACGAAGGAAAAGAAGAGCCGCATGAAGGTCGTGCTCGAACAGTTTCAATTTCTCGGTGACAGTCGTGGCGGCGCCGGAGGTCCCGGCGCTCCCGGTGCGCCGTCGGTCGGCGACGTCGACCAGACCCCGTCGCCCGAGCGGCACGCTCCGCCCGCCCGTTCCGGCGGTGCCAAGCCGACCGCGACCGAAAATCTCGACGAAGACGTGCCGTTTTAAACGTCGCTCCGCTGCCTCCTCCCTTACTCAAAACTTTTAACTCAATACTCAAATGGCCCATAGTGAAGTTCTCCTCGTCAAACCCGTCGAAGGCCTCGGCGGCGAAGGCGATCAAGTCAAAGTCCGCGCCGGCTACGCCCGCAATTTTCTCCTGCCCCGCAAGATCGCGGTGCCGTTGACGGGGGCGAACCGCAAGCAGGTTGATGCGCTGAAGCAACGCCGCGCCGGCCGCGAGCAATCCGAGCTCACCGCCGCGCAGGAACTGGCCAAGAAGCTGGAAAAGACCAGCCTCGCGTTCGCCGTGAAGACGGGCGAAGGCGGCAAGATGTTCGGCGCGATCACGGCGAACGACGTACACGACAAGCTTGTCGCCGCCGGAGTCGAACTCGACAAGAAGAAGATTCACCTGTTCACGCCCGTGAAGACCCTCGGCAAGCACACCGTGAAGATTAAGCTGCACGCGGATGTTTCCATCGATATCGGTTTCGACGTCGTATCGGAGAACCCGATCGAGGTGGCTCCGGTCGCGGCAGCCGCGGCGCCCAAGGGCGACCAAAAGTACAAGGAATGGGAAATGCACGACCGGAAGCCGCGGAAAGAACCGCGGAAGGATTCGAGGAAATAAGTCGGCAGGCTGGCTGGATGCCGAACGCGGTGGCCGGCCGGCCGGGATGCTGGAACGACCGCCGTGTCTGGCGCGACGGGTAAGCGTCCCCCATTTCCATGTGCGCATTTCTGGCGAAGGTCACCACGGCTGGTTCCGCCGGTTCTCCCGTTCGTGCGCAATGCGCTCACCGGGAAATGCGGAATTCTGGGGAATATGCTGGCGGTAACTTCGGCTTGAGCGACGTGGATGATTCCATGCGGTCATGCCTTCGGCCATGATTGAGCAGCAGAACAAATCCAAGCCTCGCCCGACCAGCGAGCCCGCGATGCGGGCTGGTCAGCTGGGGCGTGAACTGCCGCAAAGCCTCGAAGCGGAGGAGCATTTGCTCGCGTGCTGTTTCATCGATGGCACCGACACGGTGGCGATGTGTTTGGAGGAAAAAGTCGGAGCCGAATCGTTTTTTGCGCCGGCCAATCAGCTCATTTTCGAAAAGATCATCGACCTGTATAACCGCAGCCTGCCGATCGACATCGCGGTGCTGGCGGAAGAACTCCGGCTCGACGGTCGCCTGGAGGCCGTGGGCGGCTTTGCCTATTTGACGCAGGTCAGTTCGCGCATCCCGACGACAGCGCAGGCAGCTTATTTCATCCGACGCGTGCGCGATCTGGCCCTGCTGCGGAAAATCATCCGCACGGCCGGTGGGATCATCGAGCGTTCGTTTGAGCTCGATAGCGGGGTGGGCGAGTTCCTCGACCAGGTTGAGAAGGACATGTTTTCAGTCACGCAGCTCGGCGTCGACGAACGTGTGCGTCCGATGAAGGAGCCGACCAAGGAGGCGTTTACCGTCATCGACAAGATGCTGCACCACCGCGGCGAGCTGACGGGGGTGACCTCCGGTTTCAAAGACCTCGATGCCCTGACGTTCGGCTTCCAGAAGCAGGAGATGATCATCTTGGCGGCCCGCCCGTCGATGGGCAAGACGTCGCTGGCCCTGAATTTTGCCGAATCGGCGGCGCTGCCGAAAAAAGGCACCCCGGCGGCGGTCCTGGTGTTTTCGCTGGAAATGAGCGCGGCCCAGCTTGCCCTGCGCATGCTCTGCTGCCGGGCCAAAGTGAACATGAAGCGACTCCGGGAAGGCTTCGTGAAGGAAAACGGCGATGAATACCGCTCGCTGCTGCAAGCGGCCGACGAATTCTCGAAATCCCCGATCTTTATTGATGATTCCAGCGCCCTGACGATCATGCAGCTGCGCGCCAAGGCGCGGCGGGCGCACTCCCGGCAGAAGCTGGGGATGATTATTGTCGATTACTTGCAGTTGCTCAGCCCGACGGACGGTCGGATGCCCCGCGAACAGCAGGTGGCCGAGGCCTCGCGTGGTTTAAAAGCACTTGCGAAGGAACTCGACGTGCCGGTGGTTGTATTATCCCAGCTTAACCGTGCGTCCGAAAAAGAGAATCGCGTCCCCAAACTGGCGGACTTGCGTGAATCCGGATCCATCGAACAAGATGCCGACGTTGTCCTGATGCTTGCCCGCCCACGAGATGCTGATGAAAAGTTCCAAGTCGCCGCCGATGCGGCGGAGTTAATCGTTGCCAAGCAACGAAACGGCCCGGTAGGAGAATTGAAACTTACTTTCCTTCGAGATATCACCCGCTTTGAAAACTTTCACCAGTAACCCTGTGCGCAGGGTCGCCAATCTTATTTTTGCTAGTTTCTGGCTGATGGCGGCGGGAGGTGCGCGCTTGGAGGCAGCCCAACCGCCCGCTCAGCAGCAACAAGCGCAGCCGCCGGCTCCGACCTACAAGGTAGGCACGATCACGATCAAGTTTGTCGGCACCGCCAACGTGAACGAGCAGGTCGTTCGCGCCAACATGCAGGTCCGCGAGGGTGGGGAATTCGACGAGGTCACGCTCGATAAGGATATCCGATCCCTTTACCGGACCGGCCTTTTTGAATTCATCGAGGTCAAGCACGAGACCGTCAGCGACACCGTCTACAATCTCGTCGTCGAAGTGACTCCGAAGTACCGGGTTCTTTCAGTGAAGTTCGAGGGCAATGTGAAGATCAAGCAGAGCCGGTTGGAGAAAGAGGCGAAGGCACGCCCGAATCAGGCACTCGACGAACGGCAAGTGAAGGAGGACGCCGAAAAGCTTCGGGAATTTTATCAGAAAGAGGGCTACAATCAGGTTTCAGTGACCTACACCGTCGACCGCGATCGCATCGGCGGCTTCGGCAACATAGTCTACAAGATTCGGGAAGGCGCGCGGGTTAAGGTCGCCGATATCAAGTTTGTCGGCAACGCCCACGTCCAGCCCCGGAAGCTGCGGGGGGTGATCGAGACGAAGAAGTGGTGGATGTTCTCCTGGCTCACCGGTTCGGGTCGGTTCAAGGACGACCAGTTTGAAGACGACCTCGACAAGCTGCGCGATTACTACCGCGAGCAGGGCTTCCTCGATGTCGAAATTCCGCAGGACAAGGTGTTCTTCAATTACCCGACTCCCGAGAAACTCGTCTTGGTCATCAACGTTACCGAGGGCAAGCGCTACTTCATCGGCGAGGTCGGCTTCTCGGGTAACAAACTCTTTGATTCGAAACTGCTGGGTCGCGTCGTGCGGATGCGGAAAGGGTATCCTTTTATTCCGTCGCGGTTGGATAAGGACGTGGAGCGGCTCGAGGACTTTTACGGCAAGGACGGCTATCTCGACACGCACGTGCGGCTGACCCGCAAGCCCAATGTCATCACCGGCGCCATCGATATCGATTACACGGTCAACGAGAGCGAGAAGTACTCCGTGGAATCAATCGAGATTGAAGGCAATGCGAAGACCAAGAGCACGGTCATCCTGCGCGAGTTGACGCTCGGGCCGGGCGACGTGTTCAGCACCGTGCTGATGAAGATCAGCAAGCTGCGCCTCGAGAACACCCGTTTCTTCGAGGACGTGGCCATCACGCCGCAAGAGACGAACATCCCCGGTCGCCGCAACATGCGCATCGCGGTCCACGAAGGGCGCACGGGCAATCTCACGTTCGGCGCCGGGTTCAGTTCGCTGGAGCGCGCGTCACTGTTTGCGGAAGTTTCGCAGTCGAATTTCGACCTGTTCAACCGCCGTTCCTTCTTTCAGGGCGACGGCCAGAAATTCCGGCTCCGATTGCAACTCGGTTCCCTCTCGAGCGAAGTGGTGTTGTCGTTTGAGGAGCCGTGGTTTTTGCAGAAGCAGCTGGGCTTGGGCTTCAGTGTCTTCCGGACGAGCTCGGAGTACAACAGCACCTACTACAGCCAGATTGAAACCGGCTTTGAGGTCTACTTGCGCAAGCATCTGTTCGAGCTCTGGAACGGCCGCCTCAGCTATCAATTGGTGCAGGTCGGCATCGATAGCGTCTCGAGTTCGGCCTCGCCGATCATCAAGGCCCTCGCCGGCAACAATCTCCTCTCCGAGGTTGGCTTGCAGCTGGAACGCGACACGCGTGACAAGATTATCAGCACGACGAGCGGCAACCGCGTCGAACTGAATTTGAATGTAGCGGGCGGCCCTCTCGGCGGCGCTAAGACGAATAATTTCTACAGCATGGAATTCCGCGGTTCGCAGTTCTTCCCGGTGTTCGACACCCAGGCCCAGGTCCTGAGCCTGATCGCTCGCGGCGGCGTCATCCAGAATTTTGGCGCAAGCTCGGACGTGCCCTACTACCGCAAGTGGTATCTGGGTGGTCCCCAGACTCTGCGTGGCTTCGAATTCCGCGATGTCAGCCCGCGCGATGACTCCAGTGAGCCGGTTGGCGGCAAGACCTACGGGTTCTTTAGCGCGGAGTACTCGGCCGATATCGTAAGCCCCATTCGCTTCGCGATTTTCTATGAGGCGGGCTTCGTCAACTCGAACGTCTACGACTTCAGTCCGGTCCACTACAACGACAACTTCGGGTTTGGGCTTCGCCTCTACGTGGCGGGTGCTCCATTGAGTCTCGATTTGGGCGTCCCGTTGACCGGCGACAAGATCAACAAGAAGGGCAACCAGTTCAATTTTTCCTTTGGCACCCGGTTCTGATTGTGTTCCAATCGCCTTTCCCCTCTCCAAACACCCAACCATGAAGAAACCAATCCAATTCCTTGTCGCGCTTGCAGCGTTCAGCGTCGCCGCGTTTACCGCGCAGGCTCAGACGCTGAAGATCCATGTCGTCGACATGGCCAAGCTCTACGACAATCACTACAAAACCCTTGAGCAGAACGCCAAGATTCAGGCCGACGACCAGAAGGCCCAGGAAGAGGTCGACAAGATGAACAAGGAGGGCAATGGCTTCGTGGAAGAGTACAAGGCCCTCGCGGATCAGTCGACGAACCCTGCGCTTTCCGCTGAAGCCAAGAGCAAGGCGCAAAATGACGCGCAAAAGAAGCTCGAGGGGATTCAGCAGAAGAAGAACGAGATCGCGACCTTCATCCAGAATACCCGCAACTCGCTCCAGC
>CANJNJ010000119.1 GCA_947474995.1 Opitutaceae bacterium | reverse complement strand
CAGACGCGGTCGATCCGGTCGTGCTCGTCGTTTTCAACGCGCTTGAAATTCGGCCGCTGGTAAACGCCTTCGTAGCTGCCTTTGGCCACCTCGAACGTGGCCGTGATCCGCCAGTAGTCGCGGGGCTTGAAATTCCGAATCTCCAGTTCGCGGGTGTAGACGATGGCGAGGGTGGGCGTCTGCACGCGGCCGACCGACGCCACATTGCCGGCGCGGGAACCGAACATGCGCTTGGTCAGCGCGCGCGTGCCGTTGATGCCGATGAGCCAGTCGCTCTCGCTGCGGCAGCGGGCGGCGTCGGCGAGCCCGGCCATCTGGGCGCCGTCGCGCAGATTCGTGAAGGCCACTTTGATGCCCTCGGTGGTCATCGTCTGCATCCACGCGCGCTTCACCGGCAGCTTACACTTCGTGAGCTGATAAAGGTACGCGAAGATCAACTCGCCCTCGCGGCCCGCGTCACACGCGTTGACGACCAGGGTGATGTCCTTGCGGGCGAGAAGTTTTTTAAGGGCGGTGAACCGCTCCTTGGACTGCTCGATGGGCTTGAGGCCGAACTTTTCCGGGATGATCGGCAGGGTTTCGAGCCGCCAGAAACCGTATTTCTTCTTGTCGATATCCTCGGGCATCTCGAGCTCCACGAGGTGGCCGAGCGCGTACGAAATGACGTATTCGTCGTTCTCGTAGTGGTCGCCTTTCTTTGGAATCTTCCCGAGGGAACGCGCGAGATCCGCCGCCACGGACGGTTTCTCGGCGATGACAAGTGACTTCATGTAGACGCGAGCCGTTAGCTGCACGCCAGCGAAGTGCAAGAACTAGTTTTTCGCCGCAGGCGAAAAACTGCCGCTAAACCGCGGCTTTGGGCGTCTCGGCCAGCGCGGCGTCGAAGGAATTCAGCATCGCCGCCATCGTCGCACCGGTTTCGTCGCCCATGTTCGAGATGCGGAAGGTTTTTCCCTTCAGCTTCCCGTAGCCACCGTCGATCACGAGCTGGTGCTTCGACTTGAGGGTCTTGTTCAGCGCCCCGAGGTCGTAATTCAGCGTGTTGGCGAAGCAGTTCAGCGTGATTGAGCCGTAGCCGTCCTTCGGGAACATCTTGAAGCCCTTGGCGAGGACGTGGTCGCGCACCATTTTGTTCAACCGGGCGTGGCGCGCATGACGGGCGGGGATGCCTTCGGCGCGGATGTCCTCGAGCTTCGACTGGAGCGCGTAGATGTGCGAAATGGTCGGCGTGCTCGGCGTCATGCCGTTCTCGTGGTTCTTCTGAAATTCGACGAAATCGAAATAATAGCCGCGACCCGACGTCTGGGCGGCGCGATCGAGGGCGCGCTTCGAGACCGACAGCAGCGAGAGGCCCGGCGGCATCGCGAGGGCCTTTTGCGAACCGGTGATAAAGACGTCGATGCCGAGTTCGTCCTTCGGAATCGGCATGGCGCTGAACGAGCTGACGGTATCGATGATCGAAATGACCTCGGGAAATTCCCGCACGACCTTCATGAGAGCCACGAGGTCGCTCATGCAGCCGCACGAGGTTTCGTTGTGGATGATCGTGATGGCGTCGTAGCCGCCCTTGGCGAGCTCGCGGCGGACCGCGTCGGGATCGACGGGCTGGCCCCATTCAAACGTGAGGGCGGTGGCCTGCTTGTCGTCGCGCAGGGCGACGTCGTTCCACTTGTCCGAGAACGCGCCGTTCATGCAGGTCAGCACCTTCTTCTGGACGACGTTGCGGAGCGAACCTTCCATGGCGCCCCAGGCGCTGCTGGTCGAAAGGTAGACGGGATCCTTGGTCCCCATCAACGTCTGCAGGTCGGGCTGCAGCGAGTTGTAGAGGTCGACGAAATCCGTGCTGCGGTGTCCGATCATGGGCTGCCCCATGGCGCGGAGCGTCTTTTCCGAGACGGCGATGGGACCGGGAATGAAGAGTTTGTAGCTCATGGTTTTTTGCTGCGCAAAAAAACCTGGTGGGCTTTCACGGTGGCGGAAGCCCGGGCTGAGTGTGCAGACGCTTTGGAAAACAGTTTACGCCATTGATGCCGTCAACCTTCATTCGGGGGCAGCACAATGGATCATCACAGGTATCAGTTTTGCAGTCAGGGGTATTCCGCCAAAGACGGATTACTTTCAGGGTTTTGGCGGAGCAAAAACCCATGAGCTGGTTTAAACGGCAGTTTAACGCGCTCGAGCTCTACACGGTCGACGTCATCTACGGGCGCCGCGCCGGGGCCGGGCCGGCGATTTACGGAGCCTTTCTCCAGGGACTTTCGTGGCTCTTTAACGGCGTCGCGCAGGCGCGCCTCTGGCTTTACCAACATCGCATTCTGCATGATCAACCGCTCGGCTGCCTGGTCGTGGTGGTGGGGAACCTGACGGTCGGCGGCACAGGCAAGACGCCGGTGGTCGAAAAGTTCGCCCGCGCGCTGCACGACCGCGGTCGCAAGGTCGCCATCCTGAGCCGCGGCTACAAGAGCAAGGCACCCCCGGCGTGGCGCCGGTGGTGGAGCGCGTTGACCTACGAGGAGGAGGCGCCCCCGCGCATCGTGAGCGACGGCCAGACGGTCTTGCTCGATAGCGAACAGGCGGGCGACGAACCGTTCATGCTGGCGCGCAATTTGCCGGGGGTCATCGTGCTGGTGGACAAGAACCGGGTGAAGGCGGGTGCCTACGCGATCAAGAAGTTCGGTTGTGACACCTTGGTGCTCGACGACGGTTTTCAGTATCTGCCGCTCAAGGGCCGGCTCAATCTGCTCCTCGTCGACAAGACCAATCCCTTTGGCAACGGGCACCTGCTGCCGCGCGGCATCCTGCGCGAGCCGATTTCGCATTTGCGCCGGGCGAGTTACGTGTTCCTCACAAAGTCCAACGGCGAGCGCGATATCGAGCTGGAGCGGCTGATCCAGGAACATAACCCCGGCGTGGATATCATCGAATGCGCCCACCGGCCGAAATACCTGCAGCGCTTCGGCGCGACGGCGGCGGCCGGTCCCGGCGCACGGGAGCCCCTGACGTACCTCAAGGGCAAGCGGGTGCTGGCCTTCAGCGGGATTGCGACCCCGGAAAGCTTTGAAAAATTCCTGCGCGACTTTGGCGCGTTGCTGGTCGGGCGCGAACGGTACCTCGACCACTATCGCTATGCGGCGGAAGACCTCGCCGAACTCTTCGCGCTGGCGCAGCGCAGTGGAGCAGAATGCCTCGTGACGACCGAAAAGGACGCCGTGCGGATGAGCGAGACGATGAGGTGTCCGCTGCCCTTGTATTACCTGCGCCTCGAGATCGAGATCCTGCGAGGCGCCGCCGACTTTGACGAGGCGGTGAAGCGGATTTGTTTTCCCCGGACGGAAGCGCGGCCGGGCGTCTGAGGGGGAAAACCCTTGCCGCTGGCCATGCGGGTGGGGCGGGCGAAACGGGCGGTGGTCGAAAGTGAGTTCGGCCGGAACGACTTGGCCGCGCACGGAGTGCCGGCCCACCATGTCTGACAATCGTGCCAGCTGGGCCGGGCGCTCCGTGCGCGCCCGCGGATCGGACCAACAAATCTAACGGAATTTCCCGGATAGGGTAGCCGGGCCTGGCTCTCCTTTCCCCTTGCGGGCGCCGAACTCGCCGCGTTAGTTGCGGGCAATATGATTATTGACCCCCGCTTTATGCAGCTGGCCGAGGGGCTCGCCGGTTTTTCGACGGCGTTGAAAAAGGGTGAACGCGTCTTGATTGATGCCTTCGACGTCCCGGACGCCATGGTCATTGCGATGATTCGGGCCGCCCGGGCCCGCGGGGCCCATCCCTACGTGCAGGTGCACCGGGCTCGGATCACGCGGGAGCTTTCGCTGGGCGCGGAAGAGGCGCAGTTCGGGCCGCACGCGGAAGTCGAGCTCGCGCGGATGCAGAAGATGGATGCCTACATCGCGATGCGTGGGTCGGAGAATATTTTCGAGGCGTCGGACGTCCCGTCGGAAAAGGTGCAGCTCGTGTCCCGGTTGATGAAACCCGTGCTGGATCATCGCGTGGGCAAGACCAAGTGGGTCGTCTTACGCTGGCCGAGTTCGGCGATGGCGCAGCAGGCGGGCATGAGCACGGAAGCCTTCGAGGATTTCTACTTCCGGGTCTGCACGCTCGACTACGCGCGGATGACGCCGGGCATGAAGGCGCTGGCCGACCTCATGAAGAAGACCGACCGCGTCCAAATCAAGGGCCCGGGAACCGATCTGCGCTTCTCGATCAAAGGCATTGGCGCCCAACCCTGTGGCGGCCTCCGCAACATCCCGGATGGCGAGGTGTTCTCCTGTCCGGTGAAGGATAGCGTGGAAGGTCATGTGCAATACAACGCGCCGACCGTTTATCTGGGGGCCTCGTTCGATCACATCCGCCTGGCGTTCAAGAAGGGCAAAGTCGTCGAGGCGACGTCGAACAACACGAAGCGGCTGAATGAGATTTTGGACAGCGACGACGGCGCGCGCTACATCGGGGAATTCGCGATTGGGTTCAATCCGCACATTCTCGAGCCGATGCGCGACATCCTCTTCGATGAAAAAATCGCGGGGTCCTTCCACTTCACGCCCGGGCAGGCCTACGACGGCGTGGGCAATGGCAACAAGTCCCAGGTGCACTGGGACATGGTTTGCATCCAGCGGCCCGAATACGGTGGCGGCGAAATCTGGTTCGACGGAAAGTTGATCCGGAAGGACGGCCGGTTCGTGCTGGCCTCGCTGCAAAAGCTGAACCCCGAATACCTGCTCGGCAAGGGCTAGGACGGAGGTGCACGACTAATTCACACTAATGACCCACCAATCCGACCACGATTCAGGGTCGGTTTTATTAGCGAGGCATTAGTTTCGATGAGTGGTTGAAAATTCAGGGAAGAATTCATGCGCGATTTCATCCAGGCTTTGCCGAAGACGGAGACGCACCTCCACCTCGAGGGGGCGCTGCCCTACGAATTGCTCTGGGCGTGGCAGCCGAAGAAATGGCCGCCGGATCCGGACTTTCGCGATCGCCGTTATCGCTACGCGACATTTCCAGATTTCGAGCGGATCCTGCTCGAGCACGCCCTGCCGTGGTTTGATTCGGCCGCGCGTTACCATGAGGCGGCGCGGGCGATCTTCGCCAAGCATGTGGCGCAAAACGTCCGCTACGTGGAAACAAGTTTTCACCTGCCGGTGACTGGCTTCATCAAGGTGCCCGGCCCCGAGATCATCGCGGCCATTCGCGCCGCGGTGCCCCCCGGTTTGGAAGTGCGGATTTTCACCGGCATGTTGCGCAGTGACCTCGGGGGCGAATTACGGGCGACGATTGACCAGTTGCATACGTGGGACGGGCTTGCCGGAGTTGACTTGCACGGTTTTGAGCAGATGCCCACGCATCCCGACACCGCGGCCGTCTGGGCGCGACTGCGGGCGGCGGGCAAGGTGACAAAGTGCCATGCCGGGGAATTTGATGGGCCCGCCCGGGTGAGGGAAGCGATCGAGGTTTTGGGCGTGAACCGCATCCAGCATGGCGTGCGGTCCATGGAAGATCCCGCGGTGGTCCGATTGGCGGCGGAGCGTGGCGTGACGTTCGACGTGTGTCCGCTCAGCAACGTCGGACTTAAAGTCGTGCCAGCGCTAAAGGACCATCCGATTCGAAAGCTGATCCAAGCTGGCGTGCGCTGCACGGTCAGCACCGACGATCCATTGTGTTTTGCGAATTCGCTCACCGAGGAATACGAATCGCTCGCCGGCGAACTGGCGTTTACCCGGGCGGAGCTGGCACAGGTCGCGGCCAACGGTTGGGCCGTGGCGAGCGTATCGAAGGAAGCGCGCGCGTCGGCGGTGGCGACCATTGCGGCACTCGCGGCCGCGTAAGCCCTCCGCCGCGAAAGGCCCGCCGGGGAGGCCGGCCTTTCGCGGCGAATTTCGGCCGGCTGTTACTTGGTGATATCGTGCGCGGTCGTGCTGGTGACGACGGTGCGATACTTCGCCACGTCGGCGAGCCAGACGCTCAGCTGCGCATCCGTTCCCAGCAAGTCGAGCAGCGCCGCGAGTCGGTCATTGGTCGGCACGCCGATCGAGACGCGATGGGAATAGTTGGTGCGACCGGCCAGCACCCGATAGGCGTTGATTTTCGCATCCTGGAAGCCCTTCGCGTCGAACAACGCACGAAGACCGTCGAGCGCCTTGAGATAAGCCGCTTCGTCGGTGACCCTCATGGTGGTGGTATAAACATAGCTGCCCGGGTAGGTGCCGTCGAAGCGGATGCCCTGGCTGAGTACGCGCGGCCCGAACTTGCGGATCGCGCGGAAGCGTTCCCCAATTTCGCGCAGCGCCGGATCGCTGGCGACGAAGGCATTAATCTTCGCGAGGGCCGCCATGGATTCTGCGGTGTACACACCGCGTACCGTGCCACTCTTCACGCCGTCGAACGCGGTGACAAAGACGTGAAAGTGCGTTTCGATGCCGAGCTTAGCCTTGATGATGGCGTTCTCCTGCGACTGCCACGCGGCGTAGCTGGCAGGGTCATCGGTTTCGATATCGGACGTAACCATGACCCGGGCGACGGGCTTGGAATCAGCGGCCTGCAGCAGGCCGGCCGCGAGGAGCGCCACGAGGGACGCGAGTATTTTATGGGGGATTTTCATGAGGAAGCGGGGTGGATGATTCACCGGCCGCCCGTTTCCGAGACCAATCCGGTCTCGAAGTGGGCGGGCAGGCGCCTGAAAGAAAACGCAGTCACACCGTACAGACGCAAACCCCAAGAGTGTCGCAAGCGAGCCGAAGAAGCCACCCCATCGGGTCACCTACCGGATGGATTCTTCGCTGGCGCTTAGCAGGACGACAAGCGGGGGACTTGCTGGGTAGGAAATACCGAACGGGCTTCGTTGGATACCCGTCTCAGCCGGAAAAATTCAGTTGAGAGTTGAAGGTTGAAAGCCAGAGCAGGCAAAAAGTTAACTGCAGTTTAGACCGCGGAAGGAGAGTCACGGATCCGCTTGCCTCGAACCGGGCCCCAAAAGAGCGATTTTGCCCCGGCCTTCATCGCTTTCAACTTTCACCTCTCAACTTTCAACGGCACGTGTCCGTCTCAGAATGGCAGGCTCTCGACTCTCAACCGACTTCTTCCGGTTAGTTTCGGCGCAAAAAAAAGGCCCGCCGGGCGGCGGGCCTCGTTGCGAAACTCTGACGGCGGCTACTTGATAACATCGTGCGCGGTCATGTTGCCAACCACGGTGCGATATTTCGCCGTTTCCGCGAGCCAGGCGGCCATTTGGGCATCGCCCGCCAGCAAGTCGAGCATCGCCGCGAGGCGCGCATTCGTGGGCACGGAGATCGATACGCGATGGGTGTAATTCGTGCGACCGGCCAGCACGCGATAGGCGTTGATTTTGGCATCCGGAAAGCCCTTCGCGTCGAATACCGCGCGGAGTCCCTCGAGCGCCTTGAGATAGCCGGCCTCGTCGGTGACCCTCAGGGTGGTGGTATAAACATAACCGCCCTTGACGGTGCCATCGAAGCGGATGCCTTGAGCGAGCACGCGCGCGCCGGTTTTGCGGATGGCGCGGGTGTGCTCGACGATGGCGCGGAGTTCCGGGTCAGCGGCAATGGCGGCGTTGTTTTTCACCAGGGCCGCGACCGATTCAGCGGAGACCACGCTGCGGACGGAGCCGGACTTGGCGCCATCGAAGTTGGTCACGTAGACGTGATAGTAGGTGTCGATGCCGAGTTTGGCCTTGATGATGGCATTGGCCTGCGACTGCCACGCGGCGTAGCCGGCGGCGTCGTCGGTTTCGATGTCGGTGATGGTCATGACACGGGCGACGGCTTTGGAATCAGCAGCCTGCATCAGGCAGACGGCGAGGAGCGCCACAAAGGACGCGAATACTTTACGGGCGTTTTTCATCGGGTAGCGGGGTTGATGATGCGCACGCCACAGCCATCACGAGTCCAAGCAGGGCGCGGGACGGAGGTGAGGTGCAGGCGTGAATTTACAGAGGAGGCGCCGCCGGGCAACACTTGAAGGCACTGAAAATTGGCATTTTGGCGGGTTTCCCCGCCCACAAGCTGGCTGCCCGGCGAGGGGCGAACGGCGCGAGGCGGCCTCACTGACGACCGCAAGGGCCCAGAGTGCATTGGTCCCAAAGCGACCGACGCGAGACTCGCCCAAGCGAACCGGCTTCACACTCTTGCACTTGGCCGCCGTCAACCGATAGTGCTCCGCTGGGATCCGTTCCACCAATCATCATGCAGCAAACCTACACCGTGCCGGAAGGCGTTCGTCAGTTGCGGGCCGACAAGGCCCTCGCGATCGCCTTTCGTGAACACAGCCGCACGGCGCTCCACCGGGCCTTTGACGCGAAACGCGTGTTCCGGCGTGGCGTGGCCCTGAGCCGCGACGCCAACGTCGTCGGCGGCGATGTGATCGAGTTCTCTTTTCCCGATGTCACCGCTTCGGAGATCACCGCGGTCGATATTCCCCTCGACGTCCTGTTTGAGGACAAGCACATGCTCGCGATCAACAAGGAAGCCGGAATGGTCGTGCACCCGGGGGCCGCGACGGGTGAGGACACCTTGGTGCACGCGTTGCTCGCCCACTGTGCCGACTCGCTCAGCGGGATCGGTGGCGTGGAGCGGCCGGGCATCGTCCATCGCCTCGACAAGGAGACGACGGGCCTGATCGTGGTCGCGAAGACGGACAAGGCGCATCGGGCGCTCGCGGATCAATTTGCCACGCGTTCACTGAAAAAATTCTACGTGGCGCTGGTGGCTGGCGTACCGGAACTCCTGAGCGGCACAATCGATGGGGCGATCGCCCGACATCCCATTCACCGGCACAAGATGACGGTGGGCGAGGGTGGCCGGGCGGCGCGGACCGATTGGGAAGTCGTGGAGGCGTTTGGCGACATCGCCGCGCTGGTCCGCTGTCAGATTTTCACCGGGCGGACCCATCAGATTCGCGTGCATCTGAAATCGCTCGGCCACTCCTTGCTGGGCGATCCGCTCTATGGCTGGAAGGCGGATTCGCGGTTGGTGCGGCAACCAGCGCGGGTGATGCTGCATGCCGCACATCTGGTGCTCGCGCATCCGATTTCGGGCAAGGAACTCGATTTACGCGCACCGTTGCCGGCTGATTTCGAGGCGATGCTCAAGGACCTGCGCAAGGCGGCGAAGAAGCAGAAGACCGGCCGAACGCCCGCGAGCGAGACCAAAGGGCGCCTGTCGGAAGAAGGCGCCCGCGGCTACCGCGAGTAATCCCGCCCCGCCCAGATTTCCCGGAACGTTCGTGCGTCGTTCCGCGCCTCACCTTTTCCCTTAAAAAAATCCAGCGTGCCCAGACCAGTTTGTCATCTATTAGATGACAAACCGGCTTGGGGTGCCGGCGCGGGGCGGAGTCAGGCAAGGGCTTCGGCGGCGAGGCCGTAGCGAAGGTTGAAGAGCGAATGGCGATAGGCGGGGAGGCCTAGGCCTTCGGCGAGCGCGAGCAGGCTCGCGAGCGCGGTCGGAAAAATATCGGCCCGGTTGGGCGGGAGCCCCGCGACTTGCCGGCGCTGGGCCAGCGGCATGGTGCCGAGCGAGCGGAGCAGTTCCGCAACCTGGACGACGGTCACCGTGGGAGAGGATTGGGCAAAAGGCTTTCCTTCGCGGGCGGAGAGGATGGCGCGCATCGTGGCGACGGTGCCGCCGGTGCCGACGGAGGTCGAAGCGGGCGACAGCGCAAAGTCGAAACCACTGCCCGCGATCACCTCCCGCGTGTGGTTCGCAATCGCTTCCAAGGCTGCGGGAGAAAAAGGCGCCTCGGGATCGGAAACGAATCGCTCGGTCAGCCGGACACATCCGAGGGGCAGGCTCACGGCCTGGGTGATGTGGCGCTGGCGGAAGGCGAGGCACTCCAGGCTCCCGCCGCCGAGATCGAAAACGTAGAAATCCTGCAACGCGCCGAGCGCGGGATCGCAGGTGAGCCCCCGGCCTATCAAGTTGGCCTCTTCGACGCCGGTCAGGATGCGGAGGCGGTGCCCGGTGGCGGCGTGGATGCGCTCGCGGAAATCGGGGCCGTTGCCGGCGTCGCGCACGGCGCTCGTCGCGACAAGGACAACGCGTCCGGCCGCAAACGTCGCGGCGTCAACCAGCAGCGTGCGAACGGCCTCAAGCCCGCGGCGCATGCCGTCTTCGCTGAGGACGGGATTGGCGTGGGAAATGCCGGCGCTGATCCGCGCTTCGAGCGTGCGGGTGTGGAGGGCGGTCACGGCTCCGGCGGAGTCGCGGACGGCGACGAGGAGCTTGATCGAGTTGCTCCCGATATCGATGACCGCAACAGGCGCCGAAGACATGGCCCACGAAACACAGGAAATGCTCCAAAGGAGAAGCTAGTTTTTAGGGTCGACCGGAAAGCGGAGGACGCGCTACACGAAGAACGCCCGTTGTTCCGAGCGGAAGCGAAAGATCCACGAAAGCAGTGCCACGCACCGGATGGAGTCTGCGCTGCGCCCAGAATGACAGAAAGATGGGGTGTTCAGCAGAAAAAAACACCCAACGGGTCTCGTTGGCTACCGTCTCCGAACGACAATCCACCGACCTCCCGGCCGCACCTCACAGCACAAAATCCTTCGGCGCGATGAGCAGGACGAATTCGCCCTTCAGGCTGCCCTTGGCGAGACGCGCCTCCACGTCCGCCGCTGGGCCGACCAGGAAAGTCTCGTGGAGTTTGGTGACCTCGCGAGCCACGCAAATGACGCGGGTTGGGCCGAGGGTGGCGACGATCTCGGCGACCGCCTTCTCGATCCGGTGGCAGCTTTCGTAAAGGGCGAGGGTGTAGTCGAAGTCGCGGTAGCGCTCGCAGAACGCGATGCGGGCGGCGCTCTTCGACGGCAGGAAGCCCACGAAGAGAAAACCATTCGTGGGCAGTCCGCTCGCGCTGAGGACGACCGTCAACGCGCTTGGGCCGGGCACGGGTATGACGGGCAGGCCGCGGCGCCGGCATTCGCGGACGAGCCGAAAACCGGGATCGCTCAGCCCCGGTGTTCCGGCATCGCTGACCACCGCGATCGATTTTCCTGCGGCCAGCTGATCGGCAAGGCGCACGGCCGTTTCCAGTTCGTTGTGTTCGTGATAGGCGACGAGGTCCTTCCGCAGCCCAAGGCGGGTAAGCAGTCCGCCGGTGGTCCGGGTGTCCTCGCACGCGACCAGGTCAACCGCGCCCAGAATGGCCCGCGCGCGGTCGGTGAGATCGGCCAGATTGCCAATGGGCGTCGCCACCACATAGAGGTGGCCGGGCTGCGGGGTCAGCGAAGTATTGATGGCGGGCGCTTCAGACATGGGAACGGGTGGAGTCACCCGCAGGCGCGAGATTGCGGATGGTGCTTCCAGAGGCCCACAAAAAAATCCGGCCGAAACCGGATTGATGGAAGAGCCGGGCGAGCCCACCAAGGCCGCCACCGACCGACCTTAGCGCCCCGCGGGCTGACCCATGCCGGGAATCTGACCTTCCCAGGAAGCCGGTTGGCTCCACGGAATGGCGGATTGCTTGGGGCTGTTGGTCGAGCAGGCGCCCAGAAGCACCCCAAACGAGGCGAGGAGCAGCACCAGGGAGGTTTTCTTGAGCGAGGTCATGATTATCGAACCAATACTGCTGAATCCCCTTTCTGCAAGGCTCCACTCAGGGTTTCGGGCAGGACTTGGGCGACCGAAAAATTCTCGCGGACGTCGCTAATCAAGGCGGTGGCGATGACCTGGGTCTCGTGACTGACGGTCAATTTCTGACCGGGCTGGGCTCCGCGTAACGAACCGAAGTTCACGACCACGAAAGAGTTCTCCGGGCCCACGTTCAGGACGGTCGACCGGCCGGGCCGGCTCATGAAGACGGCGGTGGAGGCTCCGGCGACCTTGGGCGCGGCGGCGCCATTACCCGCGGCGGCCAGTTGGCGCTCCAATTCCGCGATCGTATTCTTGTACGCGGCGACAGCTTCGGGCGTCGCGTTGGCGGCGCGGGAATCCGCGAGTTCGACCCGCAAGGCCGCGACATCGTCGCTCAGGGCGCGGGCCGTGGTTTCATAAATGGATAAAACGGATTTCGTGTCGCCGAGGTCACGTTCCAGTTGCGTCACCCGCGCCTCGGCCATTGCGACCTTCGCTTTCGTCCCATCCACTTCGCTGCGCAACGTGCGATTCGCGGCGCCCATGGTTTCGTTTTCCTGGCGCGCGGTGGCCAGTTCGTTCTCGAGGGTGGCGTCGCGGGAAGTGCTTTCGGCCAGACGAACCTCGAGCTGGTGGTTAGCCGACTGAAAACGGAAATAGGTGACGCCCGTGAGGGTAGCGGCCAGGATCGCGGCCAAACCGAAAATGAGGGGAAGGCGGGCCATGTCCTGGTTTACGCCAAGCGGTACTTCGATTCAAAAACCGGCTGGGCCGCGCGCTTCTTTACGCCCGTGTGCTTGTTGGCGGCGAGGTGCTCGAGAATCTTGAAGACGAGTTCGGTCCTCCCGGGTTCGCCGATCGACTGCGCGAGTTGCTCTGGGGTATAGGCTCGACCCGACGAAGCGCGCAGGGCGGCAACGAGTTTCAACTGCAGCGTGATGACCCCGCCCGCCGCCTTCTTGCCGGCCTCGACACCGGGTTGGTGGTAGGCGTTGATCCCGATCAATGAGGCGTAAAGGCCGACGACGCGTTCATAGAGCGCGATGAGCATGCCGAGCGTCCGGGGCGAAACATCGGGCACGGTGATCGTGATGGAGTGGCGATCCTTCTCCGTCAGGGCATCACGCGTGCCGAGAAGAAAACCCTGCAGGAAATCCCCGCTGGTGACGCCCGGTTCCACCTCAAGCGAGGTCTTCCCGTCGCGGTCCTTGAGGACCTCGATGAACGTGACGAAGAAATTATTCACCCCCTCGCGCAGCTGCTGCACGTAGGCGTGTTGATCGGTCGAGCCCTTGTTGCCGTAGACGGCGAGACCTTGGTTTACCACGCGGCCGGCGAGGTCGTACTCTTTGCCGATCGACTCCATCACGAGTTGCTGGAGGTAGCGCGAAAAAAGCAGCAGGCGATCCTTGTAAGGAAGGACGACCATGTCCTTGGCGCCGCGGCCGTCAGAAGCGAAATGCCACATCAGCGCGAGCAACGCGGCGGGATTCCGGGCCGTGACGGGTTGACGGGTGGCGACATCCATCGCGGCGGCGCCGTCGAGCATCGCCTGGATGTCGATGCCCTGCAGCGCGGCGGGCAGCAGGCCGACGGCGCTGAGTTCGCTGGTACGGCCGCCGACCCAATCCCACATGGCAAACCGCGCGAGCCAGCCCTCGGATTGGGCGACTTGATCGAGTTTCGAGCCGGCACCGGTTACCGCCACGAAATGGGCCGGGTAGGCGAGGTTGGCCGCTTGGAAAGCCGTGATGGCTTCGAGCATGCCGTTGCGCGTCTCGGCGGTGCCGCCGGACTTCGAGATGACAACGACCAGCGTTTTGGCGAGCTGGCCCTTGAGGCGGCCCAGCACGTAATCCATGCCGTCCGGATCCGTGTTGTCGAAAAACGAGACCGCGAGCTTGTCCTTCCGCGGATGGCCGAGTGCATGACTGACCAGTTGCGGCCCCAGCGCCGATCCACCGATGCCGATCACGAGAAGGTTTTTGAACTTCCCCTTGGGGCCGACCGTCCCGCCCGAGTGAACCTTGGCGGCGAACTTCTGGATCGCCGCGAGGGTGGAGGTGATTTCGTTGGTGATTTCCGGTGTCGGCGCGAGCTGGGGGGCGCGCAGCCAGTAATGCCCGACCATCCTTTTTTCATCCGGATTGGCGATGGCGCCCCTTTCGAGCGCGGCCATGTCGGCGTACGCCTGCTCCATCCTTGGGGCCATCGTGACGAGAAACTCGTCGGGAAACGGCACCCGGCTGACATCGAGCGAAACGCCGAGATCGGCGTGATGCAGGAAGTGGGATTTGAAGCGGGACCAGTTCATGGGAAGAAAGTAGCGGCGCGTGAGGAGCGAGCAGGGACCCGCGCCGCACGACGCGACTTCTCGAGGAAAGCTATACCAAAGCCGTCCGAATTGCCACTCGCTACTCGCGACCCGCGCGCAGGGCTTACAAATCCTTATCGGTCACGGCACCGAACGAGGCCGTGCTGACGAGCTTGGCGTATTTGGCGAGCACGCCGCGGGTTTCCTTGGCCTTCTTCGGCTTCCAGGCCTTGCGGCGGGCGGCCATTTCCTTGGCAGGAATGTCGAGCGTGAGTTGGTTCTTCACCGCATCGATGGTGATGATGTCACCATTCTTGATGAGCCCGATGGCGCCACCCACGGCGGCTTCGGGGGTGATGTGACCCACGACAAACCCGTGACTGCCGCCGGAGAAACGGCCGTCCGTGATGAGGGCGACTTCCTTGCCGAGGCCCTTGCCCATGATGGCGCCGGTCGGAGAAAGCATTTCGCGCATGCCGGGACCACCCACCGGGCCTTCATTGCGGATGACGACGACGTGGCCGGCCTTCACGCGGCCGTCGAGAATGGCGCCGAGCGCGGCCTCTTCGCCTTCGAACACAATCGCCTTGCCGGAGAACAAGAGACCTTCCTTGCCGGAGATTTTCGCCACCGCGCCCTCGGAAGCGAGATTGCCGTAGAGGATGCGGAGATGGCTGTCGGCCTTGATCGGATTGGAGAACGGACGGACGACATCCTGATCGGTCGGGTAGGGCTTAACGTCGCGGAGATTCTCGGCGATGGTCTTGCCGGTGACCGTGATGCAGTCCCCATGGAGGAGGCCCTGATCGAGCAGGACTTTCATCAGCGGCGGGAGTCCACCGATGCGCGTGAGATGAACCATCCCGTATTTACCGGAAGGCTTGAGGTCAGCGAGAACCGGCACACGTTTGCCGATCTTGGTGAAGTCATCGATGGAGAGCTTCACCCCGGCGCTGTGCGCCATCGCGAGCAGGTGGAGCACGGCGTTGGTCGAACCGCCGAGGGAAATCGCGACGGTGATCGCGTTCTCGAACGCCTTGCGCGTCATGATGTCGCGGGGCTTGATGTCGGCCTTGAGCAACGCGAGCACCGCGGCCCCGGCCTTGCGGCAGTCTTCCTTCTTCTCGTTGCTAATGGCGATTTGGGCGGAACTGTTGGGCAGGCTCATGCCGAGCGCCTCAATGGCCGAGGCCATGGTGTTGGCTGTGTACATGCCGCTGCAGGAACCCGGGCCGGGAATCGCGCAGTTCTCTATTTTTTCCAAACCCCGGTCGTCAAGTTTGTGGGCCGCGTGCTGGCCGACCGCCTCGTAAACCGAGACGATGTCGCACTCTTTTTTCGAATCGGGATGGAATCCCGGGAGAATGGTGCCGCCGTAGACAAAGACGCCGGGGCGATTCAGGCGGGCGAGCGCCATGATGCAGCCGGGCATGTTCTTGTCGCAACCGCCCACGGTCACGACGCCGTCAAAACCCTCGGCGCCCGCGACGGTCTCGATGGAATCGGCGATGACCTCCCGCGAGACGAGCGAGTAGCGCATGCCGGGCGTGCCCATGCTGATGCCGTCGGAAACGGTGATGGTGCCGAACACGATGGCCTTGCCGCCGGCGGCGTTGGCGCCGGCCTCGGCCTCGCGGGAGAGCGTGTCCAAGTGCATGTTGCACGGGGTGACCATGCTCCAAAGGGAGGCGATGCCGACGATGGGCTTCTTGAAGTCCTCCTCGGTGAAACCCACCGGGCGCAGCATGGAGCGCGCGCCGGCGCGGCTGGGACCGTCGTTGACGACGGAGGAGAACTTGCGGGTATGATCAGCAGGTTGTTTCATGAGGGAAAATTACCGCGAAGAGACCAGAGCGCCCGGGCACGGGCAAGCGCGTTCGCAGCGCAAAGGGTGCGCAAAAGCAAATTCGGGTTGCGTGCGGTGAAACGCGCCGCATCACTCGTCGCGACTCCACCGCATGGCTTTTAACCTGAAAAAAGTGCTCAAAGCACTGTTGCTGTCCTCCAGCCAACCGCTCGCGATCAAGGATATCCAGGCCGCGTTCACGCGGTTCCATGAGTCCTCGCTCTTCGACGCTGCGCCGGCGGTGGCGGCGGAGGCCACGGAGGCGACCCCGGCTCCCGCCGAAGAACCGGCCGCGGCGGCCGAACCCGTGGAAACGTTCGTGGAAGCGCCGTTGGATGCCGAACTCTATGTGGACGTGCCATCGCTCATCACGGCGACCCAAGTGCGGGAGGCGATGGACGAAATCGCCAACGAACTTCGCGCGGCGGACGACGGGCTTTTGCTCATCGAAGGCAGTTCCGGCTACCGGCTGGTCACCCAGCCGCGCTTCGGCCGCTGGGTCCGCATCCTGCGGCAGGAACCGCCGCCGGCCAAGCTGAGCCAGTCTTCGATCGAGACCCTGGCGGTCGTGGCTTATCGCCAGCCCGTGACGCGCGGCGAAATTGAGACCATTCGCGGCGTTTCCGCCGAAGCGGGCATCAACAAGCTGCTCGAGC
Organism: Opitutaceae bacterium; assembly: GCA_947474995.1. GTDB lineage: Bacteria > Verrucomicrobiota > Verrucomicrobiia > Opitutales > Opitutaceae > ER46. The sequence continues at coordinate 362 of CANJNJ010000119.1, read as the reverse complement.
ACGAGCTCGTCTACATCGTGGGCCGCGCCGATTCCCCAGGCCGGCCGATCCAATATGGCACGACCGATCAATTCCTGGAGTTCGTGGGCATCAAGTCACTTGATGAATTGCCGGCGTCCGACGTCCTGTCGTCGCGCCAGATCGATGAATGGTTGAAAACTACGTCGACCACGCACACCCCCACCGATACCGACATGGGCCTCGCCAACGAAGACCTGCCGTTTGACGAGCCTTCGCTCCGCCCGGAAACACCGGTGGCGGCCACCGCAGGTGCCCCGGAGCCGCAAGCGCAATCCTGATATGGAACTCGGACCGATTCGCGAAAAAATCGACCAACTGGATCAACAGTTGGTCGAAGTGCT